>OMJJ01000171.1 GCA_900299305.1 bacterium | reverse complement strand
CGCTTCGCTCTTCAGAATCGAGGGGTACGGCTTGGAAGGGGGCATCTTTGGGTAAGTTTACCCCGTAGATACTCGCCAACCTCCCATTAAGATACATCTTGTCGGTAAGCAGGAGTTCCCGATAGTCCGATTTCTCATTATTGAGTACCCCTTCCAAGAACAGTTCAAACGAGGTTCGAAGGTCGGCTTGTACCTCTGGAGTGAACTCGGCAAAACTTTTGGGGTCTTTTGCCAGTTCAGGAAATGAGTCTACTTTGAGCCACTGCAAGAAAAAGTCGCGCAGTTTATACCAAGTTCGTGGGTGGGTTATCATGCGCTCTGCTTGCTTCGTCACCTGTTCACGGGCCGTAAGTTCCCCTTTTTCCGCCGCTTTCAGCAAGTCGGTATCGGGTAGCGAGTCCCACAAGCCAAATGATAGCCGCGAAGCCACATCATACGAGTCGGGTTGCCCTGTACCAAACTCGCGGTACAGAAATCGCGGCGATTTTAGCACGAGCAGTAGCACCCGTTTTACTCCCGTCTCCACATCAGGAGTGCTTTTAAGGGGGCGGTCTAAGTAGGGCTGCTCTAGGTCTTTGGTCAGGGGACGGCGGAAGGCACGCTCCGTAAACCGCTTGCAGAAGTCGCGAAGTTTGGCTACTCTCTCTTTGTCGTTATCGGGAACTTTGGAGAGTTCGGCAAGGTGCTTCATTACGTAGTTAGCGGTTTCGATAGCCCCTTCTGTGGTCGCGTCCTCCCATGCTTTCGAGATGGAGTTCCCGCGTTCGTAGCCCATACTACGGTCATCGGGAGGGAAGGGAGTGTTTGTCGCGAACGCTTCTGGGGTGTCGATAGGGAGGAGGTTGCGCTGTGGAATCACCTCTGGATTGCGTTTGGGGGGTCTCCACTCCAAACTTAGAAACGCACGGGCTACAGGACGTTTTTTGTCTTTGTCGGTATCGTCCACACCTTGATTCGACTTGTAGAACTCCAATCTGAGCGGATATGCCCTCCCGCCTAGCATCGTTAGGGAAGCGTGGTACTCCTTATCGTTTCCCGACTTTACTAAAGCGTCTATGAGGGGTTGGCGCATATCGTTTACCCACAGCGCAACAGCGTGTTCGGTACGAATGATAAACTCGTACTCACCAGTATCGGGGGCGAGTACCGAGCCAAACCAGCGAATCGCGAACTTATGCGCGTCGGTCTGCTCTTTAATGGGGGTTGTGGTTCCAAAGTCAAAATTAATTTCGGGGTCGATACGCTCCAGTGCCATCTGGTTGTGTTCAAAGAACTTGGACTTGAAATACTCTCCGCGAAGCCCCCGCTTGTCCCCTATCTGCGCCTCATAGCGAAAACTACCGATAAGGTCGGCAAGGGCGTTGCGGTACTGCTTTACGGTGAGGCGGGAGAGTTCGATACGAGCGGGTCGGTTACGCTCTTGGGCGATAGGGGAGTAGAAAGCGTCGTAGATATACGCGGCGACCTTACGAGAATCCGCAAGAGAACACTTTTTGGAACCCGGAGGCATGGTCTGCGAGATAAAACGGGTGAGTTGCCCTACGGTTTGAGTTCCGGTAAGGGCTTTGCGGTAAGATTTGCTTCCCTCTCCCTTTATGCCATGACAGGAGGCGCACTGCTTTCGGAAAACCTGCTCACCCGTGGGGGGCTGTTGCTTACCCTCAACGCGGTAGGTACTTACGAGGAGAACTATGAAAAGAGAGATTCCAGAGGCAATAACAAAAGCGGTAGAACTAGATTTGGCGGACGGCACGACTCGTTTCCTTGCTGATAAGTGATGCCTTAGTGTGACACAAAATCGTGCCTCTTGTTACCCCTAAACGGTGTATAGTTCACAAGGGCTACGAACTAAGCCACTCGCACCCGTACCAGTCGTTGGTTTCGTGCCGTTCCCAAAGCCGCTCCATAATGGCTTCCGCGTCGCACTCCACGCCCTGTTGTGCAAAGTAGTCGCATACTCGCCGTACATCACGAGACAGAATAAGGTGGGCGTTGTCGTTATTACGGCTATGGGTGACTTGTGGAAAGTCGATAAGAGTAATTTCGCCCTCCCAATAGAGAATGTTGAACGCGGAGAGGTCGCCGTGAATCATTTCGCGCTCTAGCATCAGCGCGATGTTCCGCATCACCTCTTGAAAGAGGGGCAGTGCTTCCGACTCTTCGAGGTCGATTTCGTGGAGGGTGGGCGCACCTGCTGTTTCCGAACCCCGATACCCCATAACAATACAGTTATCATTAACGGCGTAGGGCTTGGGAACCGCCGCACCCGCTTGGTGTAGCGCGGCGAGAGTGGTGTATTCGTACATCAGCCACGAGGTGTGCTGTACTGTTTTACCGTAGTCGCTCTTCTTGTTCATGGCGCGAATCATACGGTGGTCGGAACCCTTGACTGCGGTTCCATCTGCCTTTAGCACAGGGCGACCATCGCGGTACATCTTGTCGTTGCGGAGGTTACGCTGTTGACGGGGACGATAGACCTTTGCGGCAACCAACTCAACACCCACTGCATCGTGCGCTGTACAGCAGTAGACGTTCGCCTCTTTGCCGCCCTTCACTTTCGACAACACATCGGTTATCACGTTATCCTGATAGAAGTTACCGAGTGCCGCCAATAGCCACTCCTCTTCAAAGCGTGAGGGGGTGTAGGTGGTCTGTAGCGCGTTCTTTACGACGGCATCTTCCAACTCGCGCACCATTACGTTTTTGTACGCTTTGCGGGGAGTACGCTTGAGGGCTACCGGCTCTTCGTCTCCAAAATCGCCATACTCCAAATCGTACTTATCCAAGAGTTCGTCCAATATCGGTCTCCTGTCAGCCTAAAACCACCCCTATCCAACCTTTCCCCTTCACAAGGGGAAAGACCAATGCACTAGCAACAAAAGGCTTATTTGCTCTGAAAAGTGAGCATTAAGGAGTGCATTGCAAGTCTCCCCTTGTTTTTAAGGGGGAGATTTAGAGGGGGTGAGCCCCTACCAGTTTTGTAACCCCTTCTATGGGGCTGAGTAACGTGAGATATTAGGTATCTTACCCTTTTATCGGCTAACCCCCTCCCTTTGCTTGACAACCTATCAAAAAAAATAGACAATCGGTTATAATCGAAAGAGGGTTTGCCTTAAATGCTACATGAGGGGGGAAATCTGCCATGAAACGCTTTTACTTTGGGCTACTGTGCTTGGTTGTGCTATGGGGGCTGTCGGGATGTAAGGGGGTGATTGTCTCTACCGTAGTGAATAAAGATGGCTCATTTGACCGTACTCTTTCCTTCAATGCCGGTAATGAGGAGAAGCCGAACACATTAGAGCGATACTTTGTACTTCCAAAGGGGGCAGGGTGGAAAACAGAGCGTTCCTCCAAGCCAGATTATGTTACAATAGATGGTAAGCGGCACCTACAGGGCTATGTTAGTCAGTACACTGCAACTCGTAAGTTTGGCGAAGGGGAATCGGTAGAGGGGGATTTTGCGGTAAAGGCATCAGACCTCACTTGGAAGCCTCCTATTGTGGTAAACTGTGTTACAGTGCAGAGGCTCTCTCCCACACGAATAGAGTATCGTGAGGTACTGGAGTGGCAAGGACCGCGTACTGACCTTGAGGTCTATCGCAAGCGACTCATTCGCGATGACGAAATGTTTGCCTGTATCCAAAAACAACTTCCTCCCAATCTGCTAACACCTACCAACACCCCTCCGTTTAGGGAGGCACTGTTTCGGGAGATGTGGAGAACGGTATCAGGAGCCTTGATTGCTGGACAAGAGATAACTGATGAAAAGTCTAAAACCATGTGGGTGTCTCTATGTAGCGGTATGGTGGAGAGGTTGCTTGGGACATCCTTTCGTAGTGAGATTACCTTGGAACACCGAAAGAAAATTGCTCGGAAGAGTGCAGAAGATTTCAGTAGGTTGGAAGCAAACTATTGGGCAAATATGGACGGTATAAAATATGCTTCTTCCGAGCTTAATGAGTTTATGGTTATAATGCCCGGACCTATTTGGGAGACAAACGGGATAAGGCTGAAACAAGGTGAGTGGCGAGCCAATAAGCAATACAGTGGTAAGGAACAGAAAGACGGACGCGGAGGCAAAATGTCCTCAAATGATTTTGTTTCTAGGTGTGTGGCGAAGTGGTATTTTGTTCCTGCCCTTTGCCTGCTAGAGCCTATAGAGTTACGAGCAGTGTGTGAAGTGAAACCTTAGCGGCAAATAAGAATGTTTTGACATCGTTGCGGGAGATATGTTATAATTTCCGTAACAATCGGGCTTGTGTTCTCTCTCAAAAGGAAGGGATAGCAAGACAGTGCGGGCTATCAATCGTTTTCATCTTAGGGTGCGTTAGGAGTGGCGACTATGCTCACGATTCGTGGTAGAGAAAATTCGGGTTTTTGTGACGGACTTTCGCGCAGAGAGTTCCTCAAGGTGGGTGGCTTGGCAATGGGAGGCTTGAGCCTTACCGAGATGCTGGCACTAGAGGCACAGGCAGGTGTCCGAAAGAACCACAAAGCCATTATTATGGTCTTTTTGCCCGGTGGTCCGCCCCATCAAGATATGTTTGACCTCAAGCCCGAAGCCCCTGCCGAAGTGCGCGGTGAGTTCAAGCCCATAAAGACCAACGTACCCGGTATTGAGATTTGTGAGATGATGCCCAACCTCGCCAAGATGATGGACAAATGTACCATCGTGCGCTCGTTGGTAGGCGCAAGAGACGAACACGCCGCACAGATCTGTTTTAGCGGCTACACCGTCAACGAAGTCTCCCGCAACCACGCACCTACTATGGGGGCAGTCCTCTCCAAAGTCTACGGTGCAGTAGACAAAACTGTGCCGCCCTTTATCGGTCTCTCGCCCAAAATGGGGCATATGCCCTGGGCAGACCCCGGTGACCCCGGCTTTCTTGGATTGGCACACGGACCCCTAAAGCCCGATGGTCAACTCATGGCAGATATGGTACTTAAAGGGATTTCGTTGGATAGGCTTGCCGATAGAAAGCGGATGCTAGAGAGCGTAGACCGCTTCCGAAAAGATGTCGATTCGTTACAAGGAGTGGGAGAACTAAACCGTAAAGCGTTCGACCTGCTCACCTCCAAAAAACTGGTAGACGCACTCGATATTACCAAAGAAGACCCCAAAGTCCGCGAACGCTACGGCAAAGGAACCGAAGGCAATGTAGACGACGGGGGACCCTGCTGGAATCATCAGTTCCTTATGGCACGAAGACTGGTAGAAGCCGGAGCACGGTGCGTTACGATAGGCTACGGTAGATGGGACTATCACGGTGCAAACTTCCCCCAACTCCGCAAATACCTCCCCATGCTCGACCAAGGACTAACCGCCCTGCTCACCGACCTGCATAATACTGGTATGGATAAAGACGTTACCGTAGTAGTTTGGGGCGAGTTTGGAAGAACTCCCTACATCAACAAAGACGGCGGACGCGACCACTGGCCCAAAGTCTCCTGTTGCCTCATGTCGGGCGGTGGCTTACGGCATGGGCAGGTAATCGGCTCTACCACGCGCTTTGCAGAGGAGGCGGCAGACCGCCCCGTAGACTACAAAGATGTCTTCGCAACCCTCTACCACGCCGTGGGGCTAGATGTTACCTCCGTCCCCATCCCCGACCAGACCGGACGACCCACCTACCTCCTAGACGGACATGAACCGCTTCCTGAGATGGTGTAGGCTCCTCTACACCTCCGGGTAGTACAGTTCTGAGTAGTTTTCGCGTAGAGGCTTGAGGGTATCCACATCTATCTCTTGGGCGGTTGCCTCTGCCATAGTATCTAGCAATGCCTGTACCCGCTCTCCAATCTCCTTCGCCTTCAAGCGAAGGAGAAGCGGTCCCTCCTGATACATCTCCTCGTTTCCCAGTAGGCAGTCGAAATCGTGTACAAGGTTGTTACGAATAACGGCAACCCCCCGAAAGTTCCCTGCGCCGTAGCGTTTGGGGTCGGCTTTACGCTTTCTTATCTGCCTCCACACCTGCCCCGCAAACTCAAACTCCTCACGCGGAAAATCGACCCGCTGAATATCGGGGTCTACCAGCATCCAACGCGCCTCCTCCGCGTTCCAAACCTCACAAATCCAGTGGTCGGTACTCATGTTGCTATCGGGGGCAGAGACGTAGGTGCAAAACCCTGCCCGTACCCTTGCCGCAACCCCCTGCGAACGTAACATAGAGGTAAGCAGTACCGCATGGTGGCGACACGTTACGATAAGACGCTCGGCAGGCTTACGCTCATAGACCAACCCCGCAGGATTTCGGCGCATCAAGCCCCCCAGCATCTCGCTTGCCGTTACATAGATGTCGTCTTCGCACTTTCTGCCCGGCGGCAACTCTCCCGCAAACTCCTTCATACTGCTAGGGTGAATCAGTTGGCACTTGATAAGGCGGCACAACTCACTGAGGTCGGTGGGCAGCGCAGAGTAGAGGGCGGCATACTTATCACGGATACGGGTATAGTTGGTCTGTTGGAGGTAGAAGTGGGGCGCATCGGTAGGCACGTACTGGCTCCTCGTGGTGTGGGAATAGTGAATTATACCGTACAAGTACCTCTCAGCAGGAAGGTGGTTCCCTTTCTTGCAAAATCAGCCTTGCCAATTCGCTAAAAAAGGGGTACAATTATTCGGCTTAAATCAATCGAGAGGCGGACTGTTTTGTCTCTTCTCTGAGGAACTAAAGAAAGGTTGCTGGGCAATGCCGAATCCAAAACGCCGTCACTCTAACCAACGTACACGCAAGCGTCGTACCCACTACAAACTCACCCACTCCCCTGCGATAATGCCGAGTCCGGAGACTCCCGGCGAGTTCACTCTACTTCACCAAGTAGATAGAACCACCGGACGCTATCGGGGTCGCCAAGTGTTCGCACTTCCCACCCAAACCGAAGAGACCGAGTAGTTTTAAGTCGCGAGGCAAACCGAGTATGCGAATTGCCGTAGATGCGATGGGAGGGGATTTGGGGCCCCTCGAAGTAGTTAAGGGCGTTCTGGAAGCCGCAAAGCAGTCCGGAACGCACTTCCTTATTGTGGGCGACCAAAACGTTATTGCACCCGAAGTAAGCCGCGCAGGGCTGAAAAACGTAGAGGTAGTTCCCTCCACTCAGGTCATTGAGATGACCGACCAGCCTACGGTTGCCTTCAAGAAAAAGCCCGACTCCTCCATCGTAGTGGCAACGCGCCTTGTAAAAAAGGGAGAGGCATCTGCTGTCGTCTCTATCGGAAACACGGGGGCGGCAATGGCGATTGCTCTCCTCACACTAGGGCGAATCAAAGGCATAGACCGCCCCGCCATTGCTACCATTCTCCCCACCTTTACAGGTAAAGCCGTGATGCTCGACTCCGGTGCTACCGTCGACTGCGACCCCAATAACCTCTACGAATTCGCTCTTATGGGCTGTGTCTACGCCGAAAAAGTGCTCGGAATCACGTTACCCCGTTTAGGACTTCTCTCCAATGGAGAGGAAGACACCAAAGGGAACGACCTCGTGAAACGCACTCACTCCTTTTTTCGTCAAGCCTTTGCAGGAGACACCACCCTCTCCTTTATTGGTAACGTAGAGGGACGCGACATCTATCGAGGGAATCTGGATGTGGTGGTCTGCGATGGATTTTTGGGGAACGTGGTGCTAAAGACCAGCGAAGGCGTAGCCGAGATGATACAGACCCTACTGCGGCAAGAACTAGAGAGCCTTCGATTTGCAAAACCGTTTCTGCTTCCCCTAAAACCTGCTTTCCGTGCGCTTAAAAAACGGGTAGACTATGCAGAGAGCGGAGGCGCACCCCTACTTGGGATTAACGGAGTCTGTATTATAGGACATGGTCGCTCTAACGCACGCGCCATTTATAACGCTTGCCGCGTGGCAGAACGCGCCGTAGAGAATCGTATTGTCGATACCATACGAGAGCGCATTAGCCTCTCACCGTCGCCGCCGCCTTTAGTGTAACCGTCTACCTTCAGAACATCCTAGAAAAGTAATTACGCATGAGTGTCCCAACCGAAACCGCTTCTGCCCTCTACACCCCCACCTCATTTCGCCATGCTGGTATCGCAGGGCTAGGGATGTGTGTACCCGCGCAAGTGGTAACAAATGACGAGATAGCCAAGCGGGTAGAGACCACCGACGAATGGATAGCCACCCGTACTGGTATCCGTGAGCGCAGAGTGACCACCCCCGAAGAGGCGAGTTCTGACCTTGCCCTCGTTGCGTGTAGGCAAGCACTCGAAGACGCAAAAATCGCCCCCGAAGAGTTAGACCTTGTACTGTGTGCTACCGCTACAGGCGACTATGTGTGGCCTGCTACCGCCTGTATTCTTCAAGACGCGCTAGGGGCAAAAAAGGCGGGGGCATTCGATTTAAGTGCGGCGTGTTCGGGGTTCTGCTACGGACTTGCTACTGCCGCAGGGTTTATACAGAGCGGTATGATGCGAAATATCCTCGTGGTGGGAGTAGATACCCTTACCAAGCACCTGAACTGGGAAGACCGCACCACCTGTATTCTGTTCGGCGACGGCGCAGGGGCGGCAGTTCTAACCCCTTGCTCTAATGAGGAGGGTATCCTCTCTTCTGTGCTTCGCGCCGACGGAGGCGGGCTAGAGGCGGTATGGCTACCTGCCGGAGGAACCCGTACCCCCATCACCCCCAATGTGTTGGAGAGCCGTACCAACTGTATGAAGATGCAGGGCAAAGATGTCTATCGCTTTGCGGTAGAGGTAGTGCCAAGCATCATACAGGAGGTACTAGATAGAGCATGCCTTAAACCCTCCGATATAGACCTACTCGTAATGCACCAAGCCAACATTCGGATACTTCAGTCTGCCGCAGAGCGTTTTGGAATCTCTATGGACAAGGTTGCCGTGAATGTCGATAGATACGGCAATACCTCCGCCGCCTCCGTTCCCCTCGCCCTGCGTGAGTGTGCCGATGAGAAGCGGCTCCATCGCGGCGACATTGTGGTAACGGTGGGCTTTGGCGCGGGGCTAACTTGGGGCGCAAACGTTATTCGCTGGAATCGAGACTACTAAGCATGGGTAAAATCGCGTTTCTATTTCCCGGACAAGGGTCACAAAAGATAGGCATGGGGCAGGCGTTTTATAACACAAGCTCCCTTGCCAAAGATATTTTCAACGAGGCAAACTCCCTTTTAGGATTTGACTTTGCCGCGCTCTGCTTTGAAGGTCCCGAAGAGACCCTAAAAGCCACCGAAAACGCTCAGGTCGCACTCTACACCACTAGCCTTATCGCGTGGAAACTGTTTACAGAGGCGAGCGGGATTAAGGCGGAGGCGTGTGCTGGGCATAGCGTAGGAGAGTATGCGGCTCTTACTGCAGCAGGAGTACTGCCCTTTGAAGCGGGGCTGAAACTGGTGCGTACTCGCGGTGAGCTGATGCGAGATGCCGGCAAGCGCACTCCCGGAGCCATGACCGCCCTCATTGGGGTCTCTGCGGAGACCGCCCGAACTATCTGCGACGAAGCACGGGCTACAGGCGCGGGACTCGTTTCGGTGGCGAACTATAACGGTGGTGGGCAAATCGTGATTTCAGGCGAAACTGCGGCGGTAGAGAAGGCAGGAGAGATTGCCAAAGAGCATGGCGCAAAGCGGGTACTGCCCCTTCCTGTCTCTGGTCCTTTCCATTCGCCGCTCATGGTAACGGCAGGGGACACTCTCTACCAGTCGTTACAAAACGTAACGCTTCATAAGCCTAACATCCCCGTAATTATGAACGTCTCTGCGGAGTATGTGCAGATGCCCGACGACGTGGTGGGCGGCTTAACTCGGCAGGTGAGCGGTAGTGTTCGATGGGAAGAGTCGATGCAACGCTTGTGGGCAGACGGCTTCGATACCTTCGTCGAGTTTGGGAGCGGGGAGGTACTCTGTGGGCTAATGCGGCGCATCGAGAAGACAGCGCGAGTCTTTAGTGTACAAGACCCCGCCTCGTTAGAATCCGTAACGGCACAACTGAAAGAGGGGAACGCATGAAACTAAAGGAACAGGTCGCTATCGTAACGGGGGGCGGACGTGGTATCGGGAGCGCGATAGCGGTTGCACTGGCACAAGAGGGTGCGAAAGTGGTTGTCAACTATAGCCGCAGTGCTTCTGCCGCCGAAGAGGTCGTTGCCAAAATTGTAGAGGCAGGGGGCGAGGCGATAGCCGTACAAGCCGATGTCGCTAATGCGGAAGAGGTGGACAGACTGGTGAAAACCGCCATTGAAACCTTTGGGCGGCTAGACATTTTAGTCAACAATGCAGGTGTTACCCGCGACAAACTGGTAATGCGAATGTCGGAAGAGGACTGGGACGCAGTGCTCAATACCAACCTAAAAGGCACGTTCCTCTGCTCGAAAGCGGTGGTCTCTTCGTTTATGCGCCAAAGAAGTGGTGTAATTATTAACGTTGGTTCCGTAATTGGGAAGGTAGGAGCGGCTGGTCAGGCGAATTATAGTGCATCCAAAGCGGGACTCGTCGGATTGACCAAATCTCTTGCCAAAGAGTTAGGCTCCCGCAACATTCGCGTAAATGCGGTTGCCCCCGGTTTTGTAGAGACCGACATGACTGCCGTAATGAAACCCGAACAGATAGAAGCCGCCGCAAAGATGGTTCCATTAGGGCGGTTAGGGAAGGTCGAGGACATATCCAAAGTGGTCGTGTTCCTCTGCTCTTCCGATGCCGCCTATATTCAAGGTGAGGTTATCTCTATAGACGGCGGTCTCTTTATGTAGCCTTCCTAAGCGCGAATAGCAAGACACAACAACCCAAACAGATAAGGATAGACACAACATGAGCACTTTTGACAAAGTGAAGAAGATTTTGATGGACAAACTGCCCGACGCAAGCGAAGAGAAAATCACCCTCGATGCCTCCGTTATGGATGACCTAGGGGCGGACTCTCTGGATGTCGTGGAGATTATTATGGCGATTGAAGAGGTCTTTAGCATCGACATTCCCGATG
>OMJJ01000170.1 GCA_900299305.1 bacterium | reverse complement strand
CCTTCGGCGACATGAACGACCCCAAGTCTGCCATCGCTAAAATAAAGAAACTCCCGCAGAACTACAACCTGTTGGAAGAACTCAACACGAAACCGCGAACGACCTACATGAGCCGCTTGCGGAATCCCAACCCCAAGATTAAGGAGTCCTGATAGATGTCGGCACGGGAAAAACTCAACGACGACCTCATATTAGGGAAGCATACCTATCGTTCTATCAACGACAAGGTTAATAACGTCGTTCTGAATCAGAACTCCCATTCCATTCCATGGGCTGTCTGCTTCGCAGTTGGATTTATGCTACTCCAACTCATGGGGCTAGCGATACTCTGGCTTCTCTATCGTGGAATTGGTATCTGGGGAGTCAACAACCCTGTTATGTGGGGTTGGGACATTATCAACTTTGTTTGGTGGATTGGTATCGGACACGCGGGAACCCTTATCTCCGCAATTCTACTGCTTCTCAAACAGAGTTGGAGAAACTCGATTAACCGCTTTGCAGAGGCGATGACCCTCTTCGCGGTTTCGTGTGCAGGACTGTTCCCGCTACTCCACACCGGGCGACCCTACCTCGCCTACTGGATGTTCCCTTACCCGAACATTCTCGCCATGACACCGAACTTCCGAAGCCCACTGCTTTGGGACGTGTTCGCAATCTCGACCTACGCAACGGTCTCGGCAGTCTTCTGGTTCTTAGGGCTTATCCCCGACCTTGCAAGTCTGCGTGACCGTAGCAAGAACCCCATCTTCCGCTTCCTATTTGGAATGTTGGCAATGGGATGGCGCGGAGCCGCGAGCCACTGGCAACGCTACGAATCGGCGTACATCATGCTGGCAGGTCTCTCTACCCCCTTGGTTCTCTCGGTGCACAGTATCGTTAGTTTCGACTTTGCCGTTTCTAACCTACCCGGCTGGCACGTAACCCTCTTCCCGCCCTACTTTGTTGCGGGAGCCGTCTATGCGGGCTTTGCGATGGTACTTACTCTCGCCATACCCGTTCGCGCATGGTACAACATGAAAGACTTCATCACCATGCGCCATATCGACTGGATGGCGAAGGTTATGCTGGCTACAGGGCTAATCGTCTTCTACGGCTACCTGTGCGAAGCCTTCTTCTCTTGGTATAGCGGTAACATCTACGAGCGCAGTATGCTCTACTACCGAGCCTTCGGTCCCTACGCACTTGCCTACTGGATGCTGATACTCTGTAATGGAGTGATACCGCAGTTCCTCTGGTTCCCCAAGATAAGAACCAACCTAGTCGCTCTCTTTATCATCTGTCAGTTCGTCAGTTTAGGGATGTGGCTAGAGCGTTTCGTTATCATCTCGGTTAGCCTACACCGCGACTTTCTACCCTCCTCTTGGGGCTTCTACACCCCAACGATATGGGATGTTGCGATGTTCTTAGGAACCATTGGGCAGTTTACCTTCCTGATGTTCGGCTTCCTCCGTGTACTGCCGATGATAAACAACTTCGAGATGAAAGAGCTTCTCTACCGTATGACGGGACGTGGGCATCATCACGGACACAACGCCGCACACCATGCAGAGCCTGCACTCGCAGGGCATACCGCCGCAGATGGGGAGGAACACTAAACTATGTCTCAACCTATCTATGCTATTGTTGCTGAATTTGAAGACCCAGACGATCTACTAGAAGCCGCCGAAAGGGTCTATGCCGAAGGCTACCGCAAAGTAGAAGCGTATTCGCCGTTTCCCGTTCACGGGCTGGCAGAGGCGATAGGGTGCGACGACAGCAAAGTTCGCTGGACGTGCTTCCTTGCGGGAGTAACTGGCGCAGTCGTCGGAATGGGCATGGAAGTCTTCTGCCTAGCCATCGACTACCCGCTCAATATCGGAGGTCGCCCGCTTATCAGTTGGCCCCAGTTTATACCCGTCGCCTACGAACTTACTATTCTCTGTGCGTCGTTTGGCGCGGCGTTGGGGATGCTCGGCTTTAACGGTCTACCCCGTCCGCATCATCCCATATTCAACGCAAAGAACTTTGAGCGTGCTTCCCAAGACCGCTTCTTTATCGGTGTGGAGGCTGTAGACCCTAAATTTGACTTGGAAGCCACCGATGCGTTCCTCCGTTCGTTAGGAGCCGCAGAGGTCTCGGTGGTAGAAGAGTGAGGAGAACCCCGTTGAGAGCGAAACAAGAAGGAAAACAGAATATGCGCTCGTTTCGCACACTGCTCTCCCTGAGCGGGGCGACCTTTGCGCTCTTCGCCGTGACCGGTTGTCATATTGATATGTGGCGGCAACCCAAAGTGCGTGCTCAGCAAGAGAGTACCTTCTTTGCCGACCAGTCTGCCATGCGTCTACCCGTGCATGGAACCATCGCACGAGGGCAAGACAAGCAGAACGAACCGCTAGAGACTGGCTTTGAAGATGCACCGAACGGCAAAAAGCAGTACGTAAAAACTATTCCGATACCTGTTACCCCCGAACTCCTCAAGCGTGGGCAAGAACGATTTAATATCTTCTGCACTCCCTGCCATGGAAAGCTCGGAGACGGTAACGGAATGATTGCCCAACGCGGCTTCTCGCTACGTCGCCCGCCCGGTAACTACCACACAGACCGCCTTCGCAAAATGCCTATCGGTCACTTCTACGACGTAATCACCAACGGCTACGGCGCAATGTTTAGTTACGCTTCACGCATCCAAGATACCAAAGACCGTTGGGCTATCGTCGCCTACGTCCGTGTGCTTCAAAAGAGCCAAAACGCGACCCTAAACGATGTACCCGCGGAAGAGCAAAAGAAGATGATGGAGAAGGAAAGCGCAAAACCCTCCGGCGAAAAGAGTTCGAATACGCCAATGGGGGAGGGACACTAACCTATGACACTGGAACTCTTTTTTCAAGCATACCTCTACGCATGGGTAACTTGGATGACCCTCACACTAGGGTGTACCGGCTTGCTCTATCTGCACCACGCGGTACGCGGTAAGTGGAGCCTTGTTATACTGCGAACCCTAGAAGCAGGGGCAAAGCAACTGGGGCCGATGTTCATCTTGGGTATCCCTGTTGTGGTTTCGGTGTGGATGGGAGAACACTCCATCTATCCTTGGCTTACCACCATGAAGAACCATCCGCAAGTGGTTGCCAAAGCCGCTTACCTCAACCCTGCGCGTTTTACCGCGTTCTATGTAGCGTATTTCGTAATATGGGGGCTACTGGCGCGTACACTAACGAAATCCGCCGCCCGACAAGACAAAACCTTCGACGAGCGCGAATCGCAGATGCGTAGCACTCTTGGCGCATGGAGCATGGTTATCTTCATTCTTACCATGACCTTCGCATGGGTAGACTGGGTAATGTCGCTCGACCCAACATGGTCTTCTACCATGTTTCCCGCGTGGTTTATGATGGGCGGATGCCTAATGGCACTCTCACTCGCCGCAATAATCCTCACCTCGCGTATGAAGCAAGAGCCTTGGAAGACGGCGGCAGAGGGAGAGGTACTCAAAGACATTGGAAATATGCTACTCACCCTCACCATGGTGTGGGCATACTTCTCGCTCTCGCAGTTCCTCATTATGTGGTCGGCAAACATACCCGAAGAGGTAAAGTACTACCAGAACCGCTTCAATATCCCTGCCCTTAACGTTGTGGGCGGTATCCTTATCGCGTTCCAGTGGCTACTGCCCTTCCTTGCGCTACTCGCGCCGCGCACCAAAAAGATGCCCGCGCTCTTGCAGAAGGTCGCTATCCTGATTTTGATAATGCGGTTTGTAGATATGTTCTGGACGGTAGTGCCGTTCTTTATGACACCCGGTAAGGGCATCGACACAACTACCGTACTTCTCAATATCGGGGTTATGGTGGTGTTGGGGTTGGCATGGATGTATCAGTTCCGCGAGGCTCTCAAACATTCATCGCCGCTACCCACGCACGATATTCGCTTAGAGGAGGCTCTGAGCCATGTCCAGTCATAAGGTTGCTCCCGTTATTCCCGACCCCAAAGGGTACGAATCGGCGGACATAGATCTAGCACCTATTATCAAATGGATGGTCATTCTGGAGATATTTGTACTTGTCTCCACTCTGATAACCTATCCTATCTACCTCTTCTTCTTGCCCAAAACGACGGTAGGAGACGTGACCCGCTTTACCGATAGGCGGCTTCCGCCCGAACCCAAACTTCAGGCACTGCCCAAAATCGAGATGAAAGACTTTCGATTGGATGAGCAGGAGAAAGTAGAGGGGTACGGCTGGGCAGAGCGCGAAAAAGGCGCAGTACGCATCCCTATCGAAAAAGCGATGCAGATGGTAGAGGAGAAGGGCGCAGACGGGCTAAATACAGGCAGTGCGCCTGTCGAGACCCCCAAACCGACAAGTACCGCCCCCGATACCGCAAAGCCTACTACAGAACCCACCGCGAAACCCGCAGAGCCTAAGCCGACGGAGACCAAACCGGAAACGAGCACCGCACCTGCCCCCGACACTAAAACAGCGGAGACAAAACCCGCTGAAACGGGGAAAAAAGCGGGAGAGTAGCAGACTTCTAGCCCCCTAATCAGGGGCAGAAAGAGTTAGGAAGTAAGACCATGAGAACAGTTTCCACTCCAAACCGAGTTGCGAAACTACTCGCCCTGTTCACCATAGGGCTGGCGATATTCGCACAACCTGCAAACGCACAAACCGAGATAAACCTCTCGCGAGATGTGAGCCTCGACCAAAAACTAGACGAGCAAGTCCCGTTGGATATTCCCTTTAAGGACGAAACGGGTAAAGCAGTGCGCTTTGGAGACTTCTTGGGTAAAAAGCCCGTCCTGCTGATGTTGCCCTTCTACAGATGTAAGGGAAGTTGTGCCCTCGAACTTGAAGGGCTGTTGCTGGCGTTAAACAAGGTGGACTATACCACCTCCAAAGAGTACGATGTGGTCATCGTGAGTATTCACCCTAAAGAGACCCCCGAACTCGCCGCCGCCAAAAAAAAGGAGATGATGGAGTTCTACAAAAGGAGTAAGCAGGGAGCATCGGGTTGGCACTTGCTTACAGGCACCTGGGACTCTATTACGCGCCTTACCAAAACCGTAGGATTTAAGTTTGTCTACAACGAGCAGAAAGACCAGATAGCGCACCCCGCAGGGCTAATTGCGCTCACCCCGCAAGGCAAGGTCTCGCGCTACTTCTATGGCGTGAACTACAAAGCCCAAGATGTGCGCCTCGCTCTTGTAGAAGCCAGCCAAAACAAAATCGGGTCGGTAGTGGATAAGATTATTCTCTACTGCTCTCCGTTCGATATGCACAAAGGCAAATACACACTCAGTTTTGTACGCTTGCTACAGGTAGCAGGGTGCGGAACCGTTCTGATTTTAGCCATTTCGATAACCGTGCTTGCCGTGCAAAATCGACGTGTGCCTCTGAGCAAGGAAGACCTTGCCAAAATGAAAAGCCAAACGCCAGAACAAGCGTAGTCGCAGGAGCGATTCGTACATGGGAATAGATAAACTAATTGGGGTAGATAAAATACCGTTCTTTCCGCCAGAGGCATCCACCTTTGCGCGGGAAATAGATGTTCTCTACCTTGTGACTTGGGCTTTAACGATTTTCTTCTTGGGAGTCGTTATCGTTATGCTGACGGTACTCGCCGTTGTCTATCGCCGTAACAGCAAGGCAGACCGCTCTCACCCCATCCACACCCATCACGGGCTAGAGTTGGCATGGTCGATTATCCCCATGATTTTGGGGCTAATGATATTCGCATGGGGCGCAAAACTCTATGCCGATGCCTACAAAGTACCGGACAACGCCGAAGAGATTTTTGTGGTGGGCAAGCAGTGGATGTGGCACATTCAGCACACCAACGGTATCCGCGAAAACAACACGCTTACCGTTCCCACTGGTCGCCCTTTCAAACTTACCTGTATCTCGCAGGATGTTATCCACAGTTTCTTCATTCCTGCCTTCCGTATTAAAAGGGACGTTCTGCCCGGTCACTACACCTCTGCTTGGTTTGAAGCCACGCTTCCCGGTGAGTACCACCTCTTCTGCGCGGAGTACTGCGGAACCGAACACTCCCGCATGACAGGAACCGTCCGGGTACTCACTCCCGAAAACTATCAGCGTTGGTTAGACCTTAAAGGAACCAAAGAGACCGTAGAGGCGAAGCCAGTACGCGCCAAGTCGATGGAAGAAGAGGGGCAAGAGATATTTGAATCGGTAGGCTGTGCCAACTGCCATACCGCTGAAGATACGCCCCGCGCTCCATCGCTATATGCCCTCTTTGGTAAGAAGCGGCAGATGCAAAACGGCGAAATTTTGGTCGCAGACCGCGACTATCTGAGGGCAAACATCCTCACACCCAACGATAAGATTACCGCAGGCTACGAAGCCACCATGCCCACCTATCAGGGAAACCTAACGGAAGAGCAGGTTAATGCCCTCGTCGCCTACATTAAGTCGCTAGGGACATCCGAAGAACCCAAGCCGGCAGGGGGAGAAGTGAAAATTCAAAACGGTAAAGTGGTAACCCCCCCCGTAGCCCCCAAAGCGGCAACCAGTAATACTCAGGGAGGCAACTAATGAGTGCAGTACATCCCAGAGAGCATAGTACAGAAGCAGAAGAGCCCAACTACCTGAACTGGAACTACACCATCAAGAGTTGGCTCCTTACGGTAGACCATAAGCGTATCGGTATGCTCTACCTTGTATCTATCAGCATCTTCTTTATAGTGGGCGGACTTGCGGCGGCACTGATTCGGGCAGAGCTCTTGACCCCCAAAGCCGACCTATTCAGCCCCGATACGTACAACCGTATCTTCTCGGCACACGGTATCGTGATGATTTTCTTCTTCCTCATCCCGTCCATTCCGGCGACGCTGGGGAACTTCCTGATACCGTTAATGTTAGGTGCGAAAGACCTCGCCTTTCCTCGCCTAAACCTACTGAGCTGGTACGTCTATATGGCGGCTGGAACTCTCGCTGTTATCGCGCTAGTGTTCGGTGGGGTAGATACCGGTTGGACTTTCTACACACCCTACAGTACTACCTACAGTAATGGGCACGTGGTTTTAGCACTGTTCGCCGCGTTCTTGGCAGGTTTCTCGTCTATCTTTACAGGCCTGAACTTCCTTGTCACCATTCACAAAATGCGTGCGCCTGGCTTGACTTGGTTCCGCTTACCGCTTTTTGTGTGGGCACACTACGCAACCAGTGTAATTATGCTACTCGGTACGCCTGTCGTTGCCATCACCCTTATGCTTGTTGTAGCAGAGAGAGCCTTACACTTTGGTATCTTCAACCCCGCAAACGGGGGAGATCCCATTCTGTTCCAGCACCTTTTCTGGTTCTACTCACACCCCGCCGTCTACAT
>OMJJ01000169.1 GCA_900299305.1 bacterium | reverse complement strand
TAGAGCCTGTTACAAAAGAGGACTCGGAGGAGGCGAGAAAGAGCGCGGCGTTTGCAATCTCGGTTGCCTCTCCAAAGCGACCCATCGGGATATGTACCAGTCTGCGTTGGCGACGCTCTTCGGTGTTGAGGTACTTCATGAGCAGTTCGGTGCGGAGGGGTCCAGGGCAGAGAGCGTTTACGCGGATATTTTCGCGGGCATGGATAGCGGCAAGTTCGCGGCTCATAGAGAGTACTGCGCCCTTGCTACTGGTGTAGGCGAGTTGGGGGGTCGCCGCGCCCAAAACCGCTACAAACGAAGCCGTGTTGATGATAGAGCCACCCCCTGCACGGCGCAATGCGGGGATACCGTATTTACATCCCAAAAACACGCCACGCACGTTTATCGCGAAGGTCAAATCCCATACATCCTCTTCGGTGCTAATTGCGTCGTCGTCGTTGATGTGCGAGATACCCGCGTTATTGAAGAGAATGGTCAGTTTCCCGAAGGTCTCTTCTGCTACGCGCACCATGTTTTCGCTGTCTGCCGCTTTAGAGACATCGGCATGAACGTAGACCGCAGAGCCGCCCATCGCAATCAGTTCGGCAACGGTCTCTTCACCGCCCTTATCGTTGACATCGGCGACCACTACCTTCGCGCCTTCCCGCACAAAAACTTTTGCGGTCTCCCGCCCAATACCAGAACCCGCCCCAGTAATAATCGCTACCTGTTCTGCAAGTCGCATCAGTTGTACTACCCCTTAATATGTGGATGTTGCAGGTGACGGCTAATACCGCCCCGCAATACCTATCCGTTTCTCCATTTTTACAGAGATTCCCTGCTTGGTGTGGTAAATTTGGGGGGCTTAGGGGCTAGAATCCTCGCTCTCTTCTGCCACAAGCAGTAAATCCGAAACCTCTTCGGGAGGGTTGGTTACTCTGCGTAGCAAATCCTCATAAGGCTCTTGCGATGAGCGTAGTAGGGTACGAGCAGCATCGACATCGGTTCTTAGCAAAATAGAGCGCAACGCCCGTTCTATCTGTTGTCCTAACGCCCAGTCGTGTTCTGCGGAGTGGCGGTATACCTGAAACAGACGGGGTAGTACACTACTGTCGCCTACTTTTTCGAGGACATTCACGATTTTTGTGCGTACACTGTGCCGTGTACAGGTCTCTAATCCATGTAGCAGGTGTTCTAGGCAGTGCTGAGAGGTGAGGAGTTCCAAACCCTGCTCCATCGCGGTACGCTCTATGGAGTTTGCGGATTGGAGGCGGTTCCAAAACTCGGTAAGGTCTTCTGGTGCAAAGCGGGGCAGAAGGGCTTCGATTGCCCAACGGAGAGTCCATAACTGCGGCTTCTCTGCAAACCCATCCCAATGATGATGCCAGTAGAGTACATCACAGAGGAGGGGCAGGCAGGCAGGAGAGGGGGATTTGGGAAACTGCTCTAGTAGCTTGGCAAGGCAGTCTCCCACGGTGGGGTGTGGAAGTGGAGTGAGGTAGAACCGAACCGCATTTTCGAGTTGTGGGGATAGCGTGTTCATACCCTACTATTCGATAACGGACTCGGAACTACCTCTTTTTGGGTTTTAGGAGATGCCTATTATTTGGCTGGATTGGCTTTGGGTCTCTACTAGATTGTAGAAGATACCCTGCTTCTCCATCAGTTCCGCATGAGTACCCATCTCCACGATTTCGCCCTTCTCTAATACGATAAGCCGGGTTGCGTTGCGGAGGGTACTAAGGCGGTGTGCGATAGCGAAGGTAGTACGCCCCTCTATCAGCCTACCAATCGCCTCTTGTATCTGTTTTTCGGTCTCTACGTCCACCGAAGAGGTGGCTTCATCCAGAATGAGGATGCGCGGATTGTGCAGAATGGCACGAGCAATAGAGATACGCTGACGTTCTCCTCCAGAGAGTTTTGCACCCCGTTCGCCTACCATCGTGTCGTATCCATCGGGTTTGCCGAGTACGAAGTTATGCGCGTTTGCCGCCTTTGCCGCCTCTACAATCTCTTCAAACGAGGCTCCCGGCTTACCGTAGGCGATATTCTCCGAGATAGTTCCATTGAAGAGGAACGGCTCTTGTAGCACCACCCCAATCTGGTGACGCATACCCTGAAGCGACAGTTCGGTATAGTCTTTTCCGTCAATCAGGATGCTTCCCGCATCGGGTTCGTAGAAGCGGCACAGTAGGTTGATGGTGGTCGATTTTCCTGCCCCCGATTTTCCCACTAGCCCTATCATATCGCCCGGCTTTGCTGTAAACGACATTCCCTTTATAACGGGGTTAGACTTATCGTATCCAAAGCGTACATTCTCGAAATGTACTTCGCCTGTAATGGGAACAGTAGGCTGGTCTTTGCCATAATGCTCCGGCTGAGAGTCGATAACCTCGAAGATACGCTCTGCACCTGCCATTGCGCGGCTAAACCAGTTGTTCAGTTGCCCGAACCACTGTAGCGGTCCGTATATCAGCATGATATACGAGTTTACCCTGATGAAGTTACCTAGCGTAAGTTCACCCCGATAGACCATATACCCGCCCACCGTCCAGTTGATAAGCCCACCCAGAGCGGTAAAGAAGGTCATGTAGCCGAATACGGTATACCATTTGGTGTCGGCGCGAACTCCTGCATCGCGTAGTTCATTGTTGCGGTGTTGGAACTTGGCGAACTCGTTGTCTTCCGTCGCAAACGCCTTCACCACACGGATACCCGAAAGCGATTCGTTGAGGTGCATATGGAAACGCGCCCACTTCTGCCCCACGCGGAAGAACATCTGAGAGACGGGCTTCCAGAATATCGCGCTGATAATCACCACTACTGGCATAGGGGCGAGAACGCAGAGCGTGAGTTTCCAGTTGGTAAGGAAGAGAAACGTCGTAATCCCAACCAACAGCAGCGCATTCGAGACGAGGTAGGGTAGCCCATCCACCAGAAAGCCCCATACCCTATCGGTATCTTGTGTTACGCGGCTGGTGATGGCTCCTACCTGCTTTTTGTCGAAGTAACTCAGTTGCAAAAACTCGATAGCGCGGTACACATCGCGCCGTAAGTCGCTTGCCACGTTACCCGCTAAAAACGAAATCAGCCGACCCGAAGCCACCTGTACAAAGGTCGCTAGAACAATCACCATGAGCCACATCCCCATAAACTGCGGAAGCAGGGAGATGTTGCGCTCGTGAGTAAGCACTTTGTCGATAATCGTACCTTGTAGGTAGGGCGGCAACAGGTTGATAACGGTAGTTGTGAGTGAGAGTAGAGTGAGGCTAATCACCTGTACTCGGTACGGTTTTAGGAATCGGGCGATTCGCATAAACGTCTTACCCCGATTCACACAGGCGGGGCAGATACCGTCTTTTTCGGGCAAGAGGCGATTACATTTGGCACAGCGGGTACGCTCTAGTTTTAGATTGATGGAGAGAGGTTCGCCCTTTGCCAGTTGCTCTAAACCCCGCGCCGCTTCCGAAAACTTTGCCGCAATCGTGAGGGTGTACGAGATAATGGGGAGTATCTCGCCGCCATGCGTGGTCACTTCCAAACGACCACCGCCCACCAGTGGTTCGTTGCGGGCGGATTTAATGTCGGAAATGGGTATCTGCAGTGATACCGCGCCATTCGGTTCGCATACGCGCACTAACTCGGCAGTCACTTCGAGAGTACGGCTCCCGAAGATACCCTGCTCGTTTAAATCACCTTCGAGTTGAATCAAAATCTCGTTCGCGGGGGGAATAGGGGCAAGGCTGGAAGGCATCTCTTCATTTATCGTGGACATAATCCCTCCTTTTCACAAATGAAGCGTTTACGGGGCGTACATAGCCCTATCCAAAGGACAGGTAGCCCGTACAGAAAGTTGCAAGAGCGCGAAGCACCAAAGCCTTTATCGTGGGTAGTACCACGTCTGCTCAATAGTGTACAGAAACTCCTTCTAACTTTCTTGCCACCATACAAACTCCTCATTTAGCCGTGCAAAAGCGAGGTCGCGTTGAACAATTTCGTGGTTTTCTGCTTCCGTAATGAGACCCGTATAGTGAGAATCAGGTTCCGGTTTTATAAGAGGTCTGGTAGCGATGTCTTGTAGGGTGTCTATCCACTCTGAGGGCAGGAAATCGTGAAAAACAAACTGCCAGTTATGAATCCACTGCCGCCCCTCTTCGTCGTCTTCTACTTCGATACCATCTGTTGCAAAGTCGATTATTTGGCGGTACAAAAAGCCCTCGAAATGGGGGGCGTATACGGTAGCCATGTGCCAATCGTGGGGGCAAAGAACGATAGGAGAGGGGTGGTTTTCATCGGGAGAGGGAAGCCAGCACCACGTATCTCCTGCCCCCGTTATAGCAAAGGGGACAAAGTTGTGTAGTGACGGAAAACCAAAATCGTACTCTGCAATCTTTTTGAGAGAGAGCCATTCCGCCTCGTTTAGCCACAGATAGTGGGGGTTGTTCTGATTAAACTCGAACCAGCGGCGGCTCTGCATGGTTTGGTATACGGTTGGGAGACGAAAGTTATATCGCTCTTCAATCTTTTCGTAAGGGGATGGCATGGTGGGTCGTTACTCTTTCGTTAGAGGAGATATACGTATATTCTGACGTAGTTTAGGGCAAAAGCGGAAGGCTATGGGAGGAGATTTTCATAATTCATCTGGTGCCCTCGTTATGGGAGTAGTTCTCGCCAAGCAAACAAGCCACCCTTCCCCAATAAAGGAAGAGGCGGCTTGTTTGTTTCAAGCAGGTAGCGGGTTTAGTTTACGGTGAGGGTAGCCGACCCTGTAGAGGTGTTGTAGTCGGTGTCTCCATCGAACACGGCGGTTATCGTGTGTGCACCTACCGTTGCATTGGCAGGAACCGTGTACGAGTAACGGGCATAGCCGTCTGCACCTGTTGTTCCTGTTCCTACCGTAGTTCCATCTATCTTGAAGGTCACGGTTTTACCAGAGAGGTAGTTCCCGTTCTGAGAGTTTTTCAAGCGTGCCGAGAGTACCTGTATCTGACCCCGCGCACGGGTAGCACTGTTCGCCGCTAAGGTGGTGTTCGCTTTAGAGATAGTCAGCGTTGCCGAACTACTCGAAGCCTTATAGTTCGTGGTTGCCGAGAACTGGGCAGTGAGGATATGGGTTCCTACGGAGAGGTTACTGGTGTCGTACCCACTGAAAGTCGCGGTTCCATCGGAGGCAACACTGGTTCCGATTCCAACAGAGGTTCCATCCACAGAGAAGGTAACGGTTTGACCCGATACAGCACTGTTGTCGGTGGTGCGCGTGAGTTTGGCACGAAGCGCGATGGTGTCGCCTAGTTTTGCGGCGGCATTAACCCCTGCAAGATTGGTGGTGGTCTGTGCAACGGTGAGGGTAACATCTTTGGAGTTAGCGAGGTCGGTTCCGTTACTGCCATCGTAGGAGGCAGTGAGGGTGTGGTCTCCGACGGTAAGAGTGTCGTCTATGGTGTAGGGGTTGATTTGTGCGTAGGTGAGTCCACTTCCGTTATCGGCGGTGGTAGCGGTTCCTACGGTGGTTCCATCTATCTGGAAGGTAACAGTGACACCCGTTACTACTGTAGCCGCAGCGGCATTGTACAGCCTTGCGAGTAGTCTACTCTTTTGTCCGTACATCAGGGTGGTGTTGCTCATATAGATGGTGGGGACACGGTACATTGTAAGAGAGTGTACATTGCTTGTTGCTATGCTTGCTATCTCTGAGTAGCCGGAGACCTGTACGGGAGTACTTCGGGTGGTACTGGTTCCATCTCCCAACTGACTACTGCTATTTAGCCCCCATGCCCAAACCGTTCCATCTAACTTGAGGGCATAAGAGACAGTGGAACTAGGTCATGTTGCTACCTGCCTTACATTGCTTAGGTTCGATGTTTGGGTTGGAGTGGTTTTGTTGGTATTGGAAGCGGTTCCATTTCCCAACTGACCTTTACTATTATTACCCCATGCCCGTACCTGTCGGTTCTGTGCAAAGGTTGGTGTGGAGAGTAGAAGAGAGGTTGTTAATATGAGTAGAGCGGTTGGTGCTACCCAGCGCAAACGGTATATCATAGCGCATAACTCCTGTGTTTTGTGATTAACGAGTGTAAAAAACGTTAGCATAGTATAACACCGATTTGAGAAAACAGAACAGGATTTTGTGGGAGGGTGCAAAAACAGATAAGTTTGCCTCTCCTAAAAACATTTGGGAGAGGCAAACTTAGGAATGAAGAGGGTTAGTTCACAGTGAGAGTAGCCGACCCTGCAAAAGTGTTGTATCCGGCTTTTCGATTTCTCCGTGCTTACAGCGGCGTAGAGCGGATAACACAGCGAAAGCCCAAAAACGGAAAGCGGTAGGTTGGGTTTTGTAGAAAGCGGTTGGCGCACCGAAAATAGGAGGGGTTGAACCCGCTCCATGCACTTCCACGCAGTACCCGCTGAATACCGTGCGCCGGACCTGGTGGGTTGCGGTCATTTCCGCTTTTATAGTATTCGTTACCGTACCAGTCTCGGCACCACTGCGCGGCGTTCCCTGCCATATCCAGAATTCCGAAAGGGCTTGCCCCCCACAGGTAAGAGCCTATGGGCATGGGGCAAGTTAGTTTGTTGGCGCACCGATTCGCGTCCCACTCTTCTCCCCATGGGTATTTGCGCCCATCGGTTCCCCGTGCCGCCTTCTCCCACTGCGCTTCGGTAGGCAGGTCGCCGCCTGCCCATTGAGCGTAGACCCGCGCCTCCTCCCAAGAGACGTTAATCATGGGGTGGTCGTCCCACCAGTCCCATTTCGGCTTGTTCTTTTTCCAGTCGTATTTGAACTTCGTGGCTTCACAAAAACGACGGAACTGCGCTACCGTTACCAGATTTTTCGTTATCCAATACCCATCGAGATAGACTCGTCGCATGGGAGTCTCGTCTGGCTCACCGTCCGTCAAATCGCTTCCCATGAAGAACTCGCCTTCCGGTATCCAGACCATCTCTGCCCCGTCTTTAGGGTTCAGTCTCATACATCGCTCCAGCACCAAACTAAACGTATCCAAAGTATAGAGTACCCCCAATCCTCCCTATTTTTGTAGGAGGAACGAACTCCACAAGAATTTTCTACATTATCGGCGTACTCTAGCCCTTACCGTACCTAAAACGGTAAGAAAGAGATGCCAAAATTCAATGGGGTATAATAGAGAGGATAGGGGAAGGTAAAGGCGAACGGATGTGCTGATAAACTCTGAAAACTCTACGGATGCCCCTCTTGTGGTGGTTATTGCCGGACCAAACGGTAGTGGCAAATCTACCGCAGCTCCTTACCTGCTACGAGACTACGCGGGGGTACGCGAGTTCGTCAATGCAGACGATATAGCGCGGGGCTTATCCGTGTTTCAGCCGGAGAGTGTGGGCTTGCAGGCGGGGCGTATTATGTTGCGGCGGCTACAAGAGTTGGCAAAAGAGCAGAAGAGTTTTGCTTTCGAGACAACGCTCGCCTCTAGTAGTTTTGCCCCATGGCTACGTGCGTTACAAAAAGAGGGCTATCGGGTTCACCTGATTTTCTTGTGGCTCCCTGCCCCCGAACTCGCGGTACAGCGCGTACAAGGGAGAGTGGAGTTGGGAGGGCACAGCGTACCCGAAACAACGATACACCGACGCTATCAAGCAGGGCTATCGAACCTGTTACGAAACTATATCCCTTTTGTAGAATCGTGGCTAGTCATGGATAATTCAAGCAATGCCCTTGTTCCGATTGCCCATAGTAGTAACGGGCAACCGACTGTTTTTAAGGAAGAACTATGGAACCAGATACAGAGCGGGCATCCCTAAATAACGTAACGCAATCGCAGAAATCATCCTTAGAACGGCTTCAAGATGTAGAGGCTGTAGCCGACATATTGCGAGACGTAGGGCGGCGTGTACGCGCAGAAGCGAAACGTAACGGAAGAAAAATACCCGTATGGCGTAATGAGCAGGTGGTTTGGGTAGACCCCGAAGAGATAGACGCGGAAATAGAACGGAACCGAGCGAAATGACCAGAGATATTCAGGAACTTCTTCAACAGCGTATACTTGTTTTGGATGGCGCGATGGGGACGATGATTCAACGCTATGGGCTGACCAGTGCAGACTATCATGGCGAACGCTTTAAGCATCACTCCACCGACCAGACCAACAACATGGACTTGATTTCGCTGGTTCGCCCCGACATCATCGAGGAGATACACACGCAGTACCTACAGGCGGGGGCAGACATCGTAGAGACCAACACCTTTGGTGCGAACGGTATCACTCTGCGTGAGTTCGATATGGTAGAACTTACCTATGAGATGAACCTAGAGTCGGCACGAATTGCACGCCGTGCTGTCGAGAAGGTTATGGCAGAAGACCCCTCTAAGCCCCGTTTTGTTGCGGGTTCGCTGGGGCCCATGAACAAGATGCTCTCTTTCTCCCCCGATGTCAACAATCCGGGCTACCGTGCAGTTACCTTTGAAGAGGTGATGTTGGGCTACTACGAGCAGGTACGTGGGCTAATGGACGGCGGGGTAGATGTGCTTCTACCCGAAACCACCTTCGATATTCTAAACCTGAAGGCGGCTCTTTTTGCCATACAAAAATACTTCGACGAGACCGGTAAGCGCGTTCCTGTCATGGCTTCCATCACCATTACAGACGCGGCGGGGCGTACCCTCTCTGGTCAGACCGTAGAGGCGGCTTGGAACTCGGTTTCACACGCCCCCCTGCTTTCGATTGGGCTAAACTGCGCCCTCGGACCGGAGCAGATGCGCCCTCATGTCGAAGAACTCGCCCGTATCGCCCCGATATATGTTACCGCCTACCCCAACGCGGGACT
>OMJJ01000168.1 GCA_900299305.1 bacterium | reverse complement strand
TAGGGCGGTTTGGGTTTCGGGTGTCTGTACAGACTGGTTGGTAGAGGGTTTTGGGGTGTGTTCCGCTCCCGAAGTTGGCTTTGCAGTGCCTACTTGCGAGTCCACAGTGTCACACTCACTTTTCGATTGGGTTCCCTCTGCTGGTATCTCCCGCTTTAGATTGGGAAGAAGTAGAGCCGCCATCTCTCCGCTATCGGAGGGAGGTTTCGGCTTGGGTTTACCATCGTCTCTCTCTTCGTCGTCGGGTGGTTCGGTATCCTCCGCCTTTGGCTTGCCTCCGCCTTCGTCCTTTACCGCCTTGTTCAACGACTGAGCAAAACTCCATGTATCGGACGGTGGAACGAATTCATTTGGCTTGGGCGCAGGAGGTGGGCTGGGTGACAGTGCCTGTAGGGGACTAACCATAGGCTTTACCCCTCCTTTCAATGAAAAACGACCTCAATCTCTATTGTCGGGAGGTGCTAAAAAAATCTGCACGTATTTTTACGGGGTAGGGTGTTACAAGAACTGTTGTGTATAAGCCGCCCATTTCTCAAACCTCATAACTCTGGTATAGTCTATTTAGGGCAAGTAAAGAGGTTTCTAATAGGACTTGCTTGGTAGGTGATGGAAGGGAGTTTACGTGCTAATGAGAGTATTCTTTAGTTCTGTTCATTACCTTGACCGTCCAACGCCGCAGATACTTCTCATCCGTACCTGTCCCAACTTAAACGCGAGAAAGCCCTGCGCGTCTACCTCATAGTTTGGAAGCCTCTACCGTGATGTAGAGAGCGCAACCCGTTGTAAGGCGCGTGTCGGGCTGTGCGAGCGGGTCGGGGAGAGGCGGCTTTTGAGCAGAGGCGCGTAGCCCCCAGCACAGAAATAGGTAGACCGTGAGACACAAGATACCCCCTCCCTTTTGTAAAGGAGTTTGGTAAATCCTCTGGTTTGGTAAGCACATTCTCACGGTCACTTGTCCTTTTAGGAAACAGCAATACTTCTATTTTCGGCAGGTTGGGCGCGGTATCTCTACCTCTGTTAACTCACAACTCCCACAAAACGACAACCCCTACAACTTTTAGGGCAAACGTCTTACTCCTTTGTGTTGCGTACTGGTGGGTTATAGCCTTCATTCCTAGCCCTTTTTCCCAATGTTGGGCGAAAGGGCGGATGCAGGGTCTAGGAAGGGGGTAACTTTGAGAAAGGACAACTATACAGTTGGTGCGATTGCCGAGTGCGTTCACCATCGCAAACACCTATTCCTATGCTAATTGACCTACTTGGATAGAGTTTTAGCGCGATTTACAGCAGACAAATAGACCGATAAGACTCGGTACGCCCCTTTTTCCAAAACGAGAGGTATAAAAACAGTAACCTCCTTATTAGGGCAAGGAATGCTATAGACTATTTCAACAACATTTTCGTCATCCACTCGCTTCCAGTGCCAAACGGCAGACGAAGGAGTACCAAAACTACCTGCCATCATTTGATACTGCATAAATATAGTTCTTAGTGATTTCACATCGGTAGCCGATTGAAACTTTGTAGACGTTATTGCATACGCCTTGTCAGGCTGGTTATCAATCACATACTGAAGAAATTGCCTTGCGACAGGTGCCATTTCCTCAGTTATTTTCTGACTCAGTTGTAGATTTCTCAAACGATTAAAAATAAAAGTACCACCGAGGCAACATAGTACGATTATTGGTATCAGAATTCGCATGAAGGTGCGATTAGAAATTCTAGCGATTTTAAACACTCTTCCGTCCTTTCCTAAACCCCTAATACTCAGGTCGCTTGTGGCACAACTGAGTATCGGATATGCTACTCACGTTTTATTGGGAAGCGGCGATACTTTCATGTTCAGTAGGTTGGGCACGCTATCTCTACCTCTGTTATATCACAACACCCGCAAAATGGCAACACCATCACCTTTTGAAGCAGAAACTTAGGCTTTTCAATCTGCGTAGGGTATGTTATACTTCAATAGAATCCATCCTCCTAATACGCTTCCAAGAAAAAAGGCTTTAGTTAGATAGCCAAAGGAGAGTTTTGATGAGAATTACTCTTCCCACTGAATTAGAGCAGGCGATTGAGAATCGAGCGCAACAACAAGGCACAACCTCAGAACTACTGGTGATTGAGGAGTTAAATCACCTCTTTCTACCCGTGAAGCCCGATACCCATCCCATAGAAGGTTCGACTATGGCAGACTTCTTCAAAGGCTATATCGGCGGGTTGCATAGTAGCGAATATGTTCCGGGCGGCGCACATCTCTCGGAAGATACGGGACGCAAATTTAGAGAACTGCTTCTTCAAAAACACCGCGAGGGGAAAGAGGAATGTTAGTCGATGCGGGGCCCCTTATCGCACTTTGTGATGAAGACGACAAAAATCATACCTTTTGTGTTGCGGCGTTACACCGTCTCCCCTACGCTCCCTTAGTTATCACATGGGCTTGCCTCACAGAAGCGATGTACCTGCTACATAGTTTGGGAGGGTATCGCTACCAAGAGAGACTTTGGCGGCTACTAAGAGCGGAAAGACTACTGCTACTAGAAGTCACCATTACGGAGTTACAGCGGGTAGATGCTTTAATGGCACTCTACCAAGATGTACCTATGGATATGGCAGATGCCTCACTGATTGCGATTGCCGAGAGCCGAGGCTACCAAAAGGTGTTTACCATCGACAGAGACTTCTACATCTACCGCCTTCAAGATGGCTCTATGCTGGAGGTTATTCGCTAAGTACCACCTACTCACTTCCAAAGAAACTAAGGCTTTTCAATCTGCGTATGGTATGTTATACTTCAATAAGAAAAGATTCCCTGCTTCTGGGAGAAAAGGCTCATTATGGCAAGAAATCGTGATAGCAACCGCCCCAACAACGACAATAACAACCCCAACGAATCGCAAAACGCAACCCCGCCCTCCGACGAGATGCAGTGGCGTGCGCTCTGGATACTAGACGAAGTACTGCGTATCACCCCGCAAAACGACTCGCGGCGGGGATACCTCCTTGCTTTGCGTGACCAACTAGAGACCGATGAAGCCATGATGGAAGAGGCGCAAAAGGTGATTGCGGAGTACGAAGAGGCGTACACCAAACTCACTGCCCCCGCCAACCGCATCGGGGTCTTTTTGGGGAAGGTAGAGGAGCCGCCCCAGAAGCCACGCCGCCGTTTTGGGCAGTGGATAGAGCCAGAGCCTCCCAAAAACCACGTTCGTATCGCTCTCGGCGACCAAGAGTATATCACCAACGTAGACCCCAAACTAGAGAACCCCAGTTTTGAGGTGGGAACCCAACTCAAAGTAAACGAGGCATTTGCCGTTATTGGCGACCTCGGCTTTGCAGTGGGAGGACCGCTGGTCAAAATTGCGGAGGTGCTGGACGAAAACCGTCTGCGGGTCTCAATGGATTCGCAAGGAACCCAGTCGCGCATTATCTATCGGGGTGCACCGCTGGCAGACGAGCCTCTGAAAGCGGGTTCTGAGGTGCGCGTGGAGCCGAACTTCAAAGTCGCGCTCGAATACTTCCCCGCAAAAGAGAGCCAAGACTACTACTTGGAAGAGGTTCCCAACCTGCCTTGGAGCAAAATCGGGGGGCAAGAGGAGGCAATCAAGGTTATTAAAGACGCGATTGAACTACCCCTGCTCTACCCCGAACTGTTCGCACGTTTTGGTAAGCGTCCCCTCAAAGGAATCTTGCTCTACGGACCTCCCGGCTGTGGTAAAACCCTTATCGGTAAAGCAACTGCCTACAACCTGACGCAAGAGTATCGGGAGCGAACGGGACGCGATGTAAAAGAGCATTTCATGTACATCAACGGTCCCAAAATCCTGAATATGTGGCTGGGTGAGAGTGAGCGGCAGGTACGCGACATCTTTGCACAGGCACGCGAAAAAGCGAAAGAGGGGCATCTTGTCTTTATCTTTATCGATGAAGCGGAGTCCCTGCTAAGAACGCGCTCTTCGGGGCGGTGGCTGAATATCTCGAATACCATCGTGCCGCAGTTCTGTGCGGAGATGGACGGGCTGGTAGGCTTGGAAAACGTCGTCGTTATGCTGACCTCGAACCGACCCGACTACATCGACCCCGCCATTCTACGCCCAGAGCGCATAGACCGCAAAGTGAAGGTCGTGCGCCCCGATAAAAAGTCGGCGCGTGACATCTTCAAAATCTACCTCGAAGAGGTTCCTCTCGACCCCACCTTAATTCGAGACCACAAAGGAAATGAGTGCGCCGCCCTAGACACCGTACTCGACCAGATAACCGAAGACCTCTGCCGTACCACCGACGAGACCGCTTTCCTTGAGGTCTATCTGCGTAGTGGAGACAGAGAGACCCTGCACTGGAAAGACCTGCTCAGTGGTGCGCTCATTAAGTCGGTGGTGGAGCGGGCAAAAGACTTCGCGATTCAACGCTGTATCGAGAGACGCTCGGAACTGGAAGGGCTAACCCTAGACGATTTGCAACGCGCCCTGAGCGTAGAGTACCGCGAAAACGAGATATTCCCGAAAGGCGACTCGATTGAGGACTGGCTGAAACTGCTGGACTATGAACCCGAACACGTCGCCACCATCAAGCCCGTTAAGGCGAAGCGCAAGCATAGCCCCCAAACCACACGAAAGCATATTCTATGAGCATTACGGTAGACCTAACACCAGAGGAAGAGGTGCGCCTAAGACAAGATGCCAACGCGCATGGCTTAGGTGCAGAGGAGTTCTTGCGCCGCCTATGGCTTGCGGGAACTCTTATCGAAAAAGATGCACTAGGTCGTCCACGTATTACAGGAACTACCCTCCGTGTTTCCATGCTGATAGGTGCAAAGGAGGCAGATAACTTCACTGAAGAGGAGGTTGTCTCCGAGTGTTTTCCGCATCTTACACTTGCACAAGTACAAGCCGCTGTCGCCTACTACGATACCCACCAAGAAGAGATTGACGCGGAGAGAGAAGACGAGCGGCGGTTTGTGGAAGAGATGCGAACCAAGTCGTCCCAACCCCCTCGTGAAGAACTGAGGAAGCGATTGCAGGAAAGCCCGTCGGTATGAGGCTCTACGCAGATGTCAATTTCCGAAGGGCGATTGTGCGTGGGCTAAGAGAACGTGGCTTGGATATTATTACAGCGCAAGATGACCATACTGACCGCCTATCTGACACTGCGCTCCTTACTCATATAACGCAGTTAGAACGTGCTATTCTGACCCATGACAAGGACTTTTTGCTTATAGGGCAACTGTGGCAGGAGGCAGGTATCTACTTTTATGGAATTATCTATGTGGCAGACGGATGCCCTATTGGGCAATGCATAGAAGAGATTGAACTTCTTGCGTTTGCCGAACTGCCAGAAAGCCTAATAGGGCATATTCGTTTTATTCCGATGTAACGACCTGCAACTTATGAGTACAGGAAAAACTAGGAGTGATGATGCATACTTTAGAGCAAAGCGTCTTCGATATGTATAAGGAGTGTAGTATCGGCAGTAATCCGATATGCCAGCGTTGTCGCACTCACGAAAAAAAGAAGTTCGGGCGGCTATCCAATCCCGTTTCATTCTGGCATATTGGAGAGCAGTTTCAGGCAGACCCCAACCGATGCCTTTTCATTGGTAAAAATACGGTTGATGGGTCAGATTTCCCAGTAATTGACGGAGTACATGATACAAGATTAGGAGGCAGAGTTTTGTATTTGTATGGACACTCTCCCTTCTGGACCTATACCGATAAAATCGTTCGCCGTGCCTATGATCTGTCAAATCGTAGGGAGACATTAAGTTGTATAGCTATTACTAATTTGATAAAATGCAATCATTCTACAGGTGAGGAGTGTGGAGATACCACATCGGATAGTATGCGTCAATCGTGCCTTGAGCAGTTAGGGGTTGTTTGGAAAGAGGTAGATATACTAAAACCGCGCCACATTATTCTTTACACTGGAGCAAGTGACTACGATTCGCATATTGAGCGTTTTCACTATGGCGACGCATTTCAAGATGAGAATGAGACGAATAAGAGCACACAAATTCCGTTAGGAAAAAATAGACTACCTTGGTGGGAGCGTAATTTTTATTCTAACAAACAGCTGGTTCTACGTATGCTCCGAACGGGACACCCACAAGGCAAGAGTATTGAATACATTGATCACGTTGCAGAGTGGTTAAAAGAGGGGCGAACACTTTTTCCGGAAGCATAAACAATAAAAACAATGAATCGACTGATAGGCATAGAAACCGAATATGGGATTGTGGTGGAAGGGCTAGGCACAAACGACTGGATAAACGAGAGTATTCAGGTGGTGCAGAGTTGCCCCGTTCCTTCGGTGGGAGGCTGGAACTACCGTGGAGAAGACCCTCGCAAAGATATGCGCGGCTTCACGGTGAACCAACTCTCTACCAACCCCGATGACGCGCAGTTCGACTCTCCCGGTGCGCCCACGCGCTCACGCTCCGAAGAACGAAGCGACAGGGTGCTGGTAAACGGGGCGCGGTTCTATAACGACCACGGACACCCCGAATACGCCACCCCAGAGTGCCGTAGCCTTCGGGACTTGGTGGCACACGACAAAGCGGGAGAGCGTGTGGTACTCGCCGCCGCGCAAAAACACGCCGAAAAATCGGGGCGGAATGTCTCTATCTACAAAAACAACACCGATTTTCATGGCGCGAGTTACGGAACCCACGAAGGCTACCTCATGCAGAGAGAGGTTCCCACCGATACTCTGATTCAGAGCCTCCTCCCCTTCTTTGCTACGCGGCAAATCTATGCGGGGGCAGGGAAAGTCGGAACCGAAAACGAATCTGCGGACAAGCACGTTCCTTACCAGATTTCCCAACGCGCCGACTTCTTCATGGTTGAGGCGAGCGTGGATACCCTCCACAACCGCCCCCTAGTCAATACCCGTGATGAACCCCACGCCACACCGCGCAAGTACCGCCGCCTCCATGTAATTTGCGGGGACGCGAATATGAGCGAGTACGCCACCGCCCTTAAAGTGGGAACAACAAGCCTCGTTATCCGCCTATTAGAAGCGGGGTTACGCCCACCTATCCGCCTTACGAACCCAATTCAGGCGGTGAAGCAGGTCTCGCGAGACATCACGTTGAAAAAGCAACTGGAGTGTACCGCCCGCCCCGCCATGACCGCTATAGAGATTCAATGGCTGTACCAACAAGAGGCGGTAAAACAGTTCAAGGGAACTAACGAAGAGACAGACTGGGTACTACAAGAGTGGGAGAGCGTACTAACCGCCCTAGAGACCGACATACCCTCGCTTGAGGATAGGTTGGACTGGGTGGCAAAATACCAACTGCTAAACGAGTTCCGAGAAGCCGAAGGACTCAAGTGGAGCGATGCCTATATGCAGAGCCTCGACCTCGCCTACCACGACGTAGATCCCGAACAGAGCCTCTACTACGGCTTGGAGCAGGCGGGAAGTATGCGAAGGCTGGTGACAGAGGGGCGTATTCAAGCCGCTATGTCCTGCCCACCCACCGATACCCGCGCCGCGCTAAGGGGTCTCTTTGTAGAGAGGTTCCCCAAAGCGGTGCAGAGCATAGGCTGGAATGGGGTTTCGTTTCAGCATAACGGCGAACACTACCTTTTTGATATGAACCCGTTGGTAGAAGAGAACGTTTCGGTACTGAATGTAGAGATGACGGGGGCGGAGACTCTGGAGGCGGCTATCGCGCTGATACAACAGAACCCCAAGCCCATCGAATAAGGAGAAGCAAACCATGAGCCAGATATTTCGAGGTGAAGAGCGACGGCAACTGCCGACGGTTCCTGTAGAGCCGAGCCGTAAAGAGGGAGATGGCGGAGGTCCCGGTCAACCTGACGTAAAACGACCCGATACCCGCGACCTCCTCAAACGTATGCAACGTATTGACCCCGATAGCGCACGCAAATACCGTCAGCGTAGCGGGCAGTAGAAAGAGTTTTCATGGAACTAACTGGTGATTTGTGGGGTCTGCTGGAGACCAGCGGGCATCCCCTAACACAGCCGCGAATGGCTACGCCTCGCCCCGCCGACAGCCCTGCCGGTGCGGGGTTCATCGACACACATGGAACCACCGTTATCACGGTGAAGTACAATCAAGGGGTGGTCAACGTAGGTGACAGAAGGGCAACGGCGAGCTTCTCTGTGATGTACGACAAAGCGGAGAAGGTGCTACCCCTCGACGACTATACCCTGCTGGCTATCTCCGGCTCTTTCGCAAAAGCGATGGAGGTAGTGCGGTTTCTGCGTACCTCTTTCAAACTGTACGAGCGCGTCTACCTACAGCCCATGAGCCTCGATGGTAAACTCGCGGAACTCGCAAAGGTGATTCGCGCCGGTATCCCCGAAGTCCTACAAGGTATCGGTGGGTTTATCCCTATCCTCTCTACCTTTGACCGTGAACTAGACGAGGGGCGTATCTTCTTCTACGATGGTATGGGGGCGCGTTTCGAGAGTGCTGATTATGGCGCGGCAGGAAGCGGCTCTATGCAGATACGCGGTATCTTCGACTACATCGCGAAGACCAAAAAGCCCTTCCACGAGATGACCCGCGAAGAGGCTCTGCTAGAGGCTCTCTACCTGCTGGATATTGCCGCCGACCTCGATGCCGCTACCGGAGGCTGGCACAAAGTGCTACCCCTCGCGAAGACCATCTCGGCAAACGGTATAGAAGACGTATCCGAAGAAGAACTGCGCGAACTGGTAGAGCGCATAGATAAATCCATAGGCGAGCGCAAACTTCCCCGCTCCCGCGCCTAGTACCCTGTTTTGTCCCTATCGCGCAACTCGCGCCCCGTTGAGGAATCATGTATACACCTTTTGAACGAGACGAAGCCTTTGGCTACCGTAAAGACAGTGTGGAGAGTCGGCTACGCGAAGGTAGCCCCGTTGTCGGTGTAAGTACCCAAGAGGGTATCTACCTGCTTACCGTCTGTCGTGGGCAACGGAAAATCTACGAAATCTATGACCGCCAGATGTTCTCTGCGATTGGAATGCAGGGCGATATAGAGGAGGTGCGCGTCAGCACTATCCAGATGGCGCATCAAGAGGGTTTCGAGCGTAGCCCCGACGATGTTACCCTGCAACGCCTGATAGGTTTCGCACTTAGCCGTCGTTTAAAACAGGCATTTGGCGACCTCTGGTCGAGTGCGCCTTTCGTCATTCGCGCCCTCTTCGCCGAGCTAGGGCGTACCCCTGCCCAAGACAGTTTCTATGCCCTCAACTACGATGGAGAGTTCCGCGCCTCTAACGGAGTGGCAGTCGTTGCCGGAACCGCACTGGCAGAGGATAAGATGCTGGAGCGTTTTGGAGAGAGTAGCCCCGCCCTCTCACGGGAAGAGGCACTGAAACGCGCTCTTTCGGCGTGGGTAGCGGGAGCGCAAGAGGCGTTTCGGGCAGGAAGCCGTTCGGAAGAGGTGCGCGAAGCAGAAGAGAGTGAAGAGGCTGACCGTATCTTCCTCTACGACGAGCTAAAGACGGGGCATATCGAAGTGGGCTTCCTAGAGCGCAACACCCAACGCGAGAGCCGCTTCCGCCTACTCACCCCTGCCGATATTGCGTTCTTGAGGGCTTAGGAGACTCCTGTAGTCTCCCCTCTAAGTTGCTTAGGCTATCAATAGAGAGGGTTACTACAAATATAACCTCGCGTGGGAACAGGGACAATCTGTAAACGGCGACCTTTTTGTCTAAATGTCCCAAAAGAAAAGTTCGTTGCCGTCTAAATCTCTAACCGAATGTGTCGGCTGTCCCCAATGAAGTTGTTCGGTTTGGATACCTTTTGCCGCAATATGGTTACGTAATGGCTCGACTTGATCCTCCTCGAGACCAATAAAAACACGCCCATGTCCTGCCCTAGATTGGGTCTGTTCGTCCGTTTGATTCAATATCAACTCGAAGCCCATCAGGCTAACCTGAAACACAGAGGGAACTCCCTCTCCTGGATATTGCCAATTCAATGAGAAACCGAGTTGTTCTGTGTAGAAGCGTAGAGCACGCTCTGCATCTTGGACGAAAAAAACACTTCTCGCATAAAGATTGTTCATGGTTCTCCCCGTTGACCGAAAGGATTTTTGGAAAGTGGCTATGTCCCTTACCTACCGTTTCGATAGAATCCGCCGAACATTGGGTCACTTCTCTGCTGAAGTTTTGAGACATCCCTAAAACAAAAACTCCAAAGTGTAGGGCAAGAGAGGAAAGCCTTCTTCTCCTATTTTTAGCCCCCCTCATGCCAATCTATACCCACAAAACGCTTATACCCATAACAACGGGCGATATACAGATAGCGTATCGGCTCTTTGGAGTAGTACCGCCGCCAGATGGGAATAGGCTCCTCCCACTCCACGCGCTCAAAAATCTGATTCAGGTACTTCGCTTCGATGTTGTTGTCGTTTACGTACACCGCATTCTCGCCAAGCCGTGCCTTTAGCCTGTCTATGTGCGCCGCAAACATTGAGAGGCGCGTATGCAGAAACAGGTCGTAGGTTTCGGGGCGGTCTGGTAGGTAGAACGCGAGGGACGAGGCGTACTGATAGTCGTTCGCCGCCACGAAAACGGGCTTCCCCTCTTGCGCCATACGGTCTCGCACTTTTTGTACGTACCCCGCCATCTCTCGCCAGCCGTAAGCGGTGTTAGAGAGGTCTTCGGTAGAGGCTATCTTTATCCCCAACTTTACACGAAACGCAGGAATCACAATTATCGACGTGATAAACCCCGCCGTAAGGGTCGCCCATACTACCGTGCGTAACACCTTCCGAGGGGCATCTTGTGCCAATAACGAAAGATACCCTGCCCACAAAACCGTAAGCGAGAGCCATGTACAAGGAGCCCAGTTGCCCTGCACCTTCGTCTTGATGCTTAGAAGTGCAAAAAAGAGAAATACGGGCAAGCCGCAACACACCAAAAACCGATACTGCCAGTTCGGTTCGGGGTCGGAGCCATCTTGCGGGGTAGTACGCAAACGCCATGCCCAGCGGCACGAAACAAACGTCCCTATAAACAGCACCGGTCCCAAAAGCGCGGCTTGAGAGCCTACAAAGTCGCCAAAGCGTTTTAGTGGAGAGCCAAACACCTTCTTGGTTAAAAAGAAGAGGTGCTGAAATGTCCAGCCATGATGCTCGATATTCCAGTAAAAGACACCGCTATAGAGCAGAAGGCATATCCCAATCGCAAGGTAGGGCTGAGGACGCTTTAGCCAGACCTTATAGGGCGGCGAGAGCCACAAAAACAGCACCACACAAGGCACAATCAGAACCATCGTGTGCTTGCTAAGGAAGCCCAAGCCCATCGTTACCCCTGCCCAAAGCCAAGCGCGATTCTGTGCCTCTCGGTCTTCGGCAAACAGCGCACGTTCTAGGTGTACCAGAGTCGCCGCCCAAAAGACCACCATAAGGGGGTCGTAGGTAGTAATTAGGCTACCCAACTCCGAAAGCGGGGTTATGCCCAAAAGAAAGGCGGTTAGAAAACCCGCCAGAGGCGACTTAAAAATCCGTTTCGCAAGCGTTACGCAGAGGAAAATAGTACAAAGCGACGCAATAAGCACCCCAATACGCACCCCAAACTCGTTCGAGCCAAATAGGTGGGTCGTAATATAGAGCATATACGACACCATCGGACCTTGGTCGTAGTACCCAAGCGCAGGGCGGCGCGACCACTCCCAGTAGTATGCCTCATCCAAAGAGAGTTCTAGGCTAGGCAGTTGGAGAAGGCGCAGTACCGTAATCACACACAAAAACAGCAGGGTAGCACGCGACCAGCGCGGGTCGGAAGCGATATTCGTTTGAGGGGTAGGGGCGGAAGAGGGCATCGTTAGGGCTTTATCTCGAACAGAGCATCATCTAAAGTGGAGGGTACTTTCGCCTCCTTAAAATCCATAGCGGCGGCGAGAACCCCCTCCGCATTTTTAATCTCACAGCGCGAAGGAACCCATACGCCATCGCCTGCCTCTTTGGGGTTGGTATAGAGGAACGTGGCTTTTACCTTGCCGTCTTTGTCGTACCAAACCCGCTTTAGGGTGAGGCGCGTTTTGGGGTCTACCCATACCTGATAAGAGGAAGCAGGAACTGGTGTCTTATATTTTAGTTCAAAAACGAGGGTCGGTGTCTCTCCTAACTTCTCCGCTTTCACAAAATTTGCTGTCATAAACTGCAAGGTTCCCTCAGAAATCTGTGCGCCGTACTCTAGTAGCGACTGCCGCTTTGCCGGGTTCATTTCGAGGTCTTCGATTTTGCGAAGGCTTAGTTTAGAGACCGCGTAGTACCGCTTTGCCCCATCGAAAATAAGCAACGCATCCCCCAATAGCCGCGAACTCGCCTCTATACGAATCTTGTCTGGGTTTTTGTAGTAGAGGTGCAGGTTCTTCATGCGGTAGGAGGAGCTAAAATCCTTCCCTATCTTCTCCATCTCTTTCGAGTCCATCTGCGAAACGACCACCGTCGCCTCCATCCCTTTGCAGGTGGTTATCACGTCTGCAATTTTGGGAGGCTCCGCCGCAACGGGCTTCAGCGCGAACAACAGGCAGAACAGTTTTACAAGGTTTAGGTTCATACTTCCAACTTTCCTACACTCTTTGGCAAAACAGGGATAGAACACAGAATTTTATCACACTTTTTACCCGTTGTGGAATGACTTTCCCGCTTTTCTTTAGAAAGACGTAGCCCTCTGCCCCCTAAGTTCCCATTTCCTTGAAACTAGGAACCCCATTCCCTTCGTAGAAAGAGCAGGAAGTAAGGAGTAAAAAGGCGAATCCTGTAGTGATGTATTCTAACTCAAGTTGCTAGTGTAGTTTGTGCATGATAGGTTTGCGGTATAGTGAGTGTGCAATCAACCACGAACCGGAGACCTATCATGCCCCT
>OMJJ01000167.1 GCA_900299305.1 bacterium | reverse complement strand
TTCGAGAGACCCGTTTGAGAGGCGGCGCGGAAGGAGGTTATCATCCCCGCAATCGTCCCCAACAAGCCAAGTAGCGGCGCGATATTGATAATCGTCTTGAGAATAGGTAGGTTGGCTTCGAGGTTGGGGAGTTCGTTTGCGGCTTCCAGTTCCATCGCTATCTCTATGGCATCAGCCGAACGGTGCGCGTTTTTCAGCCCACGTACAAAGATACGACCTATCGTTCCGCCCGTGCTGGCACTCAACTCCATCGCCTTTTGCACCGCTTCGGGGCTACCCTCCTGATAGATTTGCTTCACACCGTCCAGTAGTTCGTCGCCATCCACCGTCGCCTTCCGAAACGAGACGGCGCGTTCGATAATAATAGCGATAAGCACAATGGAGCAGAGAATGAGCGGGTACATCATCACCCCGCCGTTTTTGATAAAGGTAAGTACAGACATAGATTCGTGATTCTCTCTAGTGCCAAGCCCTTCAAACAGGCGCAAAGGCACACACAAAAAGTAAACGGCATGGACACAGAGACCTGTGCCGCGGTTGCCAAAAAAGCGTTACGTTTTGAAGGAGATTACACGAAGGGGGGCGCACGCGAAGAGGAATAGGTGATAGTGCTTTGCGGTGCAGAGAACACTACGAGAGGATGGCTAACCCGCTTAGAGGTCAAGCCCAAACAGAAGCGAAGAGTCAGCGCAGGAGAGACGCTGTTCGCTTGCCAATCGCAAATGGCGCAGTGCGTGGTAGGCGTATGTCCATGTACCACACTCTCCCCCGACACCTTAGAGACAGAGGTGCTTGCATCTGGGGCGGCGTGGCTATGCGTCAGAGTTCCAAACGTGGCAAGGAACAGGTAGAGCAGAGCAATTAGTGTTGCCTGCACCCGAAACGATTTACTTGTAGGAGACCAAAAGCCCACAGGACATTTCCTAAAAGTTAGTTCACTTACATTACGCACAGTAAGGCTGTTTTGGTTTCTCAAAAGCCCACTATTCTACTACTCTAGTGAACCATTGAGATTTCGTCGCTACCTTGTGGGGTCGCGGGTAGACTCCGTAGCCCCAAACTAAGCACAAAACTTATCGCCATAAGCACCGCAGAGGAGATAAATGGGTACGCGGTATTGATGCCTACCAGCGTATTGTTTACAGGGGGTGCAAGGATACGGGCAAGACTACTCAAGCCCTGTTGCGCCCCGCTAATCAGCCCTCTATCCTCGTGGCTTGCCGACTGCATTATCACGGCACTAAGAGCCGGGTTCGAGACACCGCTACCAATCGCGATAAACGCACTCAGGAAAGTAATTGCGGAGAGAGACGGCGCAAACGCAATACCAAGCATCGTTATCACCAAAAGCCCAACCCCAAACCGAATGAGGTGCGCCTCTCCGATACGGTGTGCCAGCCCACGCATTACTAGCCCCTGCGTTATCAGGATAGTAAGCCCTACCACGATAAAGATATTCGTCGAAGCCGCCGCCTGTGCCTTCTCGAAAAAGTCCTTCTGCACATCAGGGTTTGCCGTCGCCCACTGCAAGGCAGGAAACTGGTGTGCGAAGTTCTGTTGGGCAGTGGTAAAAATTACATCGTGGAAACGTAACAGTACCAACCACGAAAAAGACGACTCCACCGCCGCAAACGCGAAGGTAAGAAACGTAAACACCATTATCGGCTTACTAATACGTGGATTTCGTAACGCGATGTGAACATCCTTAAAGACATCCAGCATCTTCTTATCACTCGCGTTGGCAACAGTACGGTCTGTATGGCTCTCCGGCAGTAGGAAGTACGCCGCGATAAAGTTAATTAGTGCCATAGACGAAGCGACAATAGCGGGAGTGGCAAGCGATGGAAGACCAAACAAGGCGAACTTACTACACACGCCGCCAATCGCCGGACCAAACGCGAACCCCAAGCCAAACGCCGCCCCCAGTACCGCCATACCAGATGACCTCTTGTCAGGGGTAGTAACATCTGCGATATATGCCTGTGAGGTCGGAAGGCTTGCGGAAGTCAAAATTCCGGAAGCGATACGCGCTACAAACAGAAATCCAAGGCTATTCGCCAGCCCAAACGAAAGATAAGATAACGCCGAGCCGATTAGGCTTATCAGAATGATAGGTCGTCGTCCCACTTTATCGGAGGCGCGTCCCCATATCGGCGCGAAAATAAACTGCGTAAACGAGAAACACGCCATCAGCATACCGCCCACCCACGCCGCACCTCCATAGTGGCGCACGTAGACGGGCATCAGCGGCAGTATCAACCCAAAGCCCAGCATATCAATAAAGAGCGTAAAGAACAGTATAACCAGCGGAGAGCGTTTCATCCGTATCGAGTAACCTTCCCATTTTGCAAGGTGTTGTGTGTTACCCTGTATTATGCCACGCTATCCGCTGAAAAAGCAAACCCGTTTGGTATTATGCGGTCAAAGCCGCCTTCTCGCGCTTAACAACCGCGGTAATGGTGGTACAAGCGGTCTCTGCGCTGATTGTCTCCTTCTCGCCCTTCACACGCCGCAAAGACAACTCAACCACTCCCTCATTCAACCCCTTCCCTACCACAACCTGAACGGGAATCCCAATCAAGTCCGTGTCCTTGAACTTAACACCGATACGCTCTTCCCTATCGTCCAGCAGAACATCCACCCCTACGGCTTTCAGTTCTTTATAGAGCGACTCGGAGTAAGTGCGTTGCGCCTCGTCCTTCCCATTTGCTACGATGATACTGACCTCATAGGGGGCTATTGTAATGGGCCAGCAGATACCGTTTTCGTCGTGGTGTGCCTCTATCGCACTCGCCATAGTACGGCTCACTCCCAAACCGTAACACCCCATAATAATAGGATGCTTTGCGCCCTGCTCGTCCTGATATAGTGCCGACATATCCTTGCTATACTTCGTTCCTAACTTAAAGATATGTCCCACCTCAATACCACGCGCCTCTTCCAAGACCCCCTCACTACAGCGCACACATCTATCTCCTGCTACCGCCGTCCGAATATCGCCCCAAGCCGTTACAGCAAAGTCCGTTATGGGTTGGACGTTAATACGGTGCGCGTCAGCTTCATTTGCACCTACCACATACCCTGCCCCTCCCCGCAGTTCGTTATCTACATAAATCGGTATCTGCAACCCAACCGGGCCCGCGAAACCAACAGGCGCGTTTGTCACCTTCCGAACCGTCTCTGCATCTGCCAGTTCTACCTCTTTCGCACCGATTACGCGCACGAATTTAGGAAGGTTTAACTCTCTATCACCGCGCACTAGCCCCGCTACCGGCTTCCCATCTGCCACGCAGATTATCGTCTTGATAACCGCTTCCGCAGAGACCTGAAGGAACGCGGCAACCTCTTCCACCGTATGCGCCCCCGGTGTCGGGACGACCTTGCTTTCCTGCTTGGTTCCCGTTACGGCTCCCGTGTTTGCAACGATTTCGGCACGCTCTGCGTTCGCGGCATAGTCGCAGTGCGTACACCTCAAAACCGTATCCTCACCACTTGCAGTCAGCACCATAAACTCGTGGTTCTCACTACCACCAATCGCACCCGGGTCTGCTTCTACCGCCAAATACTCCAGCCCACAGCGTTTGAATATCCGCCCATACGCCCGATAGTTCTCGCGGTAAATCGTCTCTAAGTCTGCCTCATTCGAGTTGAAAGAGTAGCCGTCAAACATGGTAAACTCGCGCCCACGAATCAGCCCTCCTCGCGGACGCGGTTCGTCCCGCTCTTTAGTCTGTATCTGATAGAGGTAGAGGGGCATCTGCTTCCAAGAACTGATAGAGTTGCGTACAATGTCCGTTACCACCTCTTCATGGGTAAAGCCCAAGAAAAACTCCCGCTGATTCTTGTCTTTCAAACCAAACAACACGGGGACTTTTGAGCGACCTGTTTCGTCAAGCAACTCTCTTGGAACCAGTACCGGCATATGCAGTTCCAGCCCCCCGAAAGAGTTCACCTCTTCACGCACAATCTTACTAATTTTCTCATGCACACGCCAACCCAACGGCAGATAGGAGTAGACTCCCGCCGCTACACTCCTCACAAAGCCACCCCGTACCAACAACTGATGGCTTATCAACTCTGCGTCTTTGGGAACCTCCCGCAACGTAGGAAAAAACAACTGAGATGCTCGCATACCCACTCCTTAACTACTGAATTTTACCGCGTCCTACAATCTTCCACCTATCCACTACCTGCGTACCGCGCACAACAATCATCGTATCGTGCATATTAACACAGGTACAGGCGTGGTTCGGTACAATGCGTACCTTGTCGCCCACTTTCAGCGACGTACTCCCCTCAATCTGAACATGACCGTGCTCTTCGCTAAAGCCTACCATCGTCAGTTCGGGATGCCCCAAAATCTCGCCCGTAGTCTTATCGGCAAAAGGGCTATCGCTTGCCAACGACTTGGTTCCCGCGTCCACAATCATACGCCCATCACTCCGAATACTCGTCACTGTTGCCAGCACCGTTAGAGCACAGTTGGGCTTCTGTTGCCCAAACATCACTTGAGTACGGTCATTAAACACATATACGCCCGGTCTAAGTTCGGTGGGTAGTGGCTCTTTTGCTAAGTGCGCCGCGCCGGGAGTAGACCCCATACTTATCTCGCCTACCGCAATGCCGTTACTCTCTAGCAGAGCGCAAACCTGCGCCAAACGACCTTCCGCCTCAACCGCCCCTACCTTCTGGTCTTCGTACTTATAAATGTGTCCTTCGTGTGTAAACACCCCAGCAAAATGGATTCCTTCTCGACCTACTAGATACTGCGCGAGTTCCAGAGCCTCTTGCGGAGAGCGCACTCCTGCCCTACCTAACCCCGTATCGACCTCCATCATTACCGAGACCGTTACCCCTGCACTGGTTGCCGCCTCCGCAATAGGCTCCACTACCTCACGGCTGTCTACCCCCACACGAATTTTAACCCGCTTCACCAGCGCGATAAGCCGCTCTACCTTTTGCGCCCCCACAATCTGATTCGCGATAAAAATATCGTCAAAACCCGCATCCGCATAGACCTCTGCCTCGCCCAGTTTGGCTACCGTCAAGCCTACTGCACCGCTTGCAATCTGCATCTTCGCGATCTCAACCGTTTTGTGGGTCTTGGTATGGGGTCGTAACCGCTTCCCTGCACCCACTACCCGTATCTCCATCCCAACGATGTTGCGCTCCAAAACATCCAGGTCAACCAGTAAAGAAGGCGTATCCAGTTCCAAAAGGTTCACGAGTTTCTCCTAAAGACAGCCCCGTAAGGCAGTTAGTTGCACACAAAAGCGCGTATAATAATAGAGAGATAAGACTATGCTTACCCGTACCATACTACTCAACCTAGCCGCAAACAAAAACGCGGAGCGCATACTACGAGGCAATCCACTCTCCTCGCGCCTCATCACGCGCTTTGTGGCGGGCGAGACTATAGCCCAAACCATCGAACCGGTAAAAGCACTCAATCAGCAGGGCATCACCGCATCGTTAGATTTGCTAGGCGAGAGTGTGACTAGCGAAGCAGACGTAGAAGCCACTGTACAGACCTACCTCGAACTGATTAAGGTACTACGCACAAACGCTCTCAAAACCACGATTTCCGTAAAGCCTACCGCGCTCGGTCTCGACATCAGCTCAGAACTCTGCAAGCAGAGCCTGACCCGCCTCCTCACCGCCGCTCACCCAGAACGCTTTATTCAGATAGATATGGAGGGTAGCCCCTATACACAAAGCACCCTCGACCTCTTCTATTCGTTACGCACCGAGTACGAGAATGTGGGCGCGGTCATACAAGCATATCTCTATCGTAGTGAAGCCGACATAGAGACATTGATACAAGCAAACGCACGTGTGCGGCTCTGTAAGGGTGCTTACAAAGAGTCCGCGGAGGTCGCTTATCCCAATAAGTCCGATGTAGATGCAAACTACCTGCACCTTATGAAACGGCTACTCGATAACGGCAACTTTCCCGGTCTCGCCACCCACGACCCCGCCATTCAAGCCGCCGCCAAAGCATACATCCAAGAGAACAACATCCCCAAAGACCGCTTCGAGTTTCAAATGCTCTATGGGGTACGCCGCGACCTCCAGCAACAACTCCTTAGCGAAGGCTACAACCTCATGGTCTATACGCCTTTCGGGACGCACTGGTATCCCTATTTCATGCGCCGCCTTGCCGAACGCCCCGCAAACATCTTCTTTGTTCTAAACAGCCTCTTGCATAAGTAGAAAACTCTACCTAGCACACAACCACTCCCAAAACTCTTCGGTAGAGCGCGGTATCACGTCCGGTTCGGCTTGTTGTAGGCTCTCGTAGTCCGCAGAAGCC
>OMJJ01000166.1 GCA_900299305.1 bacterium | reverse complement strand
TCTATGCCCCGACCCCTTAGTAAAATCGCCCCCGCATGGTGGGACTACACCACTCTCGACCCCGAACTGCTCACCTCTGCCGCCAAACTTACCGAGCGCGATATAGTAGAACTATCGCGTCCCGGTTTTGAAATACGCCTCTACGATACGCTAGAGGAGTTCTTTTTGGCGGAGGCTTTGGAGTACATCGACGCATGGAAACAGGCTACCCCCGACAACCCGGTAGGGATATGCGGCCCCATTGGACCTACCGAACAGTTGCCTTTGGTAGCGCAACTGGTTAATGCGCTAGAGATACCGCTTCATAACGCGCACTTTTGGGGAATGGACGAGTGGTACATGGAGGGGCGCGAGGTGCCCGCAGAGCATCCCCTCTCGTTTGAGCGGGCAGACCGCGAACTCTGCTTCAACCGTATTCGCCCCGAACTTCGTATGCCCGACGCGAATCTCCACTTTCCAAAAGCGGATACTGCGCCCTACGAGGCTTCTTGGAATGGGGTACGCTGTGCCGTTATGCAGGGGGGGCAGGGAGAAATCAAGCACTGGGCATTTAACGACCCGGTAAGGCGCGAGGGCGCGTACCAAGAGGCACCTCCTAGCCCCGCAGAGTTTCGGCAGTTGGGGACAAGAGTAGTAGAACTCCACCCCCTCACCCTTGTACAGAACGCCCGTACCTCCGGCGCAGGGAACATCCCTCTCGTACCTACTCATGCCCTCACGGTGGGACCCAAGCAGACGTGGCTTGCCGAGCGCGTTTCGATATGGCATCCCGGTCATCACGATAACCCATTTGGAATTCGGCTTACCGCCCTTATGATTTCTAAGGGTATAGCCGATTCATCCTGTCCCATGTCGCTCTTAGCAGAACACCCCAACGTAGTTTTTCACTACTATCGGGGTGCTATCAAGAGTTGCGAAACGGAGATGCACTAGAGAAGCGGAAAAGTATCTCTAGAGTTCACTGGTGGATATAGCTCAAAATAAAATCCGCGCGCTCTTCCACGGAAAGCATAGGAACCTCTAAAAGAGTATATCCACCCTCCTCATAGCATCTTCTAATGCCCTTTTCAAACAACTGTGTTCCCTCAAAAGAGAGAGTGCGTTCCTCGTCGGTAGTGTATATCGCTTCCCATGCGGGAGTAAAAAACACAGTGGGATTGTAGCGGTATTCACGAATGGCATTTAGCCCTTGCGGGTAGTCTAAGTCAAACGCACTCGCATAGCCTGCTATGTCGGGAACACCACGGTCAAAAAAGACAGGCTCAGAACGAGACTCCATCAAAGAGTACTCGTGAATGGATCTGGAGAGCATAAGGTCTAAAAACAGCCTTACATCTTTCTGAGGTATCCCATTACCTTCAATTCTACGCTGTTCGGCAAGTATCTTGCGGGCGGGTTCGTCCACCCCACAATATCCCCGATGTCTGAGATGTTGTAGGAGGGTGGACTTCCCTGTACCGGGCGCACCTGTGAGTATATAGAGTTGGTTGTGCATACGAAGAGTTTCCGCTCCGTTTAAGGCTAGTACACCACTTTATTTAGCGGGTACTCTACGATACCGGTAGCCCCTGCGCGTTTCAGGTTGGGGAGGAGGTCTCTAACCACCTTCTCCTCAACGATAATCTCTAGTGCCGCCATTTCGGGGTTGGAAAGCGGTGAGATAGTCGGGCTTGCCAATGCTGGTAGAAGCGTCTGAATAGTATCGAGGCTCTCTCGTTTCAGGTTCATTTTCAAGCCTACCAGTTTCTCCGCCTCTAGTGCGCCCTTGAGAAGCATCGCCATATTTTCGAGTTTTTGGCGTTTCCATGCGTCCTCTGCGGCGTTTTTGTTGGCAACGAGGCGCGTAGTCGAGATGGTTAGCACCTCCACGATTTTCAGGTTGTGAGCGCGAAGACTACTGCCTGTCTCTGTGTTGACGACAATCGCGTCTACCAGTTCGGGAACCTTCATCTCACACGCCCCCCAAGAAAACTCCACCTCTGCCGAAACGCCGTGCTTCTCCAGATACTTCTGGGTAAGGCGCACGTACTCGGTAGCAATGCGCTTCCCCTGAAGGTCTTTAATCGAGTGGATGTCCGAACCGTTTTGGGCAGAAAGCACCACGCGGATAGGGTTGCGGGTCGCCTTTGAGTAGGCGAGTTCCTCTATCTGCACCACCTCCGAACCGTTGTCCTCAATCCAGTCCTGCCCAGTAAGTCCTGCATCCAGTATGCCCTGTTCTACATAGCGGGGAATCTCTTGGGGGCGGAGGAGGAGTGGCTCTATCTCTGCGTCGTCACAGGTGGGGTGATACGAGCGACCACTACTCATACGAAACTCCCAGCCGGCTCTCTTAAAGAGTGCGAATGTCGATTCTTGTAGGCTTCCCTTGGGGATGCCTAAGCGTAGTTTTGTGTTCAAATCTTCTTCTCATCCTTCCATCGTTCGCCCTCACCCCGTGGGGAGAGGGTCTGTATAGGTTTACCCTCTGATTCTACCCCGATTCTGTGCCGTTGTAAAATCGCTTAGTGAGGTAGGACTCTTTCGCCTCTCTGTCGAAACTTTGAGTGTGTGTCTCCGATAGCAACAAAAGGAGCGAATACCGTGTCACGTCTCTCTCTTAAAACCTCTTTACCGTGCTTATGCCTATTGGCATTTGGGCTTGTACTACCTACCCTCTCTTCTGCCCAACAAGAGATTCGTACCTCCACCAAACAGCTCGCGCCGGGCGTTACCTTTGTACAAGAGATGCGCTTGGGAACAGAGCCTATGATTATCAACCTGATAAAAGTAGACCTTAAAGAGAAGGGGGTGAAAGTAAAGTACGGGCAAGCGCGGGACGTGATAACCCTCGACGGAGAGACAAAAGGAAGAGAGGTACTCCCCGAAATCGCGGCAAGGCAGGGGGCTTTAGTAGCCATTAACGGCGATTTTGCCGCCTACTCTGCCGACCCGCTTGGCTTGGCAGTGCGCGATGGTGAACTCCTTAGTGAGCCGATGGACTATAGAGTCTGCTTGGGGTTAAAGGGCAAAGAGGTGAGTATGGGGAAACTGTTTGGTTGGGGGGCGTTCTACCCTCAGAAGGGCAACCCTATCACCCTCACTGGTATCAACCGCTACCCCCATGCGGGTGATGTGATTCTCTGGACACCCACCTATCAGGCAAAAATTCCCGCAGAGCGCAAGGCGGTGGTGGTCTGTATCAAGGAAGCAAACCTCCCCTTAAAACCCTCTCAACCGCTAACAGGGAAAATAGACTACGTATCGCCCTACGAGCTGGGAGAGCCGCTACCGCAGTGTCCCCCCGGCTGTGTGATGGTGGTAGGCGTAGGAGAGGCAGGAAATCCGCTTCTGCCTGCGTGTAATGTCAAAGATTCTGTTACTATTCGTTACGACCTGCTCTCTAACCCCTCACTAGAAGAGCGTGGGCAACTTGCCTCCCGTGCGCGTGACCCCCGTGCGCCGATGTTTACCCCCGCTTGGCAAGATGTAGAGCAGGCAATCGGAGGCGGACCTTGGCTAGTACAAGGCGGGGTGATAGCGGTAGACTGGAAAGAAGAGAAGTTCCAACTAACCGATTTTGTGGAGAAACAGCACCCGCGTACCGCCGTAGGAGTCACCGAAGAGGGCATCCTGCTACTGGTAACGGTAGACGGGCGGCAAGCGGTAAGCCAAGGGGTCTCTCTGTTTCAAATGGCAGAGATAATGAAGACTTTGGGGGCGAAAAACGCAATTAACCTTGATGGTGGAGGCTCTACTACCATGACCATTGGCGGCGTAACAGTCAACTCGCCTTCGGACGGAAAGTTGCGTGCCCTAGCCAACGGGCTACTGGTCTTTGGAGAGACTATGCCTCTCCCCGCCGCCGACACCTACAAAATTGAACCCAACCCTGCTACGGGCAACAACTTCAAACTAGGAGATGGGCAGACCTTCCGCGTCGTGGACGAGATGGGGATGCCGCTTGCCCCCGACATACCGGTGATATGGGGAACCGAAGAGGGGCGCGGTTTTATCTCTCAGGCGGGGTATTTTGTGGCGTTTCGTACCGGAATGATAAATATCGTGGCTTATGTTGGCGGCAAAAAGATTAAGGTTCCGGTGAACATCGCACCATGATTATTTCTTTGCAGACAGATTTTAGCACTAAAGGACAGTTATTGAAATGCCAAACTCTCGCATCGCGCACCTGAAAGGCACTTTTGTCGCTCTGCTAACCCCTATGGATAGCGCGGGGAATCTTCAACTGGAGTACCTACCAGACTTGTTGGCGTTTCATCGCCAAAATGGAGTGGTAGGGGTGGTTTCGGGGGGAACGAACAGCGAAGCGACTTCTCTCTCCGTCTCCGAACGGAAACGCCTCCTAGAAGCGACTCTCGCACAGAGTAACGGACTACACGTAATGGCAGGAACTGGTGCAACAAGCCTCACCGATGCACTAGAGCTAACGCGCCACGCCGCAGAGTGTGGGGCAGAGGCGGCACTGGTCGTACCACCCTTTTTCGTAAAAAACCCCTCTCCGTTGGGGTTATATAACTACTTCAAGGCTCTACTAGACAGCGCAGACATCCCTCTACTTCTCTACCACATCCCCGCGTTTACGGCGGTTCCTATCCCAGACGAACTCATTGACAATCTGTTAGGACACCCTAATCTGGTAGGCATGAAGAACAGCACGGGCGACATCGCGCATACTGTGGGGTGGCTAGAGAAGTACCCCCAACTCGCCCTCTACTCTGGTAGCGACCTCATTCACGAACACGTCTATCCAAAAGGGGCGCATGGCTGTATTTCGGGACTATCCAACGCTTTCCCAGAACTTATCTCTGCGGTGTGGCAGGGCTATAGTGAAGACCCCTCATTAGTAAAAATGAGGGAGGCACAACAGCGTGTACTGGTTATGGCAGAGATTGTTCGTAAATATCCCTTTGTAGCAAACAACAAAACGATACTCGCGCATCGGGGCTTTCCGCGCTTTCATGTACGCCCTTCGCTAGTCGATTTAACTCCCGAACAAGAAGACTGCTTGATAGGTGAGTTGAAGACGGCAGGGCTTTTGTAGGTAGAACAAGGAGATAGAAATGAGTCTGGAAACTAAAATTTTTGAAGGTACATGGGAAGAGGCTATGAATCATGCTGTAGAGATTCCTCTTAACCAAAAAGTGTCTATCTATGTCTCAGACTCCATCAAGGAGACTCTTTCGGAGAGTAAAACAGCATATGCCGTCAACTCGGATGATACCGATTCGCTTGCTTTGATTGATTCTTGGATTGCAAGTGCTCCTTCGGCTCCAGAGGCAATACAAGAAGCAGAGGAAGACCTGAAAGAGTTTATGCGGAATATCAATGCAGAGCGCAAAAGAGTCGGTGCGCCTTTAGTCTATCCAGAGGTGTAGGGGCATGACTGTTTTTTTAGATACAGGTCCGCTCGGTATCATCACAAACCCTAAAAAACCACCTTCGACTATTCTTGCCTTAAAGTGGGTACGAGACATGATAGAAGCGGGGCATCGTTTTGTTGTTCCTGCTATTGCAGATTATGAAGTAAGGAGGGAGTTAGAGAGAGCAGGTAAGTTGAGCGGGTTAGCGGCATTAGACGCTTGGAACCATGCCACTTCTGACAGATTTCTATACCTATCCCCTTCTGCTTTACGATTGGGCGCGAAACTGTGGGCGCAGGCTCGAAATAATGGTACACCTACTGCCGATATAAGAGAACTTGATTGCGATGTACTCATCGCCGCACAAGCCCTTGATACGGGGTTACACATATCAGAATTTGTGATAGCAACTGTCAATGTGCGACATCTAACTCTTTTTGCCCCTGCGGAAGAATGGCAAAACATACACCCTTAGAACAAAGACGTTATGGCATCCACGAGGAGACAGGAACAATGAAAAAGACCTCTCTGTTTGGAATATTCTTACTACTCACCGCGCAGACGCTACACGCGCAGACCTCTTTCCCCATGTTGGGCGGAGTGCTACCTATTGGTGTAGAGCGGGGTAAAACCGCGTTTCTTACTCTCTATGGAGGTGGGAACGGCGGCGCAAACCTAAACGGAACCTACAAAGCGATGGTTGAGGGCAAAGGAGTCAGTGCCGAAGTAGTCCTACCAGAAAAAGGCTACCCCAAACCGGATAGCAAAACCCCCTGGACTCTGCCTTATGTGGGAGAGGTAAAACTCAAAGTGACGGTAGCACCCGATGCCGAACTAGGGATACGTGAGTTCCGCGTAGCAACAGAGAGGGCAGGTATCTCTACAATAGGACAGATAATCGTATGCGACGAGCCGCAAGTCGTGGAATCAGAGCCAAATAACACGATTGCACAAGCCCAAAAAGTGACCCTGCCCGTTGGGGTGAATGGGCGTATTCAGCAAGGGGAGGATGTGGACTACTACCGCTTTAAGGCAGAGGCGGGGCAGGAGGTAACATTTGCGGTACACTGCGCCCGTTTGGAAGACAAGGTACACGACCTACAAGAGCACGCCGACCCCCTTATCATTCTCTCCGATGCAAATGGGGTAGAGATAACCCGCAACGACGACTACTATCGCGCCGATCCTCTACTCAACTACAAATTTGAGAAAGCAGGGGAGTACGTTCTACAGATTCGGGATGTGGGCTACAAAGGGAACCCCTTCTGGAACTACCACCTTCAGATGACGACGCGCCCCTATGTCACCAGTACCGTTCCCTGCGCTGTTAGGGCGGGGCAGAGCAACGAACTCACACTTGGAGGCTTTCATCTGGGGGGAACCCAAAAGGTACGTATCGACGTTCCCGGAGACCTCCCCGATGGTATCTGGCAGACTCCTCTCAAACTACCCAACGGAACCACAAATCCTATTTTTCTGCGTGTTACCCACGTCCCACAGGTGAGCGTAGAGCCGGACAAAAGCGGCAATAAACCGATAACCGCAGGAAATGTACCAACTGGAAAACCCTTCGCGGTACCCGGCGGGATCAACTCTTGGCTTGCACGAGACGGGCAGGTAGACCGCTACACCTTCAAGGCAAAAGCAGGGGAGGGATGGGGCTTTGAAGTGATGTCGCGCCGCCTCGATTCGAGCATGGACTCCGAGATAAAGATTCGTGACTCGAAAGGCAACGTCTACGCAGTAAACGACGACTTTGCAGGAACAAAAGACTCTCGTATCGAGTGGGCGGCTCCTGCCAATGGCGACTACACCGTAGAGATACGCGACCTTACCAACAAGTCGGGCGCAACCTACTTCTATAACCTAACCGCCGAGCGTTTAACACAAAACTTTACCCTCCGTTGCGATACAGACCGCGCCATGATTGCGCCCGGCAACCGTACCTCTTGGTACGTCCTTGTTGAGCGTCAGCACGGCTTTAACGGAGAGATAAAGGTCGAGGTGAAGGGGCTACCCGCAGGTATCTCTGTTACCCCTCTGACCATACCGGTAAATATGACAGTGGGAACGCTCATCTTTACCGCCGCCCCTGACGCAAAACGAGATGCCTCTCTGGTGGAGGTAGTAGGAACTGCTACCGCTATTGGATTAGATGGTAAACCTACCACCCTTACCCGCACCGCCCGCCCAATGTCGGAAATCTATATGCCGGGAGGGGGGCGCGGGTTGTTGGCGACCAGCACGCAAGGTGTGTCTATCTCGGAGACGAACGACCTAGAGGTAACAGCCGATGTACGTGAACTCACCCTGAAACCGGGAGACACCCGCAAAATCAACGTAACTATCAAACGCCGCCCCGACTACACCAAGGCGGTAACATTGGATGCACGGGTTCAGCACTTGGGGGGCATTTTTGTAGACCCGCTTCCGCCGGGTGTTACGGTAGAAGACGCAACCATCCCCGAAAACCAGACAAAAGGCACGATAACTTTGCGTGTCGCGCCCAATGCCCAAATGGTAAAGGATGTAACGCTCTCGGTGTTCGCAAACGCGAGTATCAACTTTGTAATGAAGGTGTGGTACTCTGCCGAGCCTATCAAACTGACGGTGCAAAAGTAGCCCTTTGCTCAATGGAAAGAACATTGCCTACTATGATAGAGCCGCGTGGGGTACGCCCCGAAGAGATAGAGTCGCTACACACCCTCACCGATATTGTGTTTCGACCTGGTATGGCGAAGCAGTACCCGCAACTTTTCAATGCGGATAACTACGAAAACTTGCGGGTGTGCGTGGTAGACGGCAAGTGCGTAAGCCATGTAGGAATGAAGATACAGGATGCTTTCCTCTATGGTTGCCGTATTCGTACCGTCTGTATCGGGGGCGTTGCTACACACCCGGACTATCGCAAGTTGGGGTACGCCTCCCTCTGCTTCGACGATGCTAGGCGTATCTCAAAAGAGCAGGGTGTGGATGTGATGATTGTCTCTGGAGACCGCAATCTCTACCGAATGAGAGGGTGTCTGCACGTAGGAGATGATAGGGTGTTTAGTATTACTCCCCACACCCTTCCCCCCGAACTAGAGGCACGTTCTGCCTCTATTACCGTCTCCCCCATGGCTCCGGCAGAACTTCCCCTTGTTATGGAGTGCTACCAAAAGGAGCCAGTACGCTTTCAAAGGTTCCCAAGCGACTACCACTACCTACACCAGTCGGGTTGGGCAATGAACAGCCCGGTAGAGTTGTGGGTGGTACGTGAGCGGGGAGATTTTCGGGGCTACCTCCTCATCCGAAAACCTACCCCGCAGTCCGAAGCCAATCTCGTGGAGTTCGCAGGAGACCGTGCTTCCTTGCTCTCTGCGCTACCTCTTCTTATGCGTCACTACGCACTAAACAGACTCAGTTTTCAAGTGCAGAGGCACGACTCTCTCCTCCGTTCGCTATGTGAGGCTTACGGTTGGGAGGGTACTCTGCGTAGCACAAGCGGAACCGTTACCCTTATCCATTTTTCTCAACTGATGGAGAGGATGCGCCCCCGCTTTGAAGAGATTTTGGGACAACCGCTTGCCGCAAGCCTCCGCTTCTCTCAAAACGAGGAGGCATACACTTTTGGGCTAGGGACAGAGGAGTTTGTCACCGACAGAGACACCGCTACCCGAATGCTCTTTGGTACAACGTCAGGAGTAGAACCCGCTTTAGCAGAACTCGGTGGCGCATTAGGAGAGGCTCTGCGGAGTATACTTCCTCTACCAACCCTCTGGTACGGCATTAACTACGTATAAACAGAAAAGAGACTTTTTGATGATAGCAGTACTCTCCTTGCTACTCACACTTGCGGGGGGGATTGCCCCTCCCCATGACGATATTCTGATTGCTGACTTTGAGGGGCAGACCTATGGGGCTTGGAAAACTACCGGAACCGCGTTTGGCTCCGCCCCCGCACACGGTACACTGCCCGGACAGATGGCAGTAACGGGCTACAAAGGCAATGGGCTAGTCAACTCCTTTAATGGGGGCGATGCCTCTGTCGGTACACTCACCTCACCGCCCTTCAAAATCGAACGCAAGCATATCCGCTTCCTCATTGGTGGGGGCAAAGACCTAGAGAAGACCTGCATGAACCTACTGGTAGAGGATAGAATCGTGCGGAAAGCCACCGGCAACAACGACAAGCCCGGCGGCAGTGAAGCACTAGAACCTGCCTACTGGGAGGTAGGCGAACTCATTGGTAAAACGGCGGTCATTCAGATTGTCGATAACGCAACAGGAGGATGGGGACATATTAACGTGGACGAGATAGTAATGAGCGATAGCAAACCTGCCGGAATGAAAAACGATGTGACCCGCGAAATCGTGCTGGAACACAAATACCTGCACCTACCAGTAAAGACTGGCGGCGCAAAACGGAACATGAGCGTCCTTATTGACGGACACGAAGAGAGAAAGTTTGAAATCGAACTCGCCGACGGCAAGCCCGACTGGTGGGCGTTTATGGACATTACCCCCTTTCGAGGGCGAAAAGCCACCCTTAAAGTCGATAGGCTACCCGAAGACTCTACTGCCCTAAACGCTATAGACCAGTCGAATGAGATAAAAGGCGCGGATACCCTCTACCGTGAACGGCTCCGTCCGCAGTTCCACTTCTCGCCCCGCCGTGGCTGGAACAACGACCCCAACGGATTGGTCTACTACAAAGGCGAATATCACCTCTTCTTCCAGCACAACCCCTATGGCTGGAACTGGGGAAATATGCACTGGGGACACGCCGTTAGCCCCGACTTGGTTCACTGGAAAGAGCTACCCGAAGCCCTCTACCCCGACGCACACGGCACAATGTTCTCCGGCTCGGCGATTGTAGATACCGACAACACCGCAGGTTTCCAAACTGGTACCGAAAAACCCCTCGTATCTATCTTTACCGCCGCAGGAACTCCCTTTACACAGGGGCTTGCCTATAGCAACGACAAAGGGCGTACTTGGACAAAATACCCCAACAACCCCGTCCTACCCCATATCGTAGGAGAGAACCGCGACCCGAAAGTGTTCTGGTACGCCCCCGATAAGAAGTGGGTCATGGCACTCTACCTCGACAAAAGCGACTTCGCTCTCTTCTCCTCCAAAGACCTAAAAGCGTGGGAGAAGATGAGCGATATAGCTCTGCCCGGAACCACAGAATGTCCGGAGTTCTTTGAAATCCCCATAGAGGGCGACAAAAAGAATACACGCTGGGTATTCTACGGCGGAAACGGCGGCTACCTCGTGGGAAAGTTCGACGGTAAAAAGTTTACTCCCGAAGCGGAACCCCACAGCCTACATTCGGGGAACTGCTGGTATGCCTCCCAAACCTACAACAACATCCCACAAAAAGACGGGCGGCGCATCCTAGTCCCTTGGGGAACCATGGCAACCCCCGATATGCCCTTCAATCAGATGATGGGAATACCTGTCGAACTCACGTTACACCCCACTGAGGAGGGGCTACGCCTCTTCGCAACTCCCATTCGGGAACTCAATACGCTTCGCACCCACTCCCACAACATCCCTGCTACTACCCTAAAACCGAACGAAAACCCCCTCTCAAACATTCAGGCAGAGCTTATCGACCTGAGTATCGAGGTCTCTCCTGATGGGGCAGAAGAGATAGGGCTGAACCTACGCGGCATTGCGATACGCTATGATGTGAAGGCACAAGAACTCTCCTGCCTAAACCAAAAAGCGAAACTCAAACCTATTGAGGGTAAAATCCGTCTCCGCGTACTGGTAGACCGTACCTCGGTAGACATCTTTGGGAATGGGGGACACCTCTATATGCCGGTGGGTGTGATTGTTCCACAGGAGAATCACTCCTTAGAGGTCTACGTCAAAGGGGGAAGCGCACAAATCCATGCGCTAAACGTCCACGAACTCAAATCCGCTTGGTCTCACGGAGAGCGTTAGAATGAACCAACTCGCCGTAGTTGCGGGGGTAGCCCTGTTTATACTGGTACTGGTAGACACCTTCGAGACGATGATTCTGCCCCGAACCGTTACGCGGGGCTTTCGCCTAACCCGCTACTTCTATATGCTGGTTGGGCGTGTAAATCGGCTTACCCTGCGCTTGGAGCGCAACTCGGCTCTGCGCGATGCCCAACTCAACGCCTATGCCCCTCTCTCTCTCTTGGGCTTAATCCTCTTTTGGGGAGGGATGCTGATACTCGCGTTTGCGCTAGTTCACTGGGGCTTACAGATTCCCTTGCATGGCGAGATGTTGCGGCACGATATAGGGACCTACCTCTACTTTAGCGGAGTTACTTTCCTTACGCTCGGCTTTGGCGATGTGACCTCTACCAACGGCATAGGGCGGTTTTTGGCAGTGATGGAGGCGGCAGTAGGCTTTGGGTTTCTCGCCATTGTGATTAGTTATCTGCCCGTACTCTACCAGTCGTTCTCACGCCGCGAGACCACTATCTGTATGCTAGATGCACGGGCAGGCTCTCCGCCTACCTCTGCCGAACTGCTACGCCGCCATGCCGAACGTGATAACATGGCGGAGCTGGTAGAACTCCTCAAGGAGTATGAAAGGTGGTCGGCAGAACTCCTAGAGAGTTTCCTGTCGTATCCTATTCTTGCCTTCTACCGCTCTCAGCACGACCAGCAGTCGTGGCTCTCTGCCCTCACCGCAATCCTAGATACCTGCGCTATAGGACGCTTGCGGTTCGCAAACTCCCCCGAATGGCAAAAGGCACTGAACTGGCAGGCATACCTCACCTTTGCAATGGCACGGCACGCGATTATCGACCTCGCTCTTATCCTCTATATAGAACCACAAGAGCCGCCCTCAGACCGCCTTGATGATGAGCAGTGGCAACGCCTCACAAATTCGCTGGTTCAGGCGGGTATCCCCCTAGCAGACATCAGCGACGCCACTCGCGCCCAACTCGCGAAGGTGCGTAGGCAGTACGAACCCTACGTATACTCGCTGGCAAAAGTCCTTTTCTTGGAAGTACCCCCTTGGATTATGCGGGAGGCTACCGCCGATAACTGGCAGACGAGCGCGTGGGAGACAGAGGGACACCTGAAGTAACAAAGTACTTCCTTTACATCTATAACCTGCCCCATAAAACGGGTATCAAGAGATAACACACCATGAAAAGACTCACACACATCGCAATTACTTGCTTCCTCTTGTTGGGAAGCCGCGCCTTCGCACAAAACCGTATTGTAGTAGATGTAAAGCACCCCGCTACCGCCGTCAGCAAGTCGCTCTACGGTCTCTTTTTCGAGGAGATAAACCATGCTGGCGACGGGGGGCTATATGCGGAGATGCTACGAAACCGCTCTTTTGAAGAGGCAGACCCGATGGCGGGCTGGAAACTCTCGACACTCAGCGGCAAGCCTTTAGAACCCGTAATAGATACTACTACCCCTCTACACCCCAGCAACCCGCACTCGCTACAACTGAACATTCGGGAAGGGGAGATTGTTTTTTTGGATAATGTGGGGTACTGGGGCATGAATATCCAAAAGGGACACCATTACCATCTCAGTTTTTACGCGAAAACACAGGATAATTTCGACATACGACCCCATTTTACAAAACAAGGTGCGCCGCCTTCTGCTCCTTACCCTTTAACTTATATAAAAGCAGATAAAAGGGGATGGACACAGTACTCCTATGATGTTGAGGCACAGGAAGATGTACCCAATGCCCAACTCAGGCTCGACATTACACCGACTTTTCGCACTAGCAACATATCACGGGTGCTAACTTTCTCGCTCGATATGGTCTCTCTCTTCCCCACAAACACATGGAAGAGCCGCCCCAATGGGCTACGCTACGACCTTGCCAACAAACTCAACGCCCTAAAACCCGCCTTCATTCGCTTTCCCGGCGGCTGTTTTGTAGAGGGCTTCAATCTTAAAGAGGCGTTTCGTTGGAAGAAGACCATCGGAGACCTTAAAACGCGCCCCTCGCACGGTAACAAAAACTGGGACTACCACTCCACCGACGGGCTTGGCTACCACGAGTACCTACAGATGTGCGAAGACATGAAGGCAGAGCCGCTCTTCGTTATCAACTGCGGTATGGCGTGTGCGTTCCGGAGTAACGAACTCGTACCCCTAGACCAACTCGGAGGGTGGGTACAAGACGCGCTAGACGCTATCGAGTACGCGAATGGCGATGTGCGTACTCGTTGGGGCGCGGTTCGTGCGATGAACGGACACCCAAAGCCGTTTCGTCTGCGCTATATGGAGATAGGAAACGAGAACGGCTGGGGCAATATGCTTCCCCACTACGAGGCGCGGTATGCCCGTTTCTACGACGCAATCAAAGCAAAGTACCCCAACATCCAACTGATTGCCACCACCCCCGTCACTGTACGCCCCATGGACATGATAGACGAGCATTTCTACAACTCGCCGGAGTGGTTCTTTAGTAACGCCAACCGTTACGATACCTACTCTCGTAAGGGGGCAAAAGTCTATGTAGGTGAGTACGCTGTAACGCAGGGCTGTGGATTAGGAAACCTAATAGCGGGGTTAGGAGAGGCGGCGTGGATGCTAGGCATGGAGCGCAACTCCGACCATGTTACCATGGCTTCCTACGCCCCCCTCTTTGTAAACGTAAATGACCGCAAATGGAACCCCGACGCTATCGGCTTCGACAATGCCAACTCCTACGGAACCCCCTCCTACTATGTTCAAAAACTGTTTGGTGAAAACCTGCCCGACACCAATCTGCCCACCAAAGTCACCGCAGAAATCAAGCCTATGCCCGCACAAGCAGGAACATACGGACTAGGAACGTGGCGCACACAGGCGGAGTATAAGGGAATAGAGACTGTAGTCAACTTTACGGGAGAAGGCAAAGCCCCCGACCCGAAACAGTTTGATGGAGACTGGCGTGTGGTACATGGTGACTGGCAGAGGATAGGGGAGACTTATCGCCAAAACCGCCAAGAGGACGATATGAGAAGCGTGATGGAGATACCCGCTTTCCACAAACTCTCCGACTACACCTTGCGCCTAAAAGCCCGTAAAATCGCGGGGGCAGAGGGCTTTCTCGTAATGTTCCGCGTAAAGGACGACAACAACTGGTACTGGTGGAACATTGGGGGCTGGGGAAACACCCTCCACGCCATAGAACGGAGCCGTGATGGGGGTAAATCACTCGTTGGGAAGCAGGTGCGTGGCTCCATCGAGACAGGGCGGTGGTACGATATTCGCATCGAACTCAGTGGCTCACATATCCGTTGCTACCTCGACGATAAACTCATACACGATGTAGTAGAGAGCGACGGAGAACGCTTCTTCGCGCAAGCGGGGCAACGTACCCAAAGCGGCGAGGTTATCCTAAAGGTAGTCAACGCCACCAAAGACCCGCAAACAACCGACGTACTCCTCGACGGAGTTTGGAAGGTGAATCCCAACGCGGAGATGTGGGTACTCACGGGCAACCCCAACGCAGAGAACTCCCTAAAAGAGCCAAACAAGGTAGTTCCCGTCCGAAAACCCATGAACTACGCCGCTCCGCGTTTTCAACACACCTTCCCCCCCTACTCGCTCACGATGTTACGTTTCAAGGTTAGGGCGGGACAGGAAGGTTAGGAGAGATAAGTACCATGTAGTAGACTCTCCCACAGAGAGCTATTTTTCGGAGGTTAAACCCATGAAACTTCATGCAAGGTATCAAATAGAGACCCACAAGGGCAGTAACTCGTTCCAAACGAAAGAGGAGACCCTTCAATGGAACCCCCAACAGACCGCGGTTATCATCTGCGATATGTGGGATGTCCACTGGTGTAAGGGCGCGACCTGTAGAGTGGGTGAGATGATTCCTACCATGAACGCCGTACTAGAGGAGGCGCGAAAGCAGGGCGCACTCATCATTCACGCGCCGAGCGACACCATGCAATACTACGAGGGGACTCCAGAGCGCAAACGAGCGCAAGAGGCTCCCCCTGCCGCCCCTCTCGCACGTCCTACCGAAAACGAAAAACGATGGACACGCCCTGCCGAGCCAGCCCTCCCCATCGACGACTCGGATGGAGGCTGTACTGAAGACCCGCCTTGCCCCATGAGTAGCCCTTGGAAACGAGAGCATCCCGGTCTTACTATAGCGAGTACCGATGCAGTTACGGACAGTGGGGAGGAAGTGTTTAACCTATGCCGCGCACGAGGGATAACCAACCTGATTATTATGGGGGTACATACCAATATGTGCGTTTTGGGGCGCACCTTCTCTATAAGGGCAATGGTGGGGCGCGGTATGAACATGGTACTCATGCGCGACCTTACCGACACCATGTATAATCCCCGAAAACAGCCCTTTGTGAGCCACTTTCGGGGAACAGACCTCGTAATTCAGCACATCGAAACCTACTGGTGTCCTACCATTATCAGCACCGACTTTCTAGGGAAACCCGCCTTTCGATTTCAAGGCGACACGGGCAAATAACCCCTATCTCTTCTAATGGTTTTCGGTAGCCGTATGAGTTTGTACTGTCTCTCCAAACACCTCTTGGGGCTTTGCATGAACCTCGTGCAGTTCATAGCGCACACTCGCCATAACCACATCCTTACGGCTTAGGAGTGCCAACCGCAAAATCCACGCTGTATTTCCATGTAGCAGGCTATGCCACCACTTTGCGGGCACGAACTCCGGTACAATCACCGTTACGATATGGTTGGTACGCTCCACCCGTACCGCATCCAGATACCGCATAATAGGCGTAATAAGAGAGCGGTAGGGCGAGTTCAAAATAACCAGAGGTAACTCTCCTGCCCACTCCTCCCATCGCTCTTTTAGGCGTGGGGTCTTCTCTGGGTCTACCTCAATATGCACGGCACGGCAGTCCGAAGAGAGGGAACGTGCATAGTCCAGCACGGGCATAACCCCTTTGTGTAGCGAAGGAACCAGCACCAATACCGTGTTGTGCATGGGGCAAGCAGGTGCTTCGTAGTGATTCATGCTCAACTCGTAAACCACATCTGCGTAGTGCTGATGTATCTTTTGAAAGACAAGATACAGGAGGAAGATGAGTACAATAACTGCCCAAGCCCCATGTGTAAACTTCTCGAAGATAATAGTACACAGCACGATAAAGGTGGCACTTGCCCCTATTCCGTTAATAACAGCCTTCTTCTGCCAACCTGGTGTCTTATCCTTAAACCAGTGAATCACCATAGAACTCTGAGACAGCGTAAACGCGAGGAAAACTCCCACCGCATACAGAGGTATCAGGCTATCAGTCAAGCCATTAAAAATTGCGATAAGAACCCCCGCAAACACTCCCAGTATCACAATACCGTTATTGAAGACCAGTTTGTCGCCTAAGTTTGCAAACTGCTTGGGCATAAAGCGGTCTTTCGCCATAAGCGAAGCGAGGCGTGGAAAGTCGGCAAAGGCGGTGTTGGCGGCAAGCACCAAAATCCCTGCCGTAGCAAACTGAGTAAGCAGGTAGAGTATTGCCCAACGCCCCGTCTTACCGAATATCGCCCCCGAAATCTGGTCGATAACCGCAGGTGCACCCTCTACATAGTTGGGCTGTCCCTTTGTACCCACCTCATTGAAGTAGACAACATGGAGGTTCGCGGTGAGCCAAGAGATGCCCAAGAAGATGCTTCCCAAAATTACCGCCATTGCGATAAGCGTCTTTGCGGCGTTCTTCGATTTGGGGGCTTTGAAGGCGGGAATACCATTAGAGACCGCCTCAACCCCTGTCATTGCGGTACACCCACTCGCAAAAGCTTTCAACGCCACACCAAGCATTGCCAAGCCGCCCAAAGTGGTTGTCGCCTCTAAAGAGTGCTTCATCTGCTCTTGATAGACCTGTTGTAGCCCCTCAATTTCGGTGGTGTGAGCGTGCCAACCAAACAATGGACCTAGTATCGCAGTTCCTATCATTACGTAGCACATGGCAACAAAGCCGTATGTGAAGGTAGCGAATAACGCCCCCGACTCTTTTGTACCCCGTAAGTTGGCAAGCGTGAGTAGCCCAACAAACAGCAGACAGAAGAGAACGGTGTGTTCTCCGATGTGAAACCTCTCTAGGTTGGGAATGCCCGCAAGGTTCTGTACCCCCGATGCAATAGACACCGAGACCGTAAGCACGTAGTCTATTAGCAACGCGCCCCCCGCGACCAAGCCCCAGTTAATGCCCCAGCGTGTCGCAAGGTTGTCTTTCGTTACGCTATAAGAGCCGCCGCCATGGGGATAGGTGAAAATGGTTTGCCAGTAGGAGATAGCGACAATCGCAAGGAGGGTGATAATCGCAATAGAGGTAAGGAGGGTGAAACGGGTATAGAGTTGCCCCATACCCAAACCTCCCAAGCCAGCCGCCCCTAGAACCAGTGCAATCTCTTGGGTGGCATACGCACAGGAGGAGATTGCGTCGGAAGCGAACACGGGAAGCGCGATGATTTTGGGGAGAAGAGTGTGTGCCATTCTGTCCGACTGTAGCGGCTTTCCTAGCAACACACGGCGAATACGTTTACTCCATTTTTCAGGACGGTGGTGGGGCGGGGCGAGCGTCTCATCAAGCCCGAGGGAAGGAGTGTCCGGTAGAACGACTTTAGACATCGGAACAACTACTCCAAAAAGTTTAGCAACGTTAGCGATTGCTTAATTGCTTCTAGTTGCATTATACGCAACTGTGTCAGATTTTTCCATACTTTTTGCACTATTTCACGAAATAGTGGATTTGTACCCCTTAATTATCAATCTAATTTGCGATTATTTGCGAATAGACCCGATTTCTTTTATTTTGCTACTCTAAATGCCGCCGAAAGGGGTTCTTGGCAACAACCTCGAAGCCCATATCGCGGTACAACGCCTCTCCCATACCCCCGCTCTCAGTAAATAGGTAGGTAACAGCGTTGCCCATAACCAGCGAATCGGCAATAGCACGGCACACCAAACTTGTAGCGACCCCCATACGCCGATAGAGGGCAACAGTCATTACGCTCTCTATGCGCCCCCAACCCAATCCCGAAATAAGGCTACACGTCCCGACTGGTATCCCCTCCAAAAAACCCATATAGAGGCGAGTTGCAGGGAAAGCCGCCTCTGCCCGTGCCACTCTGCGCCACTTCTCCGCGTCGTCGTCGTTGCCCCCTACAATATCTATCCAATGCTCCAAAAGCCGCCCCTCTTTGGGAATCTCCTGTACCTGTACCCGCAGGTTTTTGCGCGGTGGTGCAGACGTGTGCGGGTAGCGCATAAAACTCATGCTTCCCAGAACGGGCATAATGCCCCTTTGCCGCAGTGCCGCCCCTATGCCTTGCGCCTCTGCAACCACATCCACATCAGCAATCACCCGCCGCCGCGATTTCTGGTAGTAGCGTATTATGGCATCGACTACCGCGTTCGCGCCCCGCCCGTCGTCTCGTAGGCGAAAGGCATGGTTCGCGTCCCCGTAGTCATAGAGCACGTCTCCTTGCAAAAACCATGCGGCTTCTGTCTTCTCTAGTTCCCCCGCAAAGGCAAAATAGAACGCCTCATGTTCAATGAGTGGTTCTAGCCAGTCGGGAGTATCTATCGGGTGCATGGTTCCTCTCCTCTCCATGAGGTGCGTTACGTAACGTTATTATCACGCACGACTATTCCCAAATCACCTGCTCTTCCCCCCGCAACGCCGCTACATTGCGTCCCCGCTCGTCTAAAAGGCGGAGGTTTGCGCGAAGGGGTCTGCCCTCTGCCAGCACGCGGTTTAGAAGTTCGGGGGTAATGCGTGTTAGCGGCACTTTGGTACGGGCAAACCTATCCCACCCGTACCCGCTACGTACCCCCCAAGAGAGATAGACAAACCTCTCCTCTGCGGTTCCCTTTACCGCCTCCCCGCCAAAATCGACGGTTCCGGGCAGTTTTCCCTCACGAACGTACACAAACAGCCGAAAGAGGGCGGGTTCGTTTGCTATGGGAACCTCTTGCTCTACCTGTTCCCCTATCTGTATGCCCAAGTGAACCCCTTCACGAGTAAGCGCGTAACTCCCCGTGAGGTTTCTACAGACAAACTCTATATCGACCCTCTCTCGGCGCATGAGTTACGCTCCCTCTGGCGTTACAATCGAGACTTTCGTCATTCTGTCGCCTTCGCGTAGTTGTAGAACGTTCTCGATTCCTTCGGTAACACGCCCAAAAACGGCGTAGTTCATATCCAAAAAGTCGGCGCGGTCTAGGGTGATGTAGAACTGACAGGAGGCACTATTGGGGTCTTGAGAGCGTGCCATAGCTACCGCCCCCTTCTCGCCATGCTTGAGCTTGGGGGTCACTTCGAGGGGAATGGTTTTCTTGCGTCCGGTAGCGGGGTCTTTGTAGTCTCCGGTTCCGGTTCCGGTGGGGTCGCCGCCCTGAATCACGAACTTCGCCACGTAGCGGTGGAAGGTAAGCCCGTTATAGTGTCCGGTTTCGGCAATATCTATGAAGTTCGTTGCGGTGATGGGCGCGAGGTCTTCGTAGAGTTCAAATTTAATGGTTCCTTTAGTGGTTTCCAATACGGCAACACGGTTTGCCATGAGATAGAGTCATCCTTTCTGGGTCAATCAAAACGAAGCAGGGGGCGCACTGGCGTATCCCCTGCTTCTCTTTATAGTACACTATTTTGTGCAAAAACACTCACTCGTGCAACGCTTGTTACTTCAAAATCACGGTTCCCCAAACGATAGGGCGACCCCAAACGCCTTGCCAGTAC
>OMJJ01000165.1 GCA_900299305.1 bacterium | reverse complement strand
GTATCACCTGCGCCTACACCACCCCCCTCTAACAAGAGAGCAGAGGAAACATTGAAACCAGACAACGCTATTTTCGCCGCCATAGACATTGGTACAAACTCTATTCGCCTCGCGGTAGTACGCAAGGAGTCGGAGCAAGGTCTCACCACGCTTGCCCAGCACCGTGAGGTCGTCCGCTTGGGCGAAGGCGAGTTCGATACCAATCAGATGACCCCCGATGCTATCAAACGGGGCGCGTTGGTCTGTGCCAAGTTTGCAGAGGTAGCACGGGGTTTTGGCGCACAAGAGATTGTCGCCTTCGCTACCTCTGCCACCCGCGAAGCAGAGAACCGCGACGAGTTTGTAGACAGAGTCCGAGAAGAGGCGGGTATCGAAGTGCGCGTTATCTCAGGGGTAGAGGAGGCGCGTCTTATCTGGCTAGGGGTCTCTAGCGGCAGAGACCTCGGTAAGCGCAAAGCCATTCTCATTGATATAGGTGGTGGTAGTACAGAGGTCATTGTTGGAGATACCCAACAGCACTACGTTTTGGATAGCCTGAAACTAGGAGCGATTCGCCTCTCTAGCCGCTTCTTTACCAGCCCCAAAGCGTATACCTCCGAAGAGTTTGCGAAGGCACAACAGTATGTAAAAGCCACCTCAAGCACCCTTAGCCGAAAGGTACTACAGACGGGTTTTGAGGTAGCATTGGGGAGCGCGGGAACCATCACCACACTAGGCGAAATAGTGGCGAGAAGAAGTACAGAGAGCCGTGAAGGAGCAGGCAGAAACCTCTCCTTTACCCTCAAAGACCTGCGTAGTACCGTTGAGATGCTCTACAAACTGCCCCTCGAAGAGCGGCGTAAAGTGCCGGGAATGGACGCAAACAGGGCAGACATCATCGTGGGTGGCTCTGCTATTATCCTTACCCTTATGGAGATGTTCCATATAGACCGCCTCAACGTTAGCGAGCGTGGACTACGTGACGGTATCCTCCTCGACCACCTCCTGCGTGAAGAGGCAGAGCGTCAGCAGTACCAAGAGACGGGAGTACGAAGGCGCAGTATCTTGCAGTTGGCACGTGCCTGCAACTACGAGGCGGAACACGCGGCGCACACCTCCTTTATTGCGCTACGCCTCTTCGAGGAGCTACACCGCTTGGGAGAACACACCTACGGCTTGGCAGAGCGGGAACTGCTGGACTACGCGGCAATCACTCACGACATCGGTAACTTCCTCTCGCACTCCAACCACCAAAAACACGCCTACTACCTTATTCGCAACTCGGATTTGCTTGGCTTCAACGATACCGAGATAGATATTGTCGCCAATGTGGCTCTTTACCACCGCAAGGGCTTTCCAAAGAAAAAACATGAGAACCTAGGGAACCTAAACCGCACCGAACGCCGTCTAGTAAGTATACTCGCGGCGATATTGCGAGTCGCGGAGGGTGTGGATAGAAGCCACCTTCTCCTCGTCAAAAATATCAAACTGGAGCGTCTCTCCAACCCCCGCCGCTACCTACTCACCCTCTACTCCGATTCTGATTGCCAGATGGAGATATGGGGGGTACAAAACAACCGTGACCTGTTTGAGTACGTGTTTGAAGCCCCGCTTCATGTACAGGTGGTTCCCTCAGCGGAAGTGTAGCCCCCTCCCTTCCCTGCTCAATCGGTTGACTTCGAGGCAACATCATGCAGAAAGCCACACTCTGGAAGTCTATTTTAGGAGCGACTCTCCTGTTATTTGCGGTACTCGCCCTCTCCCAATCTAGTTCCCTGCACACAAGGCAGGTTAGTGCCCTCTTTCTACCCGACAAATCCCTCCATGCCAGCCTTATCCAGCAGGGCAGAAAAGAGGTAGATGGGGGAAACGCAATCGGACGGAGTGTGAATGGGCTCCTTGCCCAACACCGCAACGAATCCCCACAAAACCAGATAGCCTATAGCCTCGCACTCATGCAAAAGAGCCACGATGCAGTTGCGGGGGTCAATTCGTTGGTAGAGGTAGCCCGAAAGTGCGGCTACACCAAAGAGTTGTGCGCCCATATTCTACGTCACACCATGAGTACCGATATACTGGGAAAACACCCCGAAGTCCAGAAAATGAAGAGGATTGTCGCCGCACAAGGAACTCTTGTTAGCAACTTTTCCATATCAGAGGGAGTGTACAAGGCTATCCCAAAAGGGGTAGAACTCGACCCCGACAACGCCTTCTTTCCTCTCATGTCTGCTATTCTCATTCTCTCTAGCAATGAGTACCGTTATGTTGCAGAATCGGAAGCGGAATCTAACCGATTAGCCGCCTACGTTGCCCTCGAACGCGCCGCGAAATGCTCTTACTACGAAGACTATATGTGGCAAGAGGCAGCACTGGTACAAAACCTCTACGAGCGTACCTTCGGAAAGCAAAACGCCTTCCAAATCTTCTCTGACTACGCCAGTGTACCTGCACCACAGTATGGACAAATTCGTAATCTGGCTCGAATTTTTACCTACCATGCTATCGTGTATGCCAAGCCACAACACACCTTTGAGACGATTGATATTCGTATTCAGGGCAAGCAGATACAGTCTACGCTTCAGGTAAAGGAGCGTGCAATACCCGCAGATATTACGAAAAGTATTGCCCTACGCCGCGCCCTGTTTCGTGTAGGAAGATTGATGGAGAACGCCACCTCCAACCTTGCCTCTTATACCGGAACCTCATTGATAGAGATCGCCCTCTCATCCACATCGCAGCCCTTAGACACCAAAGAGCAGATACGTGCCTCTAACGCCGAAACACTTAGGTTCTTGGAACAACATAACGAAAAAGGGTTGGCAAAATGGGTAAAGGAGAGCCACTGTGTGGCAGGGGCTAACAGAAAAATCGCCAAAGAGACCAGTGATATGCGCTTAGGAGTACCCGATAACGACTTCAGCACTCTGTTCTATGCGTGGACGGCAGACATGGTACTATGGGCAAGCGTGTTTCGGATACTGCTACTCGTGCTCTTAGCACTCTATTTTAAGCACAACTCTGCGGAGAACAAACTAACCCTCTCGGCGGTCTTTGGGGTACTGATAGTAGCCATACTCTGCTGGCAACCGCAAAACGCCTTCCTAATCAACCTGCGGCAACTGGTTTCGGATACTCTGAACCTCCATTCCGAAAACCGATTTTTAGAACACATCTGGAGTAGCGAAGACCTTGCATTCAAAGCCGCCCTTTTCTTTGTAGAGTGGGCGATTCCCCTCTCTATTCTGCTCCTCACCGGGCTTCTCTGCCTAAAACGCAAACGCGAATTCGTACCCACCTTCGCACAAGTCAGCCTCTATACGGCTACCGTGCTTCTGCTCTGCATCGCGTTTAGCCCTACTACCCACCTAGAGAGAAGTATGCCCCAAACGTTCGTAAAGTATACAGCGCACAACGGACGTTTTCTTGCGGAGAAGGCGGACAAATCGTGGAAAACTATCCCGCCCGTACCCTAACCCAACCCTATTTTTGAGGAGAGACCTGCTTAGGTATGCACAAACACAAGGAGACAGAACCCACACTACCCCCCAACGGAGTCTTTATGTCGATACGGGTACGCTATGCCGAAACCGACCAGATGCAACGCGCCTACTACGGACGCTTCTTCGAGTGGTTCGAGGCGGCGCGTTCCGAGTTTTGCAGGGCGCGGGGTATTCGCTATCTCGACCTCGAAGAGCAGGGACTGTTTCTCCCCATCCTAGAGGCATCCTGCAAGTACAAAGGCGCGGCGCGATACGACGACGAGGTGACTATCTACGTCTACGTAAAAGAGATAAAAAAGCGCACCCTCCGCATGGGGTACCTGCTGACGTGCGATAGCCGCGAAATCGCAGAGGGCGAGACCTACCAGATGCTTATCGACAAGGAAGGCAAGCCCCGTTCTTTCCCTACCGAGATTTTTGATAGGTTTTGTGGGTCTCTCAGCCCCTAGTTACGGGTATAATAGACCATACACCTCACCTCTCTGTACAACGGAAATCGAATGACCGCCGCCGAAATCGAACATCCTTACCGCGTAGAGCGAACCTACACTCTCGAAGAGGCGCGGCAGTACTGCGAACGCCTCGCAAAATCGCACTACGAAAACTTTCTCGTCTCTTCTGTCTTCTGTCCGCGTCCCCTACGCAAGCACTTCTATCACATCTACACCTACTGCCGCATTAGCGACGACCTCGGAGACGAGATAGGAGATACCCAAAAGTCGCTACTCCTGCTAGACTGGTGGGAAGAAGAGCTAGACGCAATGTATCGGGGAGAGCCGCGGCACCCCGCGTTTGTCGCCCTAGAGGAGACGGTAAAGGAGTTCGATATTCCTGCCGACCCCTTCCGCAACCTGCTAAAAGCCTTCCGCCAAGACCAGCACATTACCCGCTATCCCAACTATCCCGAACTGGAAGACTACTGCCTCTACTCCGCTACCCCCGTTGGGCAGTTGGTGCTCTACCTCTGCGGGTATCGGGACAAAGAGCGGTTTGACCTCTCGGATAAGACCTGCATCGCCCTCCAACTCGCGAACTTCTGGCAAGACGTAACCCGTGACCTCGAAAAAAATCGCATCTATATCCCCCTCGACGATATGGAACGCTTTGGAGTGAAAGAGGAGTGGATTTGGGAACGCAAGTTTACCCCAGAGTTTGGCAACCTTATGCGCTTTGAAGTAGAGCGGACTCACGCCCTGTTCCGCGAAGGGCTAAAACTGTGCGATACTGTCAACAAACGGGTACGCCTTGATGTAGAGATGTTTAGTCGAGGAGGGCTGGAGGTGCTACGCCGTATTGAGGCGCAGGGCTACGACGTGCTTACCAAGCGTCCTTCCATACCCAAAAGTCGGCAAGTGGCAATGCTGTTCGGCAGGTTGGTAGCGGGGTGGACAACTCGATAATGGCTCATAACGTAACCTCCCCTCTCACCAAAGAACAACTCGCCGAGTCGTACCGCTACTGTGAACACGTCGCGAAGACACAAGCAAAAAACTTCTACTACTCCTTTCTTACCTTGCCCCCCGAACGCAAAGCGGCGATGTGCGCTATCTACGCCTTTATGCGCTATAGCGATGACGTTTCGGACGAAGCGGCAGAGAACCGCTCCAAAGTAGACGAGATGCGGCAGTGGCGTTCTGCACTAGAGAAGGCTTTCGCGGGTGACTACGGCGATAGCCTCATTCTCCCCGCTTTCCACGACACCGTACAGAAATACCATATCCCCGCCCACTACTTCCAAGAACTTATCGACGGCACAGAGATGGACTTATCTATCCAACGCTATGAGACCTTTGAAGACCTGCACCTCTACTGCTATCGGGTGGCGAGTATTGTAGGGTTTGTGTGTATCCATGTGTGGGGGTTCGACGAAGCAGACGGGAAGGCACTGGAGTATGCAGAGGCGTGTGGCTTGGCGTTCCAGTTAACGAACATCTTGCGTGATGTAAAAGAGGACTGCGAACGTGACCGCATCTACCTACCGCAAGAGGATTTACGGCGTTTTGGAGTAACAGAGGCGCAACTAAAAGCGGGAGTAATGGACGAGAAAGTACACGCCCTCATTAAGTTTGAGGCAGACCGCGCAAAGGAGTACTACCGGCAAGCAAACGCCTTGCGCCCCCTCGTACACCCCGCAGGACGCTCTACGCTTCGCATTATGATACAGATATATCGGGGCATTCTTACGAGTATTGAGCGTAACGGTTACGACGTTTTCAAGACACGGGCGCGAGTGAGTACTCCCCGCAAGTTGGGAATAGTGGCAGGGGCGTGGTTCGAGAGCCGAGTAAACAGAAACAGGCGCAAATAGGGCAGAAATCTACTCCTCTTTGATGTAGGTATCGAAACCTGCCGCTCTCATTTTGTCGCTTGCCGCCTCCGCATTCGCCTTTATTTTATAAGAACCAGACTGTAGGTTGTAGAGGGTTTTGCCGTTTTTAGTGCTAGGGCGGACGTGTGAGGTTATCCCTTGCGCCTGAAGTTCCTGCTGTTTTGCTTCGGCTAGTTCACGAGTAGAAAACGCCCCTACCTGTACCCGATACTTCTTATCTTTCACTTCGGGGTCGGGGGTACGCGCCTCAGTCGTGTTATCGGTATTCTCATCGGCAGGTTTGCGCTTGCGGGGAGCAGTTTCAGAGGTCGCTTCGTTATCTGTATCGTCTGTAGTGGTTTTGCGTTTCCGCCTGCGCTCTTTTTTCGAGGTGCTGTCGTCTGTACCGTTGTCCGCAGTCCTGCTCTCCGACCTATCTACCTCTCTGGGGTCTTGTTCGTCCCCGCTGTTATCTCTGGTGGAAGCGGGTTCGTCTGGGGCAGGTTTTCGGGTAGGATTCGACTCTACCGCATCTATAGAAGGTCCCGACTTCAGCCGTAACGGCTTGTCTGCGTCACTCATACTGGGGCTTGTAGAGTTGTTTCTTCCCGCAACGGGTGCTTGAGGCGACGGAGTGGCAGTACTTGGAGCCGCGTTTTCTGCGGTTTGGGAGGGAGTGGTTTTAGAGGTGCTTAG
>OMJJ01000164.1 GCA_900299305.1 bacterium | reverse complement strand
TAGGGTGGTGCGTTTTAGAGCAATTATCAAGTTGAGTTTAAAGAATTTATTTGACAGTACTAAGGTGAAGCCTATTGAGAAAGCATATTCAGAGCAATTTCGCTAATCAAATCTATATCTACATTCTCAAGATAGCGACCTCCTTCTGTTTTGCTCGAATGCTCCTACCTGCCCAGCGCGGTGAAGTCACTATCGGAATGACGATTGCGATTCTCCTCTCTGGGTTGGCAACCCTCGGTGTTCCTAGTGCCATTGTCTACAACATCAACCGCCACAAAAACGACCCCGAAACTCTAAAAGATTCCGTTGCTGTCAGCCTTCGCTTTCTGTATGGAATGCCTTTCGTTTTGGCTCTTGCCTACTTGTTTTTGGAAGCAGTAGCACACAATCAGGTGTTTAAGGGGCTTTCACCTGCCCTTATCTTCTCTTCGTATATCCAGTGCATTATCGGGTTAGCACATGGGTTTGTTACCAACGCACTCATGGGGCTAATGAACTTTCCGGGGCGCAACAACGCGTTGCTTCTGCCCTACTTCCTGCAAGTTTTGGTACTGGTTCCTCTTTGGCTCTTGCATCGTTCCCTAAATACTCTACAAGTCATGTATCTCTATAATATCGCTACACTGATGGCGGTAGGGTACGCACTCGTAGTTCTAAAACGAAAGCATGGGGTCGTCTACCACTGGAAACTACCCGAAAACTGGGTTTCGCAGTATGTTCACTACGGCTTGAAGTCTTGTCTCTCGAATTTGGCACAACAGCTAAACTACCGACTAGATGCCCTTATCGTAAATGCGCTTCTCTCCAATGCCGCTACGGGTCTCTACTCCAACGCTGTTTCGATGGCGGAACTGGTGCTCTTTATCCCAAGTTCTATTGCCGCCGTACTACAACCCAAAATTGCAGGGGCTACCGAGAAAGAGAAGGCGACCCTACCGGGCTTGATGATGGGAACCGCTTTTTCACTTAGTGCCGTCGGTCTACTAGGTTCCCTTATCGTGATGCCCTGGTTTATCCCTTGGTTCTATGGCAAGCCGTATGCGGGGGCAGTGGCTCCTGCGCTCTGGCTCTTGCCGGGCATGATGGGGCTTGCCGTTACCAAAGTGCTTACCGCCCTGATGTCGGGGCTAGGCAAACCGCAAGTGAGTGCCTATGCCACTCTCAGTGGGCTTTGTGCCACCATTATTTTGGACTACGCGCTCATTCCAAAGTTTGGAATTGTAGGGGCGGCATGGGCTTCCTCTATTGCGTACTGGTGGTCTGCACTTACCGTTCTACTACTGTATCGTGTGCATACCAAAGATTCTATCTCTTCTCTCTTAGTCGCTTCTGTGAGAGAACCCCACCGTTGGGTACAGGGCAAACTTGCGGCACGAAACATATAGATTGTGGCTACTACTAAGGTCTTCTACGAGACATTGAGAAATTACTCAGTTTGTGCTATTGCGCTATCTCCCCTTGATATTCTAATTAAGATAGTTGTACAATGCAGTGAGACTAGCGAAATACGAAAGGCAACCACTTTTGACCACTCCTTTTGAACTCACAGGGCGACAGATACTGGTAACAGGGGCTTCGGCGGGTATTGGTAGGCAGACCGCTGTCGAACTGAGCCGACTAGGGGCAAAGGTCATTCTTATGGCAAGGAACCCCGATAGGCTTGCCGAAACCCTTGCGCTACTGGAGGGAGAGGGGCATAGGTCAGAGCCATTCGATTTGAATGAAGTAGACGCTATCCCCGCCAAACTCAAGGCTCTTGCGAGTGAGGTGGGGGTACTGCACGGCGTAGTACACTGTGCCGGTATTCAGCAGACCAAGCCTCTCCGTGCCATAACCAGCCAAGACGTAGAGACCGTGATGCGAATTAATGTGACTGCGGGGCTGATGCTAACAAAAGGGCTTAGGCAGAAAGGGGTATGCGCTCCTAATGCCAGTGCCGTCTTTGTAACGTCGGTAATGGGGCTTGTAGGCAGTACCGCGCTCTCCGTCTATTCGGCGAGCAAGGGGGCTTTGGTGAGCATGACCCGCTCTTTGGCACTAGAGTTGGCGAGAGAGGGGATTCGCGTGAACTGCGTCGCACCCGCGTTTGTACAGACCGAAATGTTCGACCAGCTGCGCTCTGTACTTACCCCTGAACAACTCGCCGAAATCGAAAAGGCGCATCCGTTGGGTATCGGTCAGCCCGAAGATGTCGCCTATGCTATCGCCTACCTGCTCTCTCCTGCCGCGAAGTGGGTGACAGGCACTACCCTCGTTGCGGACGGGGGCTACACTCTCTCTTAGGAGGTCGTTATGTACGCAACCATTCGTGCAGTGGAGTACTATCTGCCGGAGGACATACTGCCCAACTCGGTTATAGCGGCTCGCTTTCCGGAGTGGACAGAGAAGAAAATAGAATCGAAAATCGGGATTGTAGAGCGTCATATCTCCGGTGCGGAGGAGTTCACTTCGGATATGGCGGTCTCTGCCGCTCGTAAACTGTTCGCCTCCGGTGTGTGTACCCCTGAAGAGATAGATTTCGTTCTGCTTTGTACCCAAACCCCCGACTATATGCTTCCCACCACCGCGTGTATCGTGCAAGCAAAACTAGGGCTTGCCAATACGGTAGGGGCATTAGACATCAATTTGGGATGTTCGGGCTATATCTACTCGCTAGGGTTTGCAAAGGGCTTGATAGAGACGGGGCAAGCGAAGAATGTGCTGTTGATAACTGCCGATACCTATACCAAGTTAATCAATGATGGTGATAAGAGCATTGTCACGCTTTTTGGAGATGCCGCTTCCGCTACACTCCTAAGTGCTACCGAAAGAGAGACCCCCTCTCTAAGCCATTTTGTATATGGTACAGACGGGAACGGCGCAAGTAACCTTATCGTCCCTAATAGCGGTACGCGGGGCAAATACGACCCCGATGCGCCCTTAGTAGAGGACAATATGGGCAACAAGCGCACCCAAAACAACCTCTACATGAATGGGGGAGAGATATTTACCTTCACCCTCACCACGGTTCCCGCTACCTTAGAGCGGATGCTAACCAAAGCCGAGGTTACCCTCAACGACATCGACCTTGTGGTGTTTCATCAGGCAAACCTCTATATGCTCAAGCACCTGCAAATGAAGATGGATATTCCCGACGAGAAGTTTTGTGTGGCAATGAAGCACTGCGGTAACACCGTGTCGTCTACCATTCCGATTGTGCTTTCGGAACTGATTGCAGAAGGCAGACTGCAAAAGGGGCAGAGACTACTGCTGGTCGGCTTTGGTGTCGGCTACTCTTGGGGGGCGGCACTGGTAGAGTGGGCATAACCGCCCCCATTTTGAACAGAAGGAGTTTGTGTTATGAGTGAAGGACGGCTAGACCCGCGTGTAAGACGCTTTCTTATGCCAACACGTATCTTATGGACATCGGAATCGGGAATAGATAGTCCCCAAAACCTAATGAAAGAGGACGAGAGTACCTGTACTCTGCACCCCGCGAAAAACGGTAAGACCGCCTCTATTCTCCTCGATTTTGGAAAAGAGATACACGGCTCTCTGCGCCTCGATGTTCCCACAACGAGTAACGGAAAGCCGGCGCATATCCGAGTGCGCTTTGGAGAGTCGGCGAGTGAGGCGATGGGAGACCCCAACAACGACCACACCCTGCACGATTTCGAGACCCGTGCCGCATGGATGGGGCATACCGAAATAGGGCTAACCGGCTTTCGATTCGCACGTATCGACCTCACCGATACCGAAGCAACCATGACCCTACGCCAAGTTCACGCTATCTATATCTACCGTGATTTGCCCTACTTGGGTTCGTTTGAGTGTAGCGATGCAAGGCTGAACAAAATCTGGCAGACGGGGGCGCACACCGTACACCTCTGTATGCAAGACCATGTTTGGGACGGTATCAAGCGCGATAGACTGGTCTGGATTGGTGACCTACACCCAGAGGCGATGGTGATTAGTACGGTGTTTGGGGGGCATGAGATTGTGCCGCAAAGCCTAGACTATGTGCGTGACCGAACCCCACTTCCCCAATGGATGAACGGTATCTCCTCCTACTCGCTCTGGTGGATTTTGCTCCAGCACGACTGGTATCGCTATCATGGTAACTTGGCATACCTTAATGAGCAGAGGGCATATCTCAAAGGGTTACTATCGCTGGTACAGAAGCATCTTGCGGAGGATGGACGGGAGAAACTGGACGGTACACGGTTTTTGGAGTGGCCCACCAGTGAAGACCCGACCGCCATTGATGCGGGGCTACAGGCACTGGTCGTTATGGCACTCAAAGCGGGAGCAAGCCTCTGCCGAACACTGGGAGAAGGCGATAGTGCTGCCCGTGCCGAAGCCTCTGCCCACCTTGCGGCACTAAGCCACCGTGCGCCTAGCCAAAGCAAGCAAGCAAACGCCCTCGCCGTGCTTGCCGAGATGAAAGACGCACACGCCACCAACCAAACTTACCTCGCAAAAGACCCGTATCGCGGACTTTCCACCTTTTACGGCTACTACATCCTACAGGCTCGCGCCCTTGCGGGAGACTATACGGGGTGTCTGGATTTGATACGTCACTACTGGGGGGGAATGTTGGATGTAGGGGCAACCACCTTTTGGGAAGGGTTTGAACTGGACTGGCTAACAAATTCGACCCACCTAGACGAACTGCCAACCTCTGCAAAACGCGATATTCATGCCGACTTTGGGAACTGGTGCTATAAGAGTCTACGGCATAGCCTCTGCCATGGTTGGGCGGCAGGTCCGACGGCGTGGCTTACTGAACACGTACTCGGTGTGACCCCTGCCTCACCGGGCTTCAAAACGGTTCAGGTGCGTCCTCAACTGGCAGGGCTAAAGTACGCAAAAGGAACCGTACCTACCCCACAAGGAGTCATTCGGGTATCGCATCAACAGCAAGCCGATGGAAGCATAAAGACGGATTTGCAACTTCCCAACGGGGTTAAGAGAGCATAGGAGAAGAGGGCTAGGCAGGAGGGGCTGGGAGTTTAGCGACGTACTTCGATAGATAGAAAAGTGCGTCGTCAAAATCGACATTAGCCGCCACGTTCGCGGAGTGTATGAGGTAGTTACGATACTTTCGCACATTATGAGCGTGTTCTCGAATACTGCTACTGATGTGAGGAGTTTGTAAGTTCGCTACTCGGTCTATAAGCCAGATTGCTTTTGCATCTTCAGGGAGATGTATATGAGGATGGCTTAGGACGATATGCTCCTTGAGAATTCCTTCAAACACCGAAAACAGGCGAACGGTGTAGACGGTTTCTAGGTGCTTCAAAGCCTCCAAGCAGTCCTGCTTGCTTACCAACTCCTCCATTTTCTTTTTGGGAGGTTTGTCCGTAGTATCGCCTAGACGAATACTATCTGCCTCCCAACGCCTTATTACGTAATCCAGTGTGGTACGGATAGCCTCGTACTGGTTTCGCACATCCTCTAATTTTTTTATGAAGACGATTTTCATTCTATGCCAAGTAGGTCATTGACAAGAATAATGAAGTTTGCACAACTCCAACTCTGGCGAAGTTTAATACCAGAATCGGTAAGCACTGTCCACTCTTCTGATAATGGGGATAGAGTAGTTTTGGGTCTACTTCCTATGGATACGGAGCGTGGGAGTTCACGCATCTCTTTAAGCAGTTTCACACGCCGTAAGGTGGGTATGGCATAGAAGCGAACGGTTCCTTTGCCTCCAATAACTATACGAGCGTAAGGCTCCATAAAGAGGTCGCCTTCCGGAGTCGTTATCGTCATAGAGGGAGCCATGTACTTACCCAGATAACCCTCCTCTATCTCCACCTCCTCTCGCTCACACGTCCACCCTTCCGTAGCCACCCACTCCTCTACCTGATTGTAGAGGCTATTGAGCGTATCAATCCACTCTTGGATAATCTCTTCGGTTTGGCTTCTTGTTAATGCTTGCGCCATCGTTATGCCCCCTGCTACGAGTTGATAGGTTAGTATACCCTACCATTTTGCCCCTGAAAAGTTACTTTCTTAGGAGGTTTTAGGGGCATACGCGGAGAACTGCCTCCCATAGTTTTTTAGGAAAGTATAGGAGGTTCCGAAAGTGGCTTCGTACATTCTTGCGTTAGACCAAGGGACGACCAGTTCTCGCGCTATTCTGTTTGATGCGGCGGGGCAAGTTTGTGGCGTGGAGCAACAGGAGTACCCACAAATCTATCCTCAACCCGCGTGGGTAGAGCATAACCCTGAAGCGATTTGGCAGTCCCAACTCGGCGTAGCGCAACGCCTTCTACAGAGCAAGCAGGTAAGTGCGAAAGAGGTTGCCGCTATCGGAATTACGAATCAGCGGGAGACCACGATTCTGTGGGATAGGCGTACTGGCGAGCCTGTCGGGAACGCGATTGTTTGGCAGGATAGGCGCACCACCTCGTTTTGTGAGCAACTCACCGCGCAGGGGCTTGCCCCCCTATTTCGAGAGAGGACAGGGCTTCCTCTCGACCCCTACTTTTCGGGAACCAAAATTCGTTGGATGTTAGACAACATTGCAGGGCTACGCGAACGCGCCGAAAGAGGGGATATCGCGTTTGGTACGGTAGACTGTTTTCTGCTGTGGAGACTAACGGGGGGTAGGGTTCACGCTACGGATGTATCGAACGCCTCTCGTACCTTGCTGTTCAATATCCACACCCTCGAATGGGACGACGAACTTCTTGCCCTTATGAACCTTCCGCGTTCACTTTTTCCTGATGTAAAGCCGAATAGCCATCTTTTTGGTGAGACAGAGGTCTCTCTGTTTGGGGCATCTATTCCGATAGGGGGCATGGCGGGCGACCAACACGCGGCGACCTTCGGGCAAGCCTGTCATCAACCCGGCATGGCGAAAAACACGTATGGCACTGGGTCTTTTCTGCTCTTGAACACAGGAACTACGGCTCAAACCTCCCAAAACGGACTGCTGACTACCGTCGCTTGGAGGCTTGGAGAGACGACCACCTATGCCCTAGAGGGAAGTGTGTTTATTACAGGGGCGGCGGTGCAGTGGCTACGCGACGAACTACAGATAATCTCGTCGGCAAGTGAGATAGAGGCGTTGGCAGGAAGCGTACCGAACAGCGGCGGGGTCTACTTTGTTCCCGCCTTTGTGGGGTTGGGTGCGCCCTACTGGGACGCTTATGCGCGGGGAACGATACTCGGCTTGACACGGGGGGCAGGACGCGCCCACATCGCAAGAGCCACCTTAGAGGCGGTCTGCTATCAGTCACGGGATGTACTAGACGCAATGCAAGCCGACTCACATCAGCCGCTAAAGGAGTTGAGGGTGGACGGGGGCATGACTCGCAACGCCCTTCTGCTTCAACTTCAGGCAGACAGTTTAGGTATCCCCGTGGTGCGCCCCACTGTCACCGAGACCACCGCGCTAGGCGCAGGCTACCTTGCAGGGCTGGCGGTGGGCTACTGGAAAGACACCACGGAGATAGCAAAGCAGTGGCAAGCAGAGCGCGTTTTTGAACCGCGCCTCTCGGAAGACGAGCGTGAGGCGCAAAAGCAGGGTTGGCGACGTGCTATCGAACGCGCACGAGGTTGGGCAGAGGGGGAGTAGTTCCCCCCTCCCTCTTAAATGTCTCCTTCGTACCCGTAGGTGCGCTCGTGCGCGACCTCAAGGTAGGCGACCAGTAGGTCAATCGTCGCTTGAATGTCTTCGATATGCGCCATCTCATTTACGGTATGCACATAGCGAGAGGGAATCGAGAGCGTGAAACTAGGAACGCCGCCCCTACTGCGCTGTATTCCCCCTGCGTCTGTACCTCCCCGCGGCAGTAGTTCCAACTGATACTTAATGCCCTTTGCCTCCGCTACGTCGCGGAAATGGCGTACCAGTTTGGGGTGGCAAATGAGGGAGGAGTCCTGAATTTTGATAGCGGTTCCCGCTCCAAGCCGTGTTACCTGTTC
>OMJJ01000163.1 GCA_900299305.1 bacterium | reverse complement strand
GTGTGGAGTGGGCAAATAAAGCCCTCGCTCTAAGCCCACAAAGCTACATCGCTTACGGCATTATCGGCGATGCAGAGGTAGAACTTGGCTCCTACGATGCCGCTTTCGACCACTATCAGAAAATGCTAGACATTCACCCCGACCTTGCCTCCTATAGTCGTGGGGCATATCTGCTCTTTATTACAGGAGACCTCCGTAAAGGGCGTTGGCTGATGCAAAAGGCGATAGATGCAGGGGGCCCCTTTGCCGAGAATACGGCGTGGTGTCGTTCGCGGCTTGGCATGATGCTCTTTAGCGACGGAAACCTTTTGGCGGCGCAACAGGTACTTAATGAGGGACTCAAGTCTGCCCCCAACAATATGCACCTTCTAAGTGTAATGGGGCGCGTAAAGACCGCCATGAAAGACTATCCTGCTGCAATCAAGTACTACCAACAAGCAAACGCGATTGCCCCCGAACACAACACGCTTGCCGCTCTCGCCGACCTCTATCGCCTGACTGGAAACAACGCGGAAGCCGACAAGCAGGAAGCCGCCCTCGAAGAACTCCATACCCGAAACCAGACGAATGGGGTTCACGACCATCTACAGATAGCCCAGTACTACGCCGACCACGCGAAAAACCCGGTAGAGGCAGTGCGTCTTGCAGAGGAGCATAAGAACACCCAAAACGTCTTCGAGGCAGATACCCTTGCGTGGTGCTACTACCAGAATAAACAGTACAACGAGGCGAAAGAGGCGATAGACCGCGCCCTAAATAGGCACACTCCCGAAGCCAAATTCCTCTACCATGCCGGAATGATATATGCCAAAGTGGGCGAAATCAGCACCGCGCGTAAGTATCTCTATCAGGCACTCAGCCTTAATCCGCAGTTCTCTCCCATCGAGACCCCCCGTGCCGTCGCCGCCGTAAACGAGTTGGGAAGAACCACCTCTACCGCGAGTTACAAAACGGAACCCGTAAAGAAGGGAGCCGCACGGTGAAGCCCCTAAGAACGCTTATGGCGGTACTACTGGTATTTGTCAGTGTGGCAATGCCCGCGCTGGCTCACGATACGCCGTTTAGTTATGTCGATTTGCACCTAAGTAGCACGGGAGTAGAGGCGACCTTAGAAGCACCCGCCGCCGACTTCGCGCACTACCTTCCCAAAGTAGAGCCGGATATGTTGCTTACGAACACGGGGGCAGAGGCAAACAAAACCCTTATGTTCGCCCTACTCAAAGAGCGGTTCCACCTCTCGGCAGATGACAACCTCTTAACGATGGAACTGAGGGGCGTAACTACCGCCAAAGAGCGTAAGAATGTGCGCTTCGACCTTGCTTTTGCTTGGAAGGGGCTTCCCAAAACGCTCACCGTTCAGAGCCGCCTGTTTCCCTACGACCCGCGCCACACCACCTATCTGAACATCTACGAGGGGAAGCCCCTTCAGCAACAACTGATTTTCGACGCAAAAACCGAACGGCTAAACTACGTTCCCGGCAGTCATCAGGCGATAAGCACGGTGATAAAGCAGTTTATCATAGAGGGGATTCACCACATCTTTATTGGGCCCGACCACATTCTTTTTATCGTCGGGCTTCTGCTACTCGGCGGCACACTGCGCCAACTGCTTAAAATAGTGACGGCGTTTACAGTGGCGCATAGCATCACGCTTGCCCTCGCTACGCTCAATATCCTGTCGCCCTCCCCGCGCCTTATCGAGCCGACTATCGCCCTCAGCATCGTATTTGTAGGGGTACATAGCCTGTTACATAAGGAGGAGAAACGCGATTTTCGCCTGCTCTTTGCGTTTGGGTTTGGGTTTATACACGGCTTCGGATTTGCCAGCGTTCTACACGAACTAGAGTTACCCCGTCAGGCGTTGGGTTGGTCACTCTTCTCCTTCAATGTAGGTGTGGAGATGGGGCAGATGTGCATTGTTCTGCTTGTAACACCGATTCTTGCCGCACTACACCGCTATAGCGAGAAAGCCGCCCACAAAACAGTGCTTGCTTCTTCTATTATCGTTATTCTTGCCGGAGGGTTTTGGTTCGTTCAGCGCGTTTTCATGGCGTAAATGGAGGGGAAGTTGTGGTGTGGTACAATGGGGTATGTGTGTTATGTTTAGGGGTGGCAAAATCTAATCACCCCTCTACCCCCCTCTCTTTACGAGGAAACCTTTGTGCATACAGAGCAAGCCACTCCACAAGCAGTAACTCATGCGCTACTTCTGTTTGGCGCAATGCTTTTGGTTACGGCGGTTCCCTCTCTACAGAGGTGGCCGCTAGGTCTCTTCTTTCCTATCCTGCTTTCCACGTCTACTCTCTATGCTATACCCCGACTACGCTATCGCCCCGACTGGTTCCGTTTGGGAGAGAGTAGCCGCTCTGTTACTACTTTGGGGCTACTCACTCTGTTTCTTGCACCGATTTGCCTCTTTATCTGGTATAAGGCTACTTCCCCCAACCTCTCTGCTTTCTCGCAACAGATTCCTCATAGAAGCCTTTGGCTTACTCTCTTGGCAGGCATCACTTTCGCACTCATAAACTCCGTTTCGGAAGAGGTGGTTTTTCGTGGGGTTTTGCAACAAGCTCTAACGATACGGCTAGGGGTGAGAGGGGCTTGGTGGCTACAAGGGCTGATGTTTGGACTAATGCACAGCAATGGAGTTCCACAGGGGGTTACGGGAATGGTACTCGCAACGGCTTTTGGTGTTGTCTTGGGGTGGATACGGTATAAAAGCAAAGGAGTAGGCTTGTGTTGCCTCCTTCATTTCGTAACGGATGCGGTGATTTTTGGTCTGATACTTGCCTAGCCAGAGATAGGCGGATTACATAATTAAGAGAGAAAATGGCTTTATGGTACAATGGAGTATCTGCTAACGGTCAGGAGACAAGGTTATGGTACGTGGAAACACACTCTTTGAGGGTACTTGGGAAGAAGCCATTCATCATGCAGCCTCCATTCCCTCCAATACCCGAATACTCATCTTGCAACTGGAGGGATCTCCTTCAACAGAGAAAGATATCCGCCAATCAAAATCCCTTGCCGAACGGTTTGCAGGTCGCTTGGGACAACTTAGCTTTGAACCCGCTGATGGTTCCGAAAAACTAGAGCATTACTTAGAAGGTTTTGGTCAACTGCCAGAAATACACGTTACCCACGATGATGATACTTTGTGATTCTAGCGCAATCATTGCCCTCATAAATCGGCATGATCAGAACCATCTCCGCTGTGTAGCCGCTCTGAAACACATCAACTCCCAACTGATTACTACATGGGCTTGCCTTACGGAAGCCATGTACTTTCTGGGTGTTAAAGCAGGTGTGCAAGGGCAAGAGATACTACGCGGCTATCTTGAAGACGGCTTGATTACCCTGCATATTGGAAGTAATGAGGAGGCGACGCGCATCTATTTCTTAATGCGCCAGTACACATATATGGACTTCGCGGATGCCTCTCTGGTGGCAATGGCAGAAGTACTAGACACATACCGTGTCTTTACTTTGGATAGCCATTTCTATAGTTACCTCGCAAACAATAAAACCCCCTTTGAAGTACTTCCCTAAATAACAGGTGCTATAATTTTTACTCTGATACTTGCCCACACCCCTTCATAACACCCCGTACACCACTTTAAGCAGGTATCTGCCCCGCGCTTCTCGAAAACAGAGGCTATAAAATCCCTCTGTGTAAGGAGAGAGCCATGAGAACTTGGGGCTTGCTTGTGCTATTTTTGCTAGGAACCACTTCCGCCTTTGCCAATACCAAAATCACCTATCTGCGTTGTGAATACCTCGAAAAACCGCTTGGTATCGACTCGCGGCAACCCCGCCTTAGTTGGGTTATCGAGGCAGAGGAGCGCGGGCAGAAGCAGACCGCCTATCAGGTGTTGGTTGCGTCGTCGCAAAGTATGTTACGCAAAAACATGGGAGATGTGTGGGATTCGGGGAAGGTGGTTAGCAACCAGACAGCACACATTCCTGTTACGGGGAACCCTCTCGAATCGGCGCGCCGCTACTATTGGAAGGTTCGTATTTGGAACCAAGAGGGCAAGCCCTCTGCCTACTGTAAGCCCTCCTTCTGGGAGATGGGACTCCTCTCTCCGCAGGAGTGGCATGGCAGTTGGATAGGGAGTAGCACCGAAATCAAATACACCCCCGCCCCCCTGTTACGGCGCAGTTTCTCCCTTAGCAAGCCCATTCAAGAGGCACGGGCATTTATGTCTGGGTTGGGCTACTACGAGTTGCAGGTCAATGGGCGCAAAGTGGGCGAGGGGGTACGAGAACCGGGCTATACCCGTTTTGACCGCCGTGTTCTCTACAACGCTTACGACATAACCGCCTTTCTGAACGCGGGAAACAACGCGGTAGGTGCGATATTGGGGACGGGCTTCCTAAACCCTCATGTTCGTGCCGTTTGGGATTTTGACCGCGCCCCTTGGCGACAGTCCCCGCGCCTCCTCCTCGAACTACGCATTACCTACAAAGACGGAACCACTGAGCGCGTCGTCTCGGATAACCAGTGGCATACCGCTCCAAGCCCCATCACCTTCGACGGGATACACGGCGGCGAGTTCTACGATGCCCGCCTAGAGAAGCCGGGCTGGAGCACCGCCTCTTACGACGATACTGGTTGGGAAACCGTGAAAACGCTTCCCGAACCCGGCGGCATACTCAAATCGGCACAGATGCCCCCCGTAAAAATCACGCAAACCCGCCGCCCCGCCAAAATTTCGCAACCCAAGCCCGGTATCTATCTGCTGGATATGGGACAGAACATGGCAGGAAATGCCCTGCTCACTGTTCAGGGCGCGGCAGGAACGCAGGTCAAACTAGAGTATGGCGAACGCCTAAATCCCGATGGTACTCTGAATGTAGATAACATCGGCGGCTTCGTGAAGAATACCGATAAAACCCAACCCTTCCAAACCGAAATCTACACCCTAAAAGGGGAAGGTAAAGAGGTATGGGAGTCGCGGTTTACCTATCATGGCTTTCAGTATGTGCAGGTGACAGGCTATCCGGGAACCCTCACCCCCGAAAGCGTACAGGCACAGTTCGCACACTCCGCCGTCACCCCAGTAGGAACCTTCTCCTGCTCCAATACCTTGCTGAATAAAATCTGGAAGGCGGGTCTCTGGTCGTACCTTAGCAACCTCCAAAGTATTCCCACCGACTGCCCACACCGCGAAAAGAATGGCTGGACAGGAGATGCACACCTCGCCGCCGAGCAAGCCCTTTTCAACTTCGACCCCGCCCCAGTCTATACCAAGTGGATTAACGACCTTGATGATGAGATGAAAGATTCGGGGGCATTGCCGGGCATCGTCCCGACGGGTGGTTGGGGCTACGCTTGGGGGAACGGGCCCGCATGGGACAGCGCGTTTCTGCTCATTCCCTACTATATGTACACCTACTTGGGCGATACGCAGATTTTGACAGAACACTACCCCAAAATGAAACGCTATGTAGACTATCTTACCCGCGCCTCCAGAAACGGTATCGTCGGTTTAGGGCTAGGGGACTGGGCACCCTTTAAGGCGGAAACCCCCACCGAAGTGACCTCTACCGGCTACTACTACCGCGACACCTTAATTGTTGCGAAGACCGCCGAGATACTAGGCAGAACCCAAGAGGCGAGCGACTACTACGCCCTTGCTGAGAGCATTAAAAAGGGGTTTTTGGAGAAGTTTTACCACGCAGATACGGGGCTTATCGCAAATGGAACCCAGACTGCTCAGAGTTGTGCCTTGTATCAGGGCTTTACTACTCCCGAAAATCACGATAAGATTCTTGCGAACCTACTGATGGCTGTAGAGAAGGCAGAGGGGCATATCGACACGGGGATTTTGGGCGCGAAGTACCTGCTGAACGGACTCCTAGAGAGCGGACGCGCCGATGTTGCCTACCAGATAGCCTCTCAAAAGACCCTACCGAGTTGGGGTTACTGGATAGAGAACGGCGCAACCACCCTCTACGAGAGTTGGCGCGACACCGATTCCCGCAACCACATCATGTATGGCGACATTCTGGCTTGGATGATCAAAGCTCTGGCGGGTATCGTACCAGAGCCTGAGCATCCGGGCTTCTCTCACTTCACTCTAAAGCCCTACCCTGTCGCCGATTTAACCTTTGCAAAAGCGGAGTACCGCTCTATTCGTGGGCTGATTGTAAGCGACTGGAAACGGGAAGGCACGGCGTTTACTTGGCGTGTTACGATACCCGCCAACTCCACAGCGCGGGTCTGCGTACCTTCTGCGGGGAGTGCCACCGTACTAGAAGGGGGAAAGCCTTTGGGAGACAACTCTCACCTCAAAGTAACCGGTATTCAGAAGGGCTATGTGGAGATGGAGGTGGAGTCGGGGACGTACCTGTTTACGGTGAAGTAGAAGGCAGACCCGCCCACGTTAATCCAGAATAGGAAGTTGAGGGAGAGCCGGTTTGACCACACGGTGGTCTACCCGCTCTCCTTTTTCTAGTGCTTTGAACTCTAGGATAAACTCGGCGAGGTTCTCGGCGGCTCCCTCAACTATGGCGCGTCCCTTTTCGGCGGTGGCGAGTGTGGGCGCACCAGAGACCCCGTTGGGTGTAGCGGTACTCGTCCAGCGAATCAGTTTCATAGGTCCCCAACCGCGCCCTAAGTCTACATGAAGGAACTTAGACCCCTGTTTACCCGCCGCGCCGCCGTAGTGGTCTTCTGCCTTCTCCATCTTCACCCGCGAAGGTTCTAGGTAGAGGTAGGCGGAGGTCTCTAGTTCGCAAGCGTGTGCCGCGCCCCCTGCCCCCGATTCGCGCACACTTTCAAACGCTTCTATTGCAAGATTTGTCCAGATAGTCGAGGCGACCATTGCCGACGTTTCGAGGGTAGCACGCCGGGCAATAAACTCGCAGAGGTGTTCGTTGGAGCCATGTCCGTCGATGATGATAATGCGCTCAAAGCCGGCGTGTGCCACGCTTTTGCACACATCGAGGCAGTACTCTATAAAATGCTCATAGGTGACGTGAATGGTTCCCGGAAAGTCGAGGGCGTGCTCGTTGTAGCCGTAGGGAATGGTGGGCATGACGAGGGTTTCACGGGGGAGCCGTTTTGCCGCCGCGATACAGACGCTACGCGCCAAGAAGTTATCTACATCTAACGGCAGATGATGCCCGTGCTGTTCGGTGCTACCTATGGGCAGAAGCACCACCTTTTTGGCGAGTACCGCCTCGTTTATCTCTTGCCATGTTATCTCGTCGTAGTAGATTTTATCCAGAGAATCCATTTTGCCACTCCTTTGCGCCTCTTTGCGTTATTGGGCGAGTTTTGCGTCTACAAGGCGGTTCACTTCGGCAGGGTCGGCTTTGCCCTGAGAGGCTTTCATCACCTGCCCCACAAGGAAGCCGCGCTTCTGCACTAGCCCCCGCTCTTTAATATCTGCCACTATCTGCGGGTTCTCGACAAAGACCTTCTCTACCATCGCCTCTATAGCCCCCGAATCTTTCACCGTTTTCCAGCCCTTCTCCTCGATAATCACATCGGGGGCGTTTCCGGTGCTATACATCTCCTCGATAAGCGATTTCGCGATTTTGCCGCTAATGGTGCTGTCGTTGATGCGTAGAATGAGCGTGGCAAGGTTTTCGGGCGTAATAGGACACTCGGTAATCTCTTTGCCGTTTGCGTTTTGGAGGCGGGCAAGTTCCCCCATCACCCAGTTGGAGGAGGCTTTGGGGTCGTTACTGGTCTTTACCACTGCCTCGAAGTAGTCGGCAAGAGCGCGGCTATCGGTAAGAACGGTAGCGTCGTAAGCAGGGATACCGTACTGCTCTACAAAGCGGTTTCTGCGAGCGTCTGGCAGTTCGGGCATAGAGTTACGAATCGCCTCTATCCACTCTTCGGTGATATTTAGCGGTACGAGGTCGGGTTCGGGGAAGTAGCGGTACTCCTCTGCCCCCTCTTTGGAGCGTTGGGAAAAGGTTATCTGCTTGGCATCGTTCCACCCGCGGGTCTCCTGAACGATTCTACCTCCGCTCTCTATCACCTCTGCTTGCCGCTCTAGTTCAAAGTCGATACCGCGTTGTACGGCGCGAAACGAGTTCAGGTTTTTGATTTCGGTCTTGGTTCCGAAGGTATTAGAGCCTTTCAATCGGATAGAGACGTTCGGCTCACAGCGCAGGGAACCCTCCTCCATCTTGCCGTCGCACACCCCGATATAGGTGAGAATAGCACGAAGTTTGGCAAGGTAGGCACGTGCCTCTTCCGCGGAATTGATGTCGGGGGGGAAGTCGGTGACAATCTCCATAAGGGGAACACCGCTACGGTTGTAGTCTACAAAACTCTCGTCGCCAAGCACGTGGAACAGTTTGCCGGTATCTTCCTCTAGGTGAACGCGCAAAATATGTATCCGTTTCGTCTCACCGCCCACCTCTATATCCAGCCAGCCCTTTACCCCAATGGGGAAGTCGTACTCGCTTATCTGGTAGCCTTTGGGGAGGTCAGGGTAGTAGTAGTTTTTGCGGTCAAATTTGGCGTTGGGCGTAATTTGGCAGTTGAGGGCGAGAGAGGTACGGATAACGTGTTCCACCGCCATTTTGTTCATTACCGGTAGTGAGCCGGGCATTCCCAAACAGACAGGGCAACAGCGTGTGTTCGGTTCGCCCCCAAACTCATTTTTGCACCCGCAAAACATCTTACTCTCGGTGAGTAGCTCCGCATGGCACTCCATACCCACCACAGGCTCGTATTCAGACATTCCCTATCTCCTGACGCTAATAACTAGATAAGTCTATTTTACCCGTTCGTTTCCCACTTGCATAGGACAAGCCCTTACGATTTAGGGCAATCGCATTACTTTGTGATTAGAGGGTTAATCACGTTGCGCCGTATTTAGCGGAGTAGCCCTCATCCTGTCCTGCGGACATCCTTGCCCCCAAGTTTGGGGGAAGGAGGGTACTGCTGTAAGGTTTTCTGGTAACACGCAAGGTGTACCTGTATAAAAAGGTAACTACCTTACTGTACGGTGCATTCGCCTCTTCGCCCAGAATTGGGAGAAGAGGTTGGTGATGAGGGCTATAACCTGCCAATACGCAATACCCAAGAGCAATGTAATTGCCCTCTCTCCCCTACTGCCACTGCTCATTCCAAAAACCGGCTTGCACAAACTCCTCTTTGAGAGGGGCAGAAGGGTTCTGCGGTTGCCCGTTCTGCACCTTAAAAACTGCCCAATCTCCTAAACGGGGAAACAGCAGATAGTTCAGGCGGTTGAGTTCCGCTTCGTGGAAGGTGTGACCGCTATTGAGAACGATGTAACGGGAGCCATGCTTTGTAAACGGGTTGGGATAGATGAGGGCAGGGGCGTAATCGGAAGAGGAGTAGGTTTGTGAGCCTATCTGCCAACTCTCTGTAGTCCACTTTATGGGCAACTGCGGGAGCATTTTACGTATCCACAGGTTACTTCCGGGGTCTCCAAAAAGAATGAGGTTGTAGTTTTGGCAGTCCTCCATAGTGATTTCGGTATCGTTTAGGATGGGGAGTTCTCCTCGAAAATAGCGCGACCACTCGTACTGAAAGCGGCGTAGATTCGCGTCTGCCCACTCCTGTATGTTGGGGTTCCACGCCTTTCCGGTTCCTCGTACACAGATAAACGGAGCAGTGAACGCATCGTCGATAGGTCCTTGTAGTCCGGGACGCTTCTCTCTGCGCTTTCCTACCTCTCGTTCGCCTACTACCTGCCATTTTGTGCCTTGCCACTCCAGTACAACGCGCTTCTGCCCAGAGGTTTGAGGCTTGCTTGGCAACTCTATCGGCTTTCCATCTATCACTACACGGCAGAAGGGGGCAGTATCGGGAGGCGGTATTAGCGCGAACCGAGTGATGTTGCGCGGCTGTTTGAGAATAACGGTTCCCGATTCGTCGAGTTTTGCGTCGATTTCGGCGCGTTGGTAGTGCTCTTTTAGCCCCAAAACCTCCACCAAGTAACAGCGTGAGTATTTTAGAGTCCACGTTACGAAACGTAGGCTACGTGGTAAGAGGTTGCGCCCTTTATCGGCGTACTCTCCTATCTGGCGCAGTTGTTCCTTAAAGGTGGTAGGGTCTTGGACGTGTGCCGTTCCGGGAGAGATAAGATTGACCATCTTTAGCCCTTCCCGTTGCATCGCCGCGCCCATAATAACGTGCGCCTGAAAGAAGGGGTCTTTTTCCCCTATCGCCCCAATAGCGGGGACTACCCCTGCGTTTGCGGCGTAGTCCATCGAGTCGAGCATACGCAGTACCTTCTCTTGGTGGTCGGGCAGTGCGCCTACTTTTACGAAGTTCATTCCGGGGGTCTCGGAGAACTGGTGGGTATCTACATAGCCGCAGTAGGGACCGAGTGCAACAAAAGTGTCGGGATGCTTTAGCCCCAAGTGCCATGTTCCGGATGCCCCCATCGACATTCCGCGCAGTACAATGCGGTTCCTATCTATATTGTAACAGCGGCACACGTCCTCAATCGCCTCAAAAACGTCGGTCTCTCCTGCCCAACGGTAGCAGTTCTCCACGCGCCCCAAGGGGTGTAGTTCGATATAGTTGCGGTCACTCACTTTTCTACCACCCGTATCTCCCTCGTCGAAAGAGGCGATAAAGTTGGCTTCGCTCACTCCTACGGGGCGCGAACTGCCGTGCAAAACCACGTCAAGGCGCGTTGGCTTTTGGGGGTCGTAAGATTCGGGGATGATAAGACCGTAAGGCTGAACAGAGCCGTCTACCGCCGACACGTAGCCCCGTACCAGAGAACCTTTTTTAGCCTCCCAAGTACGCTTCCCTGTTTCGAGTGCCTCTTGGCGTTGCTTACCACGCTCTAGTAGTGTACGTAGCCTTATGTTTTCGGGAGTATTGGGGAGGTTGTCGTACAGAAAAGCCCACTCTACCGCTTTTACAAACACCATTGCATCCGACCAACGATTCTGGTTTTGTAGGCTCTTACGGTGGTAGCCTCCCAACGTTTTATCTAATGAGAGGGCAGAGGTGTAGAGTGGATTTGTTTCGGAACTCCCCCCAACGAGGGGTAGTTTGGGCGGATGGGAAAAAAGTACCCGATGGGTCTGCGCGGATAGATGCGCGGTAGTAACGAGAGTGCAGAGTAGCCCAAAGGCGTTGAAAAGAACTTTAATCATAGGGCGATTACATAGTTGCATGGGGGGGTCTCCTTCTATCCATTTCGTACCTTTTAGGAGTCGTTTTTGTGTGCAAGAGAGTTAAGAGAGCACGGCTATTCGGAGTTTTGAGGAAGGAAGGGCAGAAGGTAGAGAGGTAGGTTCTCTACTGCTTGTTGCGCCGCGCACTGCTCTGCCTCTTTTTTGCTACGCCCCTCTCCGCGCCCTAGTACCTCCTCCCCCAAAGAGGCTTGCACCACAAACACCTTCTCGTGGTCGCGCCCCCGCTCATCTACCAGAGAGTAGACGGGGGTACGTTGGCAGTATGCCTGAGTGATTATCTGTAGCGAGGATTTGTAGTCTTTGCGGTGGAGGTCGGAAGTAACCTCCGCAAGAGGGTGCGAGAGAAGTTCGCGTACTACGCGCTTTACAACCTCAAAGCCGCTATCGAGGTAGATAGCGGCAAAAAGAGCCTCTAGCGCGTCGGAAAGGATGGAGGGGCGATTGCGCCCTCCTGCCGCCGCCTCTGCGGGGTTGAGTATTACGCACTTGTCGAGGTCGATAGAGAGGGCAATGGGTGCTAGAGCCGCCTCACTGACGATATATGCTTTTGCCTTTGCCAGTTGCCCCTCGGTGTAGTTTGGAAAGCGTTCGAGGAGTTGCTCACACACTATCATACCAAGAACGGAGTCGCCCAAAAACTCCATCCGCTCGTTGCTCTCTTGTTGTGTTTCAGAGATAGCAGAGCGGTGTACGAGGGCACGTGTCAGGTACTCGGTGTTCCTGAAACGCACCCCCAAACGCTCTTGCAACGATTCTAGGCGCGGATTAGTCATAAGGGCAGATAGGCTTTGGACTACTCTAGTTTGCTTACGGCAGAGGCGATTCGCTCCACCCCTTCGATGATTTTCTGCTTCGAGATAGCATAAGAGAGACGAATGTAGTCGTCTGCGCCAAACCCAGACCCCGGAACCACGGCAACGGTCACTGCTTCTAACAGGTACGCGGCAAGGTCATCGGAGGTCGCTATCACCTTACCGTTCGCCTTTTTGCCCTTGAGAGCGGCGATACTAGGGAAGGCATAGAACGCGCCTCCGGGCATTTGGCAGGTGATACCGGGAATCGCGTTTAGCATCTCGACAATGGTGTTGCGTCTGTCTTCAAAGGCGACGCGCATCTTGTCTATCTCCTCCTCCGAGCCATTGAGGGCGGCTACTGCGCCCTTTTGAGCGAAAGAGGTTGGGTTCGAGGTAGACTGGTCTTGAATTCTACCCATCGCGCCTACCAGTTCCGCAGAAGCAGAGGCGATATAGCCGATACGCCACCCTGTCATGGAGTACGCCTTAGAGCATCCGTTTACCACCACAACGTGCTGATACGCCGCTTCGCTTAGGCTGGCGGGACTAAGGTGGGTACGTCCGTCGAAGAGCAACTTCTCGTAGATTTCGTCGCTGATAATCAGGAAGTTGTGTTCGATGGCGAGAGCGACCATATCTTCAATAATCTGCCGAGAGGCGACTCCGCCGGTGGGGTTGGACGGCGAATTGAGGATAAGGGCGCGGGTGTTTTTGGTAATTGCCGCCTCTACTACTTCACGAGTGGGCATAAAACTGTTTTCGGGGGTCGTCTGTACATAAACGGGGGTAGCTCCTGCTAGTTTCACCTGTTCGGGATAAGAGACCCAGTAGGGAGCAGGAATAATCACCTCGTCACCGGGGTCGAGGAGTGCTTGCATCAGGTTGTACAGAGAGTGTTTTGCCCCACAAGAGACGATAATCTGATTACGTGCATAGGTCAGCCCATTATCGCGCTTTAACTTTCCGATAATGGCATCTTTAAGGTCTACATCTCCACTACTCAGTGTATATTTGGTATAGCCTTTGTTTAGTGCATCTATCGCGGCTTGCTTGATATGGTCGGGGGTGTCGAAATCCGGCTCTCCCGCGCCGAAACCAATCACATTTTTCCCCTCTGCTTTCAGCGCGTTCGCTTTCGCGGTAATGGCGAGTGTGGGGGAAGGGGCGGTGTGGATTGCCCTTTGGGAGATTTTCATTTCAGGTTTCCTCTCTTTCTGGAAGGCTTTTCGTCTTTAAAACTCGGCTTCGCTTCGGTGCGAAACTCACTATTAGGATAAGGATACCCGATTTGGAGGTAGGTTGTGCAGGTTGGGTCGTTTGGATTTGCGATTGTGCCAAGCGGGGCAAGGCAGTTTGGGCAGTGGCGGCGGGGAGTGTAGTGGGTTCCACATACACGGCACTGGTACGTTACGGGTTGGGATGTAGGGGTCTGTAGCGGTATCGCAGAGGGGGGCTTTAGGGTAGGAATCAGCGGCTTTCTACACTTTTGGCAAAAGGCACTCTCCGAAGGGTTTTCTGTTTGGCAGTTTGGGCAGAGCATGGGTATCCTCTTTTAATGCTCCGTGCTGATAAGTTCCACCTCGAAGACGAGGGTGGAGTTTGGGGGAATAGCGGTTAGAAGTGCGTCGTGGTAGCCTAGTGCGGGTGGGATGATAAGCCTACGCTTTCCGCCTACACGCATCCCCCGAACTCCCTCCTCCAAACCCTGTATTACGCCGCCACCTCCCAAAGTAAAGTAGTAGGTCTGCCCTCGTGTGCGGGTGTTCACTATCTCTTTTCCGTTTTGCAGAGTTCCCACAATATGAAGGTGTACTTGGTCGCCTTGTACTGCGGACTCTCCTGAACCTACCTTTAGGTCGAGGTACTCCAACCCCGACGCAGTACGAACCGTCTTCGCAGTCTCTGTCGAACCTACCGAAGCGACCTCTGTGGTTGGCGTATTGGGTAGCCCTTCTGGGGTGCGTTGGGCGAGTACTAGGGGTTGGTGGGTGGTATCGGTAATGCGGAGGCTACAGTCCCAGCCCCCCGTACCGTTGAGTACCTTAACAAGAATACGGTTCACCCCTTTTACAAGGCGCACAGGGAAAACGTCTTCGTCCGCTTTCCAACCGCGTCCGCCAATATAGCGGTAGACACTGGTTCCGTTTAGCCAGCAGAACATATCGTCGTCGCTACCCACTTTGAAGAGAACATCCATATCCGTCGGTGACGAGATTTCAGAGTAGGCATAGACCGCCGACTGGTCTGGGTTGGTAAAGAGGTCTTTGAAGTTGAGGTGTCCGTCGGGGGTATCGAGGTCGATATACTGCCACCGGAACGAGCGTTCCCCTACATTAACCTGTTGTGCCACCTGAATAGGCTCTGCGATAGGAAATGCGTCGCGGGTGCGCCAAGTTTCGCGCCCCGGTATCGCCCCCAGTACCCACCAGTGTTGAATATAGCCGGCTTGTTGTGCCACATCCGCTTTTTTGCCGTAGAGCCTCATTTTCTGCACTACGTGCCGTACCAGTTCCACCTTTTCGCACTGCTTTAGTACCCGTCGATAGTAGGGTTCCGCCTCATCAATGCGCCCATTTTGTGCGATTTTGTCGGTGATAACGATAATAGCACTCCATGTCTCTTCCGAGATAGCGGGGTTTCCAATAACACTTTCGAGATAGGGAAGCGAGGAGGAGTGAGCAATACTTCGTATGCCTACGATAAGAACCCTTCGCTCTTCGTCGGTTTGGGCGGCGGGTAGCCCTCTATGAAATATCTGTAGGCGTGCGGTGTTGTAGATGTCGCTACGGTAGAGTAGTGCCTGAAACCCTGCGGTGCGAATGTCGGTACGTGTGCTTAGGGTCGCATTGAGAATTGCTTCCCGTGCTTGTGCTCCCGGACGCTTGGCAAGGAGGCGCACAAGGGTCGCTTGCAGAGTAGGCTCTAGCCCGTTCATGGCTTGGATAAGGCTTGTGGTAACGCTAGGGGCAGGGTTATCGGTAAGTAGTTGAAGGGCGAGTCCGCGTATCTCTGATTCGGGGGATTGTAGTGCCTCTAGTAGCAGGGGAACGCTGTCTTGCGGGGTAGATTTTGTAATACCAGTAAGCGCAACACACTTTTCGGGTACGGTGATAGCGACCCGCTGAAACCGCTGGTACATGGCGAGCGCGTTTGCCTTGTCTCCTGCTTGCAATAGCCTATCCGCTAACTCCAAATAGGCACGGACGGCGGTACGGCTCTCAACGGTATTCCCCTCTGTTCTACTCCAAAGCAGGTCGGCAGAGGAGGCATCGGGCAGACATCCCAGGGCATGGATAGCGTGAAGGCGCACCGTATCTTTCGCTGTTTTAAGATAGGACTGAATGGTAGGAACCGCAGTCACGTCGCCGCGTTCGGCAAGATGGAGAATAAGAGAGCCTTGAAATTCGGAATCGGCGGTTTTGAGAGCGGTAAGCAGGGCGGTTTGGGCGGTTGGGAAAGGAAGGCGGGTAAGCGCAAGGCAAGCCGCTTCACGTACCCCTCTATCCGATAAATAGGGCGTAAGACGCGGAATATCTTTCTCTGCCGCTATCAAAGAGAGCATCTCGATAAGGGTTTGGCGCACGGCGTTGGCGTGTTTAGAGGTAGGGGCTATCTGTTTGAAAAGAGCGTTTACAACCGCATCGTGTTCGGTTGCATCGGAGCGGTTGGCTTGGTACACAATGGCGCGGAGTGCCTGTTGCGCCGTCTGGTGTACCGCCGAAGAGGCGTTGTAGAGTAGCGGAACAAGGCTAGGTATCGCGCTCGCACCTCGCTTCGCAATTCGCTGTGTGAGGTCGGTACGGGTGTTTGGCTTGGCGTTACGTATCTCTTGGGCTATCCCGTTACTTACGTTGGAAGGGGATACGGGCGGGGCAAATAGGAATAGGGTGAGTACGCTCAGAACGGACATCCGCTCACTCCTGCAAAAAGGGGGTTGGGTCTATTATACTCTATAGAACGGGTTTCGCAGTTTGCAGGAGAAGCGTGATTTTACCTATTCGTAGAATTTCCAGTTCCAGTCGAGTTCCTGCTCTATCGGAGTTTCCGTTAGAAGCGCACGCAGAAGAACGATGGGAACACAGTTCTCTTTAAGCATAGCATCGTGGAACTGAAGGTGCGACATCTTGCCGCTACCAACCAGTTCGCGGTGCAGAGCGCGAACCTGTAGCCCTCCTATCAGGTAGGCACACTGATAGAGAGGGTCGTAGTCGCCTCCAAAGGAGCGGCGTACCTCTGCCTCCGCGTTGTTGGGTTCGTGTCCTACCTCATTAACCAGCATATCTACACACGCTTGCGGTGTAAGCGTACCCAGATGAAAGCCTAGCGAAAACTCCACACGGGCGCAACGGTGTAGCCGCCAAAAGAGCATCCCTACCCTGTCTTCCGGTGTCTGTGCGAAGCCCAAATCCCAGAGTAGCATCTCCCAATGAAGTGTCCAGCCCTCCATCCAGAACGGGGTGTAGAACAGTTCGCGGTAGGGGTGGAAGCGTGCCATGGCAAACATCTGCATCCTATGACCGGGAATGAGTTCGTGCTGAACGGTAGCGCGTGAGAAGTGACGGTTATTCCCACGTAGGCTCATGCGCTTTTGAGAGTGTTCCATTGTGTTGGTAGGAAACGAGACGATAATGTCGTCACCGCCCAAGAAGAAGGGATTCACCTTCTGCATTTCGGGCGACATCATCTGCATACACCACGTTTCACGGGCGATAGCGCACACAGTAAGCAGGTCGTTTTGAGCGAGGAAGTCTACTGCTTCGTGAGCAAGGTCACGTACAAGGCGAGGCTGGTCACCGGGCGCAACATGAAGCGATTTTACCTGCTCGATAGCCTTTCGCCAATCGTCGCCTAGCCCCATCTCTTGGGCGGCACGGCGTAGTTCTGTTTTGCACCACTCCGCCTCTTTTTGGGCAATCGCGATGAGTTCTTCGGGAGAGTAGGCGATAAGGTTTTGGCGTAGTTCGTCCTCAATACCCTCCCTCCCTACGGGGTCGCCGATAATCGTATCACTACGCTCTGCCCCTGCAAGGTTTTGGCGTAGAAAGTCGATATAGCGGGTCGCCTCTTCACGCCAAGCGTGGTAGGGACGTTCTACCCACCAGTTAAAGAGGGGGTCGTAACCTGCATAGAACGTGTACCACGTCTCTAGTTGCTGAAGCGTAGCAGTAAGGGCTTGTGCCGCCCGGTTGGCTACAGTGGGACGCGCTATCTCTGCCCCTGCATTGCGGCAAGCCTCTATCTCGTTGCGTCTGCGCCTCAGTTCGGTGAGGGCGTTATCTAGCCTCTCTGCGATGTTGGAAGGTGAAATATCCCGAAGTTGCTTGCGTTCGTCTTCTAGTGCGATAAGGTCGGAAAGGGAGGGGAGTAGAGGTTCCATCTCGTGCCAACGTTGCGCCTCTTTGTCGAGGTTACGCAGTTCGGTAGCGAGAAGATTTCGGAGCAGATACCAGTCTACCCGATCTGCTAGAGAGAGGGTATCAAAAGGTACTGCGTTTAGAGAGGTATGCCACTCGGTATAGAACTCCCGAAACCGCTCTCTGCGGAGGGGCGACCAAGGGGCGGTAAGCAGGTGGTCAAGAGCCTCTCTGTCTGCCTGAAAACGAGAGATAAGAGCAGGTAATCTGTCTGTGGGGGTGGGGAAATCGTCCCAAGCGAGTGCGTATTTCATAGGATTGCATAACTCCTCATAAAGAGAAGAAGCCTCCCCTTGCTCTGCACTGAGCATAGAAGGAGGCTTGGGGTTTAGAAGAAGACCGTTATCAGCGTTTCTTTTTGTTACGGTTGGTCATTTTGCGGACGGGAGGATTTCCGTCTGAGCTAGGACTGGTAACGGGCTTTGCTTTCACCTCTACTACCTTTTCGTTTGCGGCTTTCGCCTCTGCCTCTAGGCGGTTGGGCTTGTAGATGTAGACGTAGGACTGCCATGCCCCTATCACGTTGGTCATAATCCAGTACAGGGTAAAGGCAGAAGACCATTTGTAGATGAGGAACATATAGAGCATCATCAGGGTCATCATCACCGACATCTGTTTCTGCTGTTGCGCCTGTTGGGGGTCGGGGGAAGGAGTCATCCGCATGGTGACGATATTACTGGCGGCGTAGATAAGCGTGAGAATAATATCGAACTCGCTCAGGTTTCCGCCCAACATTCCTTTGAAGTGTCCGCCAATAGAGGGGTGTATCCAGAAGAAGTAGCCGTGTGCGAAGTGGAACTCGTAGTAGCGAATGGAGGTATAGACCCAGATAAAGAAGGGCAACTGAATGAGCATGGGGAAGCATCCCGCGAGGGGGTTGATGTTATGCTCTTTGTAGACCTCCATCATCTTTGTGTTGAGGGTGGCTTTGTCGTCCTTATACTCGTCTTGCAGTTTCTTGATAAGGGGTTGGATTTTCGCCATCTCTCTTTGGCTTTTGGTAGACTTGAGGGTGAGTGGCAGAGTAACCCCTTTGGCGATAACCGCAACGCAGAGCAGGGCAAACCAGTAGCTAAAGTAGGGGTTGGAACCGGTTAGTTTTATCATCGAGTCGATGATTTTGTAGTTGTAGATACGTGAGTTACGGGAGTCGATACGCCGCTCTAGCGCGACCTTGAGGGGAAGTTGCTCTCCGTCTCCATACTTGGATTCGTTGGCACGCATAGAGGCTTGGGTATCTCCGTACTGATACACAAGGTCTCGTGCCGCCATGAGTGCCTTGTCTCCCGCCTGGAACTGAAGGGCTTCCAACTCTTTGCGTGCGAGGTCGCTGAGGGTGGGGTCGTTGAGTCGTTTGGGGTCTATGGTGGTATAGCCGAAGGTAACAGCACGGGAGAGTGCGTCTCCTGCGATTTCACGAAACTTCTTGGTCTCTTCTGCCGACTTCGCGTCGCCGCTTCCGTACTCTTTCGCGATTTTCATATACTCTTCCAGTGCGTTGACGGGCGACTGGGTTTCGAGTGCTTTGGCGTGGTCGAGGCGGGGCTTGGGGTCGGGGGCTACGGCGTAGCGTTGCATGGCGCATCCGCTGAGGGAAGCCCACAACAGAAGTAGGGCAAGTAGGAGCAGGTGAATTTTTGATACCTTCAAAGAACTATCCTCTAAGAGTCAGAACAGACTAATCTCTTTACGTTCGGGCACGGGGTCGTAGCCTCCGGGCGAGTAGGGGTTACAGCGCAGTATGCGCCGAATACCGAGTGCCAGCCCCAGATACACGCCGTGTTTGATAAGGCTTTGTGCCATATATTCGGAACAGGTGGGGTGATACCGACAGATGGGAGGGCGCACCGAACTGGTGGACTGATACAGGCGAATTGCCACCAGAAACAGCCACCGCAGAGGAGATTTCCAAAAGGAGAACGGGATATTGAATCGTGGGAACATGGGTTCCTTCTCCCCAAACGGCTACGGCACTCTTTTCTCGTCGTTTAGCAGGTTGGCTTTTGTAAGGAGTGGTAACACCGCCGACAGTATCTTGTCTCCCTTTGCGGTTCCTAGCCCTTTTCGGCAGAGAAAGATGAGGTCGTAGGTTCCTTCGCGCAGTTGGGGCAGGAGGAGGCGAATGACTTCGCGTAGTCTGCGTTTCATGCGGTTGCGTTGTACCGCTTTGCCCTGCTTTTTGCTCACCACAAATCCAATACGCCGTCCCTGCGCCTCTTCTTTTGCGGAGCCGTTTCTGCGCCATACATACAGCACACAGAGTTCGCAAGGGTAGGAGCGTCCCTGTGCGTAGATTCGGCGGAAATCGCGGTTGTCGCGCAAGCGTTGTTCCGAGGGTAACATGGGTAGACAGCGAACCGCCTGCCGATGGGCAGGCGACTTTGGATAATCGTGATACGGAAGAAAGGCGCGAACGGTTTCCCTTCGCGCCTTAAAAAATCTCTATTTAATCAGTTCGTGGCGACCGCGTAAACGCCGACGCTTGAGGACATTGCGTCCATCGTGGGTACTCATGCGTTTACGGAAACCATGAACCCGTTTGTGCCGCCTATTATGAGGCTGATAGGTTCGCTTCATAGTGGTAGTGATACTCCTCGTAAATGGTGGGTTATTATAGCACAGGGTACGCGGTTTTGCAAGGTTTTACCTGCGATGTTTGCGAATCTACCCGTTCTGTACTCACATTAGGCAGGAATCATTCGTTCTTGATATTAAGAACTGCCTGTCGAAGAGGTCTATTTGTTGAGGATACTCCTATCTCCGCCAGAGCCTGCAAGGTACGCGCATTTAACACCAGCCCTGTTCCTGTTTCGTTTTCCAGTATCAACCGTATTAAGTCTTCAAGTGTATGCCTCGTCACCCCATCAAGGTTGGTGGAGGACAGAAGCAGATAGAGTATCCTCTCCATAAAGGCTATTCGGTCTGTATTAGAAAGTTCTGCTACCCTCTGTTTAAGTAATAGGACTCTCTGCTTAAAAGCAAAGTGCCTTACTATCATTATAAGGGCTACCGTCGTCGTAATGGTGCTTAGAATCACCCGCATATCGACTGAAACCACACAATATACAATCGCTTGCAGTACCAATAATAGAGCGTACAGAGCAAGAAATTTGTCCTTCAAGGATAGTAAGTTCCGCAGGTGATTCTCTATAGAACAGTCTCGTTTTGGCATTGTTTAGCTACCAACTTTCATCGCCATGGCACACTCGTTCTTTCTTGTAAGGCGCAATCAAAGGACACCATGTTTCAAGCAAGCCGTGTCTATCTACGTGTCGATACAGGCGTGAGTATGAAAGCGCAGAATTTACCTCTGAACACGCCATTACCTACTATTTCCCCGCTATCGTTGATGCTTTTTGCGGAGTTCAAAACCCAGCCAGATCCTTTTGGGATGAGACTATTCAGGTCATAAAGCCTCTGCCTTACCCATACAAGAGCATGAGACTCTTGAACACCTTTACCTTCAGGCATCCACTCGCCTACAATCTGCCCTCTGTTATTAACTGCATTCGCATAACATAACCCTTTCCCTGGAGTGCCAAGGTCATGGAGTCTGCCTTTCTCCCATAAACACGCATGGGTCTCTTCCTTTACAGTGCTTGCCCCCCCGACAACCTGACCTCGGTCATTGATACCGCGTGACTCAGATGCTTTGCCACCTAGAGTGCCCATATCGAGCATGGAGCCGCGCCACCATACAAACCCATGCGTATCGTTGCTGTAATCCGCATAACCAACGACGCGCCCATTGGAATTTATCGCAAGCGCGACGCTACTTCCTCCTTTAAGGGTGCCCAAATCAGTGGCTTTCCCCTTGATCCATAAAAAGGCGTGGCTACGATACCATCGGGTTTGAAAAGTACCTACGACCTCATCTTTATCGTTTATGGCAAGTGCCTGACTGTTCCGTTTGTCGCTGAAGAGGCGTTCCAGCTTCCCACCCTGCCAGAGAAAAGCATGGCGTGGAGTTTCGGTTCCCCCATTAAAGGCACTTGCCACCACATGACCCAGAGCATTAATACCGCTTGCTCTTCCTGCCTGTTGGTCTGAAAGGGTGCCAATCACCTGAACAGTACCGTTTTCCCATAGGTAGGCAAGACTCTCTGATTTGCCAGAAATACTAAAATCGCCGACAACTTGTCCCCGATTGTTAATACCCCAGGCATAAGAGCTATCTGCTTTCGGGTAGAGTGCGGTAATCTTGTACGTTACGCCCATGTCTCCATGCGGCTCTTGGCTCCATAGTCCCAGCCCCAGCGAAACAGATGCAAAAAGAGTGTAGCAGAACATACTTCGCCTCCTTAAAGAGAGTGTCTATACACACATCTGGTGTGTTGCAATAGTTGCCACTCCTTAAATTATACCTTGGTACGCTTTTGATACTGCTTTCTCACATTAGGCAGGAATCCGTAAAACATTGTCCGAACTTTTGAGGTAAAGGAGGCTACCATGACTAAAAGACATATCCTGTGTATTGGGGCGCACCCCGACGATAACGAGATTAGCATTGGGGGAACGGCGGCTCTGTTTCGGCAACGGGGGGACGAGGTTCATTTTGTTTCGGTGACGAATGGGGATAAGGGGCATTTCTATCAGGAGTATATCAAACATCCCACCTTTTTAGCAGAGAGGCGGCTGAAAGAGGCACAACAGGGTGCGAGAGCGATAGGCGCAACTTACGAAACGCTAGGAGTACACGACGGCGAGGTGTATGTGGACAAAGCCACTACAGAGGCTGTGGTTCGCTGTATCCGCCGTTTTGGGGAGGCAGGAAAGGGACCTGACCTTGTTCTTTTTAACCGCCCACAAGACTACCATCGCGACCACCGCTATACGTCTCAGTTGGTACTAGATGCGACGTATATGCTTACGGTTCCGATGATGTGTTCGGATACCCCGCACCTAGACCGTATGCCTGTTTTTGCTTACTGGTACGACGATTTTAGTGAGGTAACACCGTTTCGGGCAGATGTAGTCATTCCTATCGACTCGGTGCTGGATAAGAAGACGGAGATGGTCTGCGCCCATGCCTCTCAGGTGTTCGAGTGGCTTCCATACAACGCGGGAACTTTGGATAAGGTTCCGCCCAAGAGCGACCCCACTGCCCGTTTTGCCATGATAAAGGAGGCTCTTGGGAAACGGGGCAAGTGGCGGCATGAGCATACCCGCGAGATGCTGGAGAAGCAGGGTAATGCGGAGGGAGTAGAGTGCGCGGAGGCGTTTCAGATATGCCAGTACGGGCGTGTGCCGTCGGCTGAAGAACTGCGCGAACTGTTTCCGATTTAACCAAAAACATTTCTAGGGATGATAGGTTATGCAAGCCTTCTATGTACGTTGGAGAAGCGCAAAACAGCACCGCGAATACGAGATTTTTGCCGATAAAGCGGTAGGAATCGCGCTCTATCGTGCACTCATGGATTCGGGAGGGTGGGAGGTGTGGGAGGCGGGTATGTTGTGGAGGTGCCCCGGTTGCTACGACTGCACTCTACGCACCGAAGAGTTCTTGGAGGGCTTGCGACGCGCCGAAAACGCCCTCTACGCCCTACAAAACGATCAGCAACCCGAATTGGCAACTGCTCTCCACTGGATTCATCAGGTGACTTTGAAGATGCTGAGTTGTGAGAGGGATAGGGTCTACCTCAAGGACGCAGGACACCCTTGCCGCTACTCTGGTGAGACCTATACCTCACGAATTTAGGGAGTGGAGTCTGCCTCTGCAAAGTGACACGCTGCCCAGTGCCCCAATGCGACCTCTCGTAGTAAGGGGGTCTCTTTGGCGCACCGCTCTTGTGCAAGGGGGCAACGGGTACGAAACCGACATCCCGAAGGAATATGAACGGGGCTAGGCACGTCGCCTTCCAGAAGGAGCCGCTCTTTACGAGCAGTAGGGTCGGCAACAGGAACCGCAGAGAGCAGTGCCTGTGTGTAGGGGTGACAAGGTGAAACAAAGAGGCTATCCGAACTACCCTGCTCTACAATCACCCCCAGATACATCACCGCGACCCTATGGCAGATATGCCTCACCACTGAAAGGTCGTGCGCGATGAAGAGGTAAGAGATACCGCTCTCGGCTTGTAGGTCTTCTAGCAAGTTCAGTATCTGGGCGCGAATACTGATGTCTAGGGCAGAGATGGGTTCGTCCAGAATAAGTAGTTTGGGGTTGGTAGCGATGGCACGGGCGATACCGATACGTTGCCTCTGCCCACCCGAAAACTCATGGGGGTAGCGGGTAGCAAACTCTGGGCGTAACCCTACTCGCTTCAGAAGTTCTAGTGCCTTCTGTTGCCGCTCCTCTTGAGAAGTAATCATGCCGTGCGCTTTGAGGGGTTCGGTGATAATGTCGCCTACCAGCATACGCGGGTTGAGGGCGGCAAATGGGTCTTGAAACACAATACCAATATCACGCCGCGCTTTGCGGAGAGCCTCACCGCGTAGGCTTTGGAGTTCTGTACCCTGCCATAATACACTCCCCGCAGTCGGTTCTAGTAGGCGCAGAACGGTTCTACCTACCGTACTCTTTCCGCACCCACTCTCTCCTACCACGCCAAGCGTCTCGCCCACACCAATCTCTATGTCCACCCCATCAACGGCATGAACCGTCTCTCGCACGGTGCGAAAGCCGTTTTGCCGGGCTACGTGGAAATGCTTTTTTAGTCCTTTTACTTCAAGTAGAGCCGTCATATTCCCTCACTCATAGTACTAACTCCCGTGCAGAAAGCAACGCACCGTCTGCCCGTTCTCAAAGGCGGTTCCTTGCGGCTCTTTCAGCGAACATATATCCAGTATTCGCTTGGGACACCGCTCATAGAAGGCGCACCCTTTGGGGAGGTGGGCAAGGTCAGGGGGCTGACCGGAGATGCTTACTAGGCGTTGGCGCGAATCGGCGTGAATCTGCGGTAGAGAGGCAAGAAGCCCCTGTGTATAGGGATGCTTGGGCGACTGGAAAATCTCCGTTACCGTCCCACTCTCTACGACCTGCCCCGCATACATCACCAAAACCCTATCACAGACCTCCGCCACCACTCCTAAATCGTGGGTTATCAGTAGGGTTCCCGTGTTGTGTTCCGCTTGTAGGCGTTTCATCAGCGCGAGTACCTGTGCCTGAACGGTAACATCCAAAGCGGTAGTCGGCTCGTCGGCTATGAGGAGCTTGGGGTTACAGGCGAAGGCTATCGCTATCATTACGCGCTGGCGTTGCCCCCCCGAAATCTCATGCGGGTACTGATGATACCGAATCTCTGGGCTTGGCAAGCGTACTGCCTCAAAAAGACTCAGCACCCGCTCCTTTATCCCTGCTTTGCCCAATGCGTTATGAAGCCGAATCGCCTCTGCAACCTGCTCACCTAGTTTCATGGTGGGGTTTAGGGAGGTAAACGGGTCTTGAAACACCATCGCAACTTGGCTACCGCGTACCCTTTGCATCTCTTTTGGGGTAAGAGAGAGCAGTTCGCGCCCTTCTAATAACACAGAGCCGCCTTTTATCTTACCGGGTGGAGAGGGTATCAAGCCCATCAATGAGAGGGCAGTCACACTTTTACCACTTCCCGATTCGCCCACCACCCCTACCGTCTCCCCTGCATCCACCCAAAAAGAGACTCCGCGTACCGCTTGTACCAGCCCCGCAGGGGTCTTGAACTCGGTCTGTAGGTTGTTTACTTCCAAAAGAGGCAAGGGAGAGGGTCTCGCTTTCGTCCAAAGAGGTTTCTTCTTTTCCGATTATACCGAAAACCCCCTCTTTTCGCAACAGAAAAAGGATTGGAAATTAAGGAGGAGAACTTCGCAAAAAAGTACGATAATAGAAGTACTATTTCTTCTGTTTTATCACATAGGCACTACTGATTATGCGTGACACCCAACCTACATCACCAGACACCGAAATCGCACAACTGCGAACACGTCAGCAGGAGCTAGAACAGCAGGTTGCCGAACAGGAAGCTCTCCTGAAAGGAATCCATCAGTTCCAACGCGACCTGCACACCATTGAACGCGAGTTATCTCAAGCCAGTACGTTCGATGACCTGTGCAAACGCGCCGTAGAGTTGGGGCGTGAACGCTTGGGTTTTGACCGCTTTAGTATCTGGTTCGCCATAGAGAACTATACTAAAATACAAGGCTCTTATGGGGTAGATGAGCAAGGAGACCTACGCGACGAACGTTCTCAGGTACACACGCTATCTTCAGATAACTTCATTTTTCAACGCCTACACAAAGAGAGTAGCCTCTACTCTACAAAAATGCCCTTGCTCGATGACACTCGTACTGAGGTTGGGCAAGGAGAGCACCTGTGCGTTTCTCTTTGGAATGGGGAGGCGGTTATCGGCTATCTCTCTATGGATAATCTCCTCTCAAGAAACCCTATTACCCTCTTTATCCAAGAAAAAGCACGCCTCTATGCCCTCTCATTGGCACACCTCGTCACCCAGTTGCGTATCCAAGAGGCACAAGCAGAACAGGCAACCCTATTTCATAGAATGTTCTCTGTTGCTCGCGATGGTATATCACTACGCACTAAGGAAGACAAGGTTCTCTTTATGAATGAGAGCCTAAAAAGAATCCTTCGCCTTACCCAAGAGGAGTTCGAGTCACGGCAGTATCCTCCCGGTTATCGTGTCTGTAACCAATACGGAGCCCCCTTCCCAATTACCCAACTCCCCAGTCGTGTCTGCTTAGAGACTGGTGAGGCGCAACGTGATGTCATCCAACAGATTGTACACCCTAACGGCGAAGTAACTTGGGTCTCTATGGGAGCAGAACCTATTTTTTTGGCAGGGGAGAGTAGCCCCTACGCCGCTGTTACCTGTTATACCGACATAACCGCTCAAAAAGTAGCAGAGATGGAGATTAAGAATCGTGAGGAACTTTATCGTAAAGCCATACGCACCATGGGCAGTATCGTCTATCAGTACGATTTCCGTAAGGAAGCGTATACCTTTATGGATGCGAATATCGGTGAGTTACTGGGCTATCACGCAGAAGAGGTCACTCCCCAACTCCTTGCAAGTCTCTCTTTTGCCCCTGAAATTCAAGGAGAGATGAAGGGACTCACCACCCTAGAGGCAAGTCAACTCTTTCGCTCTGGGAAAGTAGAGATGTGGCAATCCGACGAGTCGTATATTACCAAAAGCGGCAAACTGCGCTACTTTGCGGATAACTCTGTCTCCTTAAAAGATGAGCAGGGAGAGGTTTGGGGATGTTTGGGAATACTTCAAGACATTACCGAGCGCAAGAGTGCCGAAATTGCCCTAAGAGAGAGCGAAGAGCGTTTTCGGCAGATGGCGGAGAATGTACGTGAGATATTTTGGGTCTTTGATGTTTTTCAGTTTAAGCTCCTCTATGTTAGCCCTTCCTACTCGGAAGTATGGGGGATTCCTAGAGAGGCACTCTATGAAGACCCTCTTCTCTATCTACAAGCGATTCACCCGGAAGACATACCGCAAATCATGGAAAGACAGCAACGGGAGCTCGCCGGAGAGGAGACGGATACCGTTTATCGAATTATCCGCCCTAACGGAGAGATACGTTGGCTTCATCACCGTGCCTATCCCATTACCAACGCGGCGGGGACACTCTATCGAGTTATAGGGATTGCCGTAGATATTACCCATCAAAAAGAGCTAGAGCAACAGGTGCTACAGGCGCAAAAGATGCAGGGTATTGGGCGCATAGCAGGGGGTATCGCCCACGACTTCAATAACATTCTCACCGCTATTTTGGGCTATGTAGAGATGGCAGAGATGGTCGCACCACCCGATACTTCTCTCACGCGCTACCTAAGTAATATCCGAGTAAGTAGCGAACGCGCCGCAAAACTTACCTCCCAACTCCTTACCTTTGCCCGCCGCAAAATCGTTGCACCAAAGGTTGTTGATGTAGACTCTGTTATTGAAGAAACAATGGAGATTATCACTCCAATACTCGGAGATAGTACAACATTTGTATTCCAAAATAGAGCCGTAATCTCTACTATTCGCACCGACCCTACCCAAATACAGCAGGTGATTCTAAACCTCGCTATCAATGCAAAAGATGCCATGCCGCAGGGTGGAACTCTCACCATTGAGACAAGTAATATCACTCACAACCATCACTCTCTTCCTGATATTTCCCCCGGAAACTATCTCGTCATTCGAGTGTCCGACACCGGTACTGGTATTGATGAAGCGAACCGACAACATATTTTCGAGCCTTTCTTCACCACAAAATCTCAGGGCAAAGGAACCGGGCTGGGTCTATCTACCTGTTACGGGATTGTTCAACAGCATCAGGGGCATATCTCCTTTGAAAGCAAAGTGGGAGTAGGAACCACCTTCACTGTCTATCTACCTACCACTCAAGAAGCATTGCCCCAAAAAGAGACAGAAAGTAGCCAAAAAGACTATAGGGGAACGGAGACCATCTTACTCGCAGAAGACGAAACGTTTGTTCGTGATATTGCTAGCCAAACACTAGAGGCACATGGCTACCGTGTTCTCTCTGCCGATAATGGAAGCACGGCTATTCAGCTCTTAAAGCAGATTTCGGAGCCAATACACCTACTGCTTACCGATGTGGTTATGCCTCAAACAAATGGATTGGAACTAGCAAACTACGTAAAGGAGACTCACCCCACTATCAAAATCCTCTATATGTCGGGGCATACCGATAGCCAAGCATTGGAAAAACAGATTGTAGCGAATGTAGCCAAATTTCTTCCCAAACCTTTCAATCGAACCGAGCTTTTGAGCCACGTTCGCGAGGCACTCAACTCCTAAAACTACCCCCTATTTTGTATCAGTTTTTGGTGAGAATTGAGTCTAAAGTTTTCAACAAAAAAGTGAGTTTTCAACAGAGTTTTCAACAATTCTTACTACCCTAGTACCAATTTTTATACCAAAAAAGACTATGTTTTAGCGCCTAAACTTGTACTATGTTAATAACTTATATCCAAGTTTTGAGTCCATGACTCAAAACTCCCCCTAAAGTTTTGAGTCCTATGACTCAAAACTTGGTTGAATCAAAAACCCTTGTTGAAAGTGGTTGAAAACTCGGCAGTTTTCAACAGAGTTTTCAACAGAGATTCTGCCCTATTGTTGAAAACTTTTCCCCTAATTAGCACCAAATAGGTAGACTCTTTTGCGTTGTGAGCATCTATCAGAGTCTATCAGAATCCGCTAGAGTCTCGATTCAACGCGATTCAAACTAAGATTCAAGCGTCTACTAGCGGGAGAGTTTTGAGTCTTTTCAACAGAATAAGCATTATAAGCATTAGAATCTAAATATATAATATAGGTTGATTCTGATTCTCTTACGTTTAGGTTTTGACGATTCCATGCTATGCTAATACATCCTCACTTTGGGGCGATTTTATTCCTCTTTCGGAGTCGCAAAACGCAATGCGTGTGCGTCAACTCAAACTAAATCAGTTTCGGAACTACCCTTCCCTAAACCTCTCTCCCGGTGAGGGGGTAAATATCCTCTATGGGCAGAATGCACAAGGCAAGACCAATGTTTTAGAAGCACTGTCGCTATTAGCCACCACCCGTTCGCTTCGTGCCAGTCGGGAGTCGGAGCTTATTTGCAACCAAGGGGAGGTGGCTCATGTTACGGCGGAGGTAGACAGAGAGTGTCAGGGGGAGGGGGATTTAGAGGTGTCGGTGTTTCAGACCGACAAAAAAGAGGTGAAGATAAACGGGAGTAAGCGGGGGCGTGTGGTCGATATTCTGGGGCAGTTTAACGCGGTCTTTTTTGGCTCTATCGACCTCGCGATTGTCACCGGTGAACCCGCAGACCGGCGGCACTACCTCAATGTGGAGATTTCGCAGATAAGTCCGCGCTATGTGTACGACTTGGGACACTACAAACGGGTACTCGCACAGCGCAACCGCCTCCTGAAAGAGTTACGAGACCGCCCACGCCCTCCGCAGGAGTTGGGGCTGGATGTGTGGAACGAGCAGTTGATAACTTTCGGTGCGCCCATCATCGAAAAACGCCGATTCTACCTTGCGCGTCTTGCGCCGTTGGCGAATCAGGTACACCGTGAACTGACGGACGGTAAGGAGAGCCTCGAAATTCGCTATATGCCTAGTATTCGCCTCCCAGAACCCCCTGAGTTGTCAACAGTTTCAACAGAGGTTGTTAATAACTCGCTGATTCGTGAGACAAACAGAGAGACGCAATACCTGAGTGAGATTCAAGCCGTGATTCCTACCACCGAGTCCGCCCCGCAGACTCGCACGGAATCGCCCCTAGATGGCACGGAGGCGGTCTCTACAGCGTTTCGGCGGCAGATGGTGGAGATGGGGCTAGAGGAGGCGCGTAGAGGCACGACGCTCTTGGGCCCTCAGCGCGACGACATCGGATTCTTCATAAACGGGGCAGAAGCGCGGCTCTATGGCTCTCAGGGACAGCAGAGAACGGCGACTCTTGCCCTCAAACTTGCCGAATTTCAACTGATTCAAGACTATGTTGGAGAGCCTCCTGTGATGCTCCTCGACGATGTAATGAGCGATTTGGACGATAACAGACGTACTCACCTGCTAGAGTGGGTGCACCGCCGTTGCCAAACGTTCATTACCTGCACCAGTTTGCGCCCGTTTCCCAAAGAGATACTGGCAGAGGCGACCACTTTTCAGGTCGCGAACGGAGTGGTAACGCCCGATGTCCGACGAAAAACACGAACCACAACCCCCAATAGCCGAACCGCTAACAAACAAGAGAACCCCGCCCCGCAAAACGGGAGTGAATCCACAGAATCCGCCCCCTAAAGAGGCAAAAGCGGTAGAAGAGAGTCTCCTGTATCGTTTTCAGGAGAGGAAAGGACCTCTCTCTCCTCTGCTGAGTCAAGCCATGCGTAGCGTGTCTAGTGCGCTACACAACAATGAGGATTCGGAGAAGTTACAGGAGAACCTTGCGGTACTCTACTGGGAGCGCGTGGTAGGGAATCAGGCGGCGGAAGCAACCGAGGCAGACAGCGTAAACGGTGGGGTACTCTTTGTAAACACCAAGAGTTCCGTCTGGTCTCACGAGCTTACCCTCTACAAACCGCGTATTCTTGCCGAACTCAATCGCTTTTTGGGAAAAGCCTGTATCACCGATATTCGCTTTCGGGTACGCAAACTTAAAAAAGAGAAGGTGGTTGTGATTCCCGATACTCCGCCTCTCGAAGAGTTGAAAACCGTAGTGCTAGACCCCTCCGAGAGAGGAGAACTCCGTACCCAACTAGAGGAACTCATCTATATCCCAGAGGATGCCGTTAGGGAAAAAATCGCCCACCGTCTTATGCTAGATGCAAAACTGCGTCATTGGCGAATCGCACATGGCTGGAAGGTCTGCACTCGCTGTCATACTGCCCACAATACCGAGTATCGTCTCTGCCCTATCTGCCGCCTCTGTAGTTAAAAGGAGGGCGTTCCGCATGACTCAACGTCCTCTTATCAGTATCATTCTCTCTTTTGTTTTAGGGATACTGCTTGCCAGTTTTGCCCCTGTGCTGTTTTTGTTGCCGCTTGTGCTTCTGGTTCCCACTCTTCTTCTGTTTGCGTTACGCCGCCGCTCTCAATATGGGGTATTGGCGTTCTGTTTGATAGCGGTTTTGCTCGGTTTTTGGCGTGTGGGTATGGCGAATCACATCGCACAAAACGACATATCACGCTTTGCCCCTGCCAAAATAAGTGTGACAAGTGTATTAGTATCTGATGTAGAATCAACCGGCTTAAAAGGCAGAGAAAAGTGGGTAAGGCTTGCATTTAAGGTAGGAGTGGAGGGGGTTCAAACAAAGGCTTTTGAGGAGGCTCAGAGCGCAGAAGGTACACTCCAAACCTATCTCACTTTGAAGAGAGACTCGAATCAGACACTCCCAACCTTTGGAACCCGTGTTAGGCTTTTTGGGGAACTAGAACTACCGCAAGGGCAGAGAAATCCCGGCGGTTTCGACTACGCGCACTATCTAAATACGCAAGGCGTTACTGCGGTACTAGCCTCTAAGCAGTGGGAGGCACTGCCCGAAGAAGTAGAAGGCAACCCTCTTCTGAAAGCGGTTTTTGCCCTCCGAAAACGGTTGCTTGCCTCTGCCCAAAGGGGACTCTCGCCTGAATTGGCAGGGATACTGAACGGGATTCTTTTTGGTGAGCGTACCGGGATTTCAGGGGAGTTGCGTAACGACTTCGAGAGAACAGGAACGATTCATATTCTGGCAACGGCGGGGCTACACGTTGGGATTATGGCGGGGCTTTTACTCGCTCTCTTCAAACATTGCCGAATCTCACGGCGAAACGCGATTCTGCTCACCTTAGCCTCTTTGGTACTCTATGCGTTTTTGGCAGGAGGTCGCCCTGCGGTGGTTCGGGCAGTGGTTATCGGAGGGGTGTACCTGTTTGCCCGTATTGTAGAGAGAGAACCAGACTGGTGGAACGCCACCGCCTTCTCTGCCCTCATTCTGTTGGTTCTGAACCCCAATTCGCTACTGGAAGCCGGGTTCCAACTCTCTTACGCTACCGTGATAACGCTTGTTCTGTTTATGCCCTACTGCCAAAAGCAGGTACAAAAGATAAAAGAACGCCTCCCTCAAAAAACATACCTACAGAGGGGAACACGAAGCGCGGTAGACTACCTCCTAATCTGTTTTGTCGTCTCATTAGTAGCACAACTAGGAACTCTACCGCTTATCGCAACCTACTTCTACCACGTCTCTTTTACCTCGGTACTCGCGAATCTGATGGTGGTTCCTCTTGTTACTCCCATTTTGGCGCTCGGATTTACGACCTCTATTTTAGGGGCAATCTATCCTCTACTTTCCGCCCCTTTTGTTGAAATGTTGAAAACACTGTTGAAAACTGTGCTAGTGCTGGTACGCTATTGGGGAGAGTTGGGAGCAGGAGGCATGAATGTACCGCCTCCATCTGTCTGGTTGATAATACTCTACTATGGGGTGCTGTGGAGTATAGGCTGGAGGCTCTATCACAAGCACCCGCAACAGGAGGAAATATGAGATTACGTATTGCTGGGGCACAGATTTCGGTAACAAACGACATTCCTACCAACGTGAAAACGCTATACCGTGCTATCGACTTTGCTACTGCCGAAAAAGCCGATATACTGCTTACACCCGAAGGCTCACTGAGCGGCTATCGCCCTCATTTTGATAAGAGTGAGGTAGAGAGTGCTTTGGAAGAGGTGAGGAGTTATGCCAAGCAGAAGGGGGTAGGGTTGGCACTGGGAACCTGCTTTGTAGAGCCTAACGATGGACTCTGCTACAACCAGATTCGCTTCTATACACCAGAGAGTGAGTACTTGGGGTTTCATAGCAAGATACTGCGGTGCGGCACAATGACCCAACCCACACAAGGGGAGATTAACGACTATGCAACGACCCCGCTAACTAACTTTTCCTTCAAAGGGGTAACGATAGGGGGGCTTATCTGTAACGACCTGTGGGCGAATCCGATGTGTACCCCCATGCCCGACCCCCATCTGACTCAACAGCACGCCGAACTAGGTACACAGGTTCTCTTTCATGCGGTAAATGGTGGACGAGACGGCAGCTCTCTTTCACAAACGTTTTGGCATCTCCATGAATCGAATCTCAAGGTACGGGCTAGGTCGGGGAAGCTGTGGGTGGTCACGGTAGATAACTCCGCCCCGACTCACTTGCCTTGCTCTGCACCCTCTGGAGTATTGAATCCAAGCGGGGAGTGGGTCGTAAAAGCCGATCCTGTTGGCGAGCAGTACTTTGCCTATACCATAGAGCAGGCTGACTAAACCGACACCCTAAAAATGAATAGAACTCATTAACTGAAACGCCCAACCTTGCCGCGTCTTGGCAGGGGTTATGCCGTTTCCCCAAGAGCGGCTTACCTCTGCCGTAAAGTACTTCGAGAGAATCTGCTTTGCTCCGATGGTGTACAGTTCCGCCGTTCCCGATACCGATTTAGAGATGCTTCCTGTAACCGATTCTAGCCGTGTCAAAAACGTGGTGCGTGTTAGTTTTGGGGGATGATAGAAAATATCGAAATAGTAGCCGGCAGAGTGTTTGGCGGCAGTACGCCCAAAGAAGTACTCGCCGCGAGTCTGAATATGGGGGGCAGACCACCGCCAATCTAGCCCAAAGATACGGTTCTGGCTTGTGCCTATCTGTTCTGTCTCCATAAGGGTATTTAGTCCAACGACCCATGCCCCTCTATACCACTGCACACGCCCTACTACGTGGTTGAAGCGCATAGGAAGCGGCTCCCAAGCTCGTGCATGAGCATCTATTAGCCCTATCTGGTACTGTTGTGACCCCGTGCCTCCATGCCAATCTATCCCCGTGTCCAAGCGGTTAATGCTAAATCCAGCACCTAATGCAAGATTTTTCATAAGAGGCATACGCGGAAACCCAGAGTACCACAGTTCCGACCAGTCGTTATGCCCAAAAGCAGAACGGAATCGCCCCACGCGCCACTGCTGACTATCGCCTCCAAAATCCACAAAGTTTTCATCAAACTGTTTGCGCCCGAATGTCTCAAACTCGCCTAGCACAAATCGAAGTTTTGGAGACACCCGTCCCTCAAGATATATCCAGTTCGCGTAGTCACGAATACCTGCTGTATGGTTATCGCCATTCGCAAGCACGTAGTTCTCTATCGTTCCCGATAGTTTGAACTTATCTTCTTCTGCCTTCGCAACGGTATGAGAGCCTATTAAGAGGCTTAGTAGCAGACATCCTAGCATCCACCGTTTCATCCGTGAACATCCTTTCTACCGTCATCCTGAACAGGTAACTAATAGACTGAGATAGTCTATTATCGGCTACTATACTACAAAACCTAGAAGCAGAAACAGGCTGAAAAGTAACAGCCTCCAAATAGGCACAACTTTTTTGCCAGAATCTGAAGTTTTTTTGTTTTTTCTCTCGAATCACTGAACCATACAGGCAATAGAGAGTCGTAATAGTAACAAGTACAAAAGAACCACAGCTGCTTCTATAAACACCACATTTTGGCAAATTCTCCGCTTGCTCCCTAGAGATAATGGCTTTTATTGCCAAAAATGCAAGGTGCGATACCCTTCAAATCGCTTTTCTAACCCTCATTATACGCAATAGTGAGAAAAAAAATCTATTTTTTTGCAGGAATCGAAGCTCAAGGAGCAGAAAATGAGAACGACACTCTGTTTGATGGTTATTTTGGGGATAGGGATAGGTGCAAACGCAGGGACTCCCAAGCCGCAGAAAGATGCCACCGACTTTTCGGGGCAGACGGTACGTGCGGGTAAGGGAGGCTTAAAAGAGAGTGTGGTCTACCTAGAGGGCAAAAAGAAGTCGGAGCCGATGGAGAAAGCCATCGTAGACCAACGAAGCAAACTGTTTATCCCCCATGTCTCGGTAGTGACTCGCGGCACTACCGTACAGTTTCCCAATAACGATACCATCTTTCATAATGTCTTTGCCTACTACGATGCAAAGAAGTTCGACCTTGGCAACTACCCACGAGGCGCGTCTCGTAGCGTGACCTTCGATAAGACGGGACTGGTTGCTATCCTCTGCAATCTCCACTCCGAGATGAGTGCCTATATCATGGTGGTCGATACGCCCTATTTTGCCATTACCGACAAGCAAGGGCGGTTTCGTATCCATAATGTTCCACCGGGCGACTACACCCTTCACGTGTGGCATGAGAGCGGATACGCACTCACACAAAAGATTACTGTGAAGGGAGGGGAACCCGCAACTACGCTCACTCTGACCAAGAGGTAAAAGGGGAGGCTTCGATGGGTTTTACACTCAGAACGAGGCTCCTATTGATGATAGCTGGCACGTTTGCGGGTTTAGCCATCATCACACTCGGAGCCATCGCATTCCTAATGAATCGGGAAGTGAGTCGCATGGTACGCAACGACGTACAGGCGAGTGGTAACTTCCTGAGTTACGTGCTGAATAAAGACAGCGTACAACTAACGAAAGAGCTACAACTCCTAGCACGTCAGCCCGGCTTAAAGCAGTATGTACTCGGTAACGACACCATCACAAGACCCGACTACCAGACGGTTGCAGACTACGCAAAAGAGTGGCTTCTCTCTCTAGATGCCTACTCTGCCATGATTACCGACTCGCATGGTTCTGTATTAGGTCAAACAGATACCCCTGCTTCCTT
>OMJJ01000162.1 GCA_900299305.1 bacterium | reverse complement strand
GTTTGTACAGGTAACGCGAGACAAAGTACTCATCCTCGCCGACACCGCAGAACTGTCTGACGAAATCAATGTAGAGCGAGCGCGGAAAGCGGCAGAGAACGCACGTCAGCAACTCGCGGCTCCCGGTATAGATGCCGAAGCCGTGCGCCAAGCCCTAGAACGTGCTATGAACCGTATTCGTGTGGCGGAGATGAAATCCCGCTAGTTATCAAGGCAACGTTTAGAAGCGGGTATAGGCGAGAGGAAAACTCCTCTCGCCTGTTTTTTTGTTAAAAATCAGCCAAACTACTCGTTGTTCCTAACTTGCAGAGGCGTTCCAAGCCTTTGCAACCTCTGGCTCCATCATGTAGAACGCCAACTGTTTCTCGGAGTCCCAGTGGAAGGGGGCGGGCCAATCCCAGTTATTATGTTTGATACCATAGGCTTTTTTGATAGCCTTTGTCAATGCCCCCATACCCGCGCTAACCTCTCCATGTGATGCACCTGTAGCACTCATTATGTCGGCGACATACACAGGTGTGTTCGGCTTGCTTGCCGTCATGTCAAGCGCAGTCAGAGCGGCTTTGTTTTTTAGAATCGCTCGCAAACGCTGAAAAGCCGCTTCGTCATAGTTGATGTGAAAATGCGGATGCTCCTTGCCACTCTCCGCAAACCCAAAAGGCGAACGTTGTTCTGACGGTTCGTGTAGCGTTTGGGGAGAAGAAATTTCCGCCTCCATCAAGTTTCCAATAAACTGCATGACATGGGGAAAATACTTCTTAGGCACTGGTACACTCACAATATCGTCGCCACTGCCATTTAGTAACTCTCTTGAACTCATCTTAATCCTCCTAGTGTGATATTCTCAATCTACTCGTGTAGAGCAATTTGCTGACTACAGGAGTATTATATCACACTCTTAAACCGTTTGTCAAGTGGTTAATTAGTGGTTAATGAGTAATTTTTATAAAATAAACAGTTTTTAATCGGTTGATAAATAGTTGTTTCGTCTCCGAAACCAAACGTGACTTCTGGGGTGCCAGTATTGTTTATCCATCAGTGGGAGAGCAACAAATATAGCCGAAAACAGAAAGAGGCTGTTACGTTGCCTCGAATTCATACAACACTGAAGAGATAAAAATACTCACCCGTCCCTCTGTTGATTACGTAGGTAGGGCAATCGGATTACTTTGCGATAGGAGGGTTACTTACTTTATGGTATAGTCAGCGGATTAGCCCTCATCCTGTCCTTCGGACATCCTTGCCCCCAAGTTTGGGGAAGGAGGGTAGTACTGTAAAGTTTTCTTGTTACAAGCAAGGTGTACCTGTACATAAAGGCTACTCTCTGACTATACCGTGTATTCGCCTCTTCGCCCAAACTTGGGAGAAGAGGGTGGTGATGAGGGCTAAAACCTTAGAGTACGGAATACCCAAGAGCAATGCGATTGCCCTGATTACTAAGGCTCTACCCTATTCACCATTCAGCCGTAAAAACAGCGTCCACAAAATAGCAAAAAAGCCTCCTAGCGCAAACCCTAAGAGTACACCCATTCCCGTAAGTAGCCCTTTTACCCCGTAATCCAAACTTTGATGCCCCACAACGCCCCCGATGAGAGTGCAAAAGGCAGTCATCGCTATTCGTGAGTAGAGGTTTGTGGCAAAGGTTTTCATGGCAGTACTAAGAGGTTACTACTACTTATCTAACAGCGGAAAAGGGATGGGGTCGGAGAGGTTTTCAGGGGGAGGCTGTAGGAGAAGATGCCAAAAGCCGACGCTGTGCCATGCCCCATGCTTGTAGCCTACCATCGGAAACGTACCGCAAGGCTCGAAACCCATGCTCTCATGGAGCCGCACACTGCCCGGATTGGGGAGGGTCGCCCCCGCATACGCGGAGATATACCCCTGCCGACGTAAAAGAGCGAATAGTTCGGTATAGAGCCTTCTGCCCACACCCTGCCCCTGCGCTTCAGGGTGGATATAGACGCTCACCTCTACCGACCACTGGTAGGCATGACGAGCGCGGAAACTGCTTCCATAGACGTAGCCCAAAACCCTATCCCCCTCCACACACACCAGCCAAGGGTACTGCATTAGGGTACGCTCAATACGTCCTTGCATCTCTTCCAAAGTAGGGGGTTCCGCCTCAAAAGAGGTTGCCGTCGCCTCTACAATGGGCGCGTAGATAGCAAGAATACCAGCCGCATCTGCTTGGGTTGCCACTCGTATCTGCCTTGTGGTCTCCATACTGCCTCCTACTCCCGAAACAGTTCATCTATCAGGCGGTAGCCGTCCTCAAAGATAGATTTCGCCTCCTGTACGGCGCGTTCGTCGTAGGGATACCGTGCGCCCTTACGCAGTGCCTTACGAGAGTCGTAGAGCAGGTAGGGAACCGGTCCCACCGTATGCCCCCGCTTTGCGATGGGGGTTTTGTGGTCGGGCGCACAGAGGAGGCGAAAATCCTGTACCCCTTCCAAATCGTTTAGCAGGGTTCCCACCACCTTTTTGTCGAAGTTCTCAATGGCGCGAATCTTCTCGTCGATACTCCCCAAGTGCCCCGCCTCGTCCGGCGACTCCACGTGTATCCATACGAAATCGTGACGCTTTAGCGCGTCGATAGCGTACTTGGCTTTCCCGATATAGTTGGTATCGAAGTAGCCCGTTGCGCCCGGAACCGCAACAATCTCTAGCCCCGTCAGTTTCCCCAAGCCACGCACCACATCCACCGCCGAGATAACCGCCCCGGTCATACCGCGCCTTTGCAGGAAGAAGGGCATTTCGGGGGCGCGTCCCGGACTCCATAACCAGAGCATATTCGCGGGGTTTTTGCCCTCCGCTTTGCGTTGACGGTTAAAAGGAAGGTCTTCCAGCAGGTTTATCGAGTCCTCTATGAACTTGATAATTTTGGTATCGCCCTCACCTTGTGGGTAGATTTCGGAGAGGAGTTTGCCCATGTTCTCATGGGGGGGGGCGGTCTTTACGTTGGTGGGACCATCAGACCATCGAGCGATATGCCGATACGAAACGCCCGGAAACAGCCGTATAGCAGGCGTACCCAACTTCTGATTCGCTAGTTCGATAATAGGGCGTGCCTCTTCGGTAGAGATATGCCCCGAACTGTAGTCTATCAGCCGCTCTCCGTCCGTAGTCACCAAAGAGCACCGAAACGCGACATCGCGGCTATCCATATCAATCCCCATTGCCGATGCCTCTATGGGACCCCGCCCCGTATAGTAGCGGTTGGGGTCGTAGCCTAGCAGTGCCATATTTGCCGCGTCGCTACCGGGATACATCTCGCGGGGAGTGACCTGTACTGCGCCCACAATCCCCGTCTCTGCCATGCGGTCTAGGTTGGGAGTACGTGCCACTTCGAGGGGCGTTTTGCCGTCTAGTTCGTCTAAGGGTTCGTCGGCGGCTCCATCGGGAACCAAAAGGAAGTACTTCATAGTCTACTTTCTATTGTGAGGGAAGTTCGCCGCCGGAGGTGTATTCGCTAGAGTAGTTCGGCGGCTCTTTGGTTATCCAAACGTCGTGGACGTGGCTCTCCCGAAGGCTTGCCCCCGTTATCCGCATAAACTCCGCTCTCTCTTGCAAATCCTCAATAGTTCGCGCCCCCAAATACCCCATACACGAACGGATACCGCCGTGCAGTTGGTAGATAGTGTCGCGTACTTGCCCTTTGTAGGGTACGCGCCCCTCTACTCCTTCGGGTACAAAACGGGCATTCGTATCGGTTCCGTAACGGTCGCTAGAGCCTTCACGCATGGCGGCTTCGCTTCCCATACCGCGATAGTCCTTAAAGGCGCGTCCCTGATAGAGAATCACGTCACCGGGAGCCTCTTCGGTTCCTGCCAACATATTCCCTACCATCACGGTAGAAGCACCCGCCGCCAACGCCTTCGCCGCGTCTCCGCTAAAGCGGATACCACCGTCTGCGATAATGGGGATACCGCGTCGTCTTGCTTCACTCGCGCACTCCAAAATAGCGGTTAGTTGGGGAACCCCAACCCCGCTCACAATGCGCGTGGTACAGATGCTTCCCGCGCCAATTCCTACCCGCAGTCCGTCTGCCCCCGCTTCGATAAGGTCTCGTGCGCCCTGAGCGGTAGCCACGTTCCCCGCAATGACAGGTAGGTTTGGGAACTCGCTTTTTACGGCGCGTAGCGCGTTGATAACCCCGATAGACTGCCCGTGTGCGGCATCTATCACAATCACATCAACTCCTGCCTCAACGAGCATTGCCACGCGCCCCACGGGGTCACGGAGGGGCCCAATCGCCGCCCCGACGCACAGTCGTCCTTTTGCGTCTTTGGTTGCGTTGGGGTGTTCGCGTACTTTTTGTATGTCTTTTATGGTGATAAGCCCAAGCAGTTTACGGTTCTCGTCTACAATGGGCAGTTTCTCGATACGATGCTCTTGGAGGGTCGCTTGTGCCTGTTCGAGTGTGGTTCCTATAGAGGCGGTTATCAGACCACCGGGGCGCGATTTATCGCTGGTCATTACCTCGTAGATGGGGCGGTCATAGTTGGTTTCAAAGCGAATGTCGCGATTGGTAAGGATACCCACAAGGCGATTGGTGTTTGGCTCTGTAATGGGAACCCCAGAGATGTGGTACTTCTCCATAAGCCCAAGTGCTTCTCGAATGGTCTTATCGGGTGGAAGGCTTATGGGGTGGGTGATGATTCCGTGTTCGGAACGCTTTACCCTATCTATCTCTTCGGCTTGGAGTTCGGGGGTCATGTTGCGGTGTACAATGCCTAGTCCCCCCTCACGTGCCATCGCAATCGCCATTCTCGCTCCCGTCACCTTGTCCATGGGTGAACTCAGAATGGGAACCTTCAAAACGATACCTGCCACGAGTTCAGAGCGTGTGTCTACCTCTTTGGGTGTCACCTCTGTATCCCGTGGCAGGAGTAGAACGTCGTCGAAACTTAGTCCTTCTCGCAGTTTATTTTCGGTCTCTGTCATCGTTTTCTCCTCTCGGTCACTCTCAACAAAAACACCCCTTCAAAATTCAGATTGAGAGATAGTATACCCGATGTACAGGGCTGTCTAGGGTGTGTTCCGCGATTATGAACGGAACTTTTTTCTAACGTGCGAACCTATAACGGATGTTACGCAGTGCGAAAGGTTTTAGCCCTCATCACCAACCTCTTCTCCCAATTCTGGGCGAAGAGGCGAATGCATTGTGTAGTAAGGTTTCTGTTGTTTGGCACAGATATACCTTGCTCATAACGAGAATACCTCTCTACACTCTCTTTCCCTCAGAATTGGGGGAAAGATGTCCTGCAAGGACAGAATGAGGGCTAATCCACCACCTACACCCCTACCTGAGTCACGTTGCCGCCGCAGACTGGTAGGTAGGTTCCCGTTACAAAGCCCGCATAGTCGCTAAGGAAGAAGGCGCACCCGTTCCCTATCTCCTCTGCGCTTCCCTGCCGTTTTAGGGGGACGCTGGCGGCATAGCCCTTCGAGCCTTCGGAAGCGGTATCTACCTTCTCGTCCACCATCCAGCCCGGCGCGACCATGTTCACCGTGATATTCTCCACCCCAAGTTCACACGCCAAAGAGCGGGAGATACCCACCATCGCGCCTTTACCCGCCATGTAGACCGTCCACTGCGCGGGGGCTTTGTTCCACAGTTCCGTAACGATATTGACAATGCGCCCACCGCCCTGCTGATTAAATACAGGGCGCACCGCCTTCACCATATTGATAACCGCGATACAGCCGAAATCAAAGGCGTTCGTGTAGTCCTCCAGAGTTGCCGTGGCGACAGGAGTCATCTGTGTACCCCCAATCGCGTTGTTTACCACCCCGTCGATACGCCCGTACTTTGCCACCACGCTCTCCACCATCTGCTGAACCGATTCTGCCGAGCGTACATCGGCGTGCATCGCTTCGGCTTTACCGCCCTGCGCGACTATCTCCGCGGCAACCGCCTCCGCCTTCTCTTTGCTACTTCCGTAGTTTACAATTACCGTTGCGCCTTCACGTCCTGCGACTCGCGCTATCGCGGCTCCGATACCGCGCCCCGCGCCCGTTACGATTATCACTCTGTCTTTTAGTATCACGTTAAGTCCCTCTCTCCTCTTGGTTAGTAGGTAGCCCGTCCACCGCTCACGTCGTAACACTGACCCGTTACAAAACTCGCATCGTCCGAAGCGAGGAAATGCACCACCGCCGCCACCT
>OMJJ01000161.1 GCA_900299305.1 bacterium | reverse complement strand
CACCTACTAGCCTCATCAACGCATGATAGTATGGTGAATAACTCTTCTATTATGACATTTTCACCCCCGTAGCGTCAAGAGGAGGGCAGAGATTACTCCTAGATAGGTACTCCCCAATTAGCCGCTTCCCCCGCTTTTGTGTCATAATATCCTCACTTAGTACACAGGATAGCCGTTTTATGCCTAGCGAAAAAATCCCCTTCAATCGTCCCTGCTTTGGGGGAAACGAATACCTCTATATGGGGCAGGCGTTAGAACGCCTGCACATCTCAGGCGACGGCTACTTCTCCAAGCAGACACAGGCTCTTTTAGAACGTGAAATCGGTGCCGCCAAAGCCCTCCTCACCACCTCCTGCACCGACGCTTTAGAGATGTCTGCCCTCCTCCTAAACATTGGTGAAGGCGATGAGGTTATCGTGCCCTCCTTTACCTTCGTCTCTACCGCAAACGCCTACGCACTACGAGGCGCACGTATCCGCTTCGCCGATATTCGCCCCGACACCCTAAACATGGACGAAAACCATGTAGCGCAACTTATAAACAAACGCACCAGAGCCATTGTCCCCGTTCACTATGCGGGGGTAGGGTGTAACATGGATGCGCTTACTGCCCTTGCAAATCGTAACGGTATCGTTATGGTGGAAGACAACGCACACGGGCTATTCGGAACTTATCGGGGGCAGAACTTGGGTACACTAGGCAACATGGCGACCCAGAGTTTTCACGAGACCAAAAACTTCTCTTGCGGCGAGGGGGGCGCACTCCTCCTAAACGACCCCCTCCTTGTAGAACGCGCCGAGATACTACGCGAAAAGGGAACCAACCGCAGTCAGTTCTTTCGAGGGCAGGTAGATAAGTATACGTGGGTCGATTTAGGGTCGAGTTTTCTCCCCTCCGACCTGCTGGCGGCGTGCCTGTTCGCACAACTAGAACGCCGAGAGACCATCCAAAACACGCGCCGAACTATCTGGGAGACCTACTCCCGCGAACTGCGCGGGTGGGCAGAACGGCATGGAATAGGCTTGCCCATTATCCCCGCAGAGTGCCATCAAGCGTACCATATGTTCTACCTGCTTATGCCCACCCTAGAGGACAGGCAAGCCTTTATCACGCACACCAAAGAGCGGGGGATTCTCTGCGTGTTCCACTATCTGCCTCTAAACGCCTCTCCTATGGGAGAAAAGCAGGGCGCAAGCAAGGGCGACTGCCCCGTTACCGAGGTAATGAGCGACCTCTTAGTGCGCCTCCCCTTCTTCAATAATATGACCCTTGCGGAGATGGAGCGCGTGGTGGAGGCGGTACTCTCCTTCCAACCCACAGGGCGACCCCATCCCTTACTAGAGGCGCGTCAGCATTTGGCGGCGGTGTAGCGGCATGAAAACGAACACAATAGTCACCCTCTCTATAACGCTTACTATCGTGTTTACGGTGGTGGGGCAGCTACTGGTAAAATACGGAATGACGCAGGTAGGAAGCAGCTCCATGCAAGCCGCCCGCCTCTCTAAGCACCTCTGGACAACTCTGCTAAACCCGTTTGTCTTTTTGGGGTTTGGGTGTGCTTTTGTCGCCGCAATGACGTGGACAGTCGCGATTTCACGTACCCAACTCAGTTTTGCGTACCCCTTTGTAGGGCTTGGCATCGTGCTTACCCTTGTCTTTTCTAGCCTACTATTTGGCGATAAGGTCTCGTTACAGCGTTGGATGGGGGTACTCTTGGTGTGTGCGGGGCTATTTGTGGTGGCACGTTCTAAATGAGGAGAGGAGGCAGGCGCATGGAGTTTCAAAATCAAGAGGTGCTAGAGACGCTTACCGAGCGTCACCCCAACTATGCTCACCTCTCGGTAGTGATACCCGTCTACCGTAGCGGCTCTACCCTGCTCGAACTGCATAAGCGTCTGCGCCCCGTACTGGAGGGCTTAACCGATAGGTTTGAGATTATTTTTGTAGAGGACTGCGGCGGCGATAACTCGTTTGAGTTTGTAGAGCAACTCGCCCAACAAGACCCCTGCGTAAAGGGCTACCAGTTCAATCGTAACTTTGGTCAGCACGCCGCCACGATATGCGGCATCGCCCACGCTACTGGCGACTGGATTCTTACGATGGACGACGACCTAGAACACCAGCCGGAAGCGATACCCAGCCTGTACGAGAAAGCGAAAGAGGGTTACGACCTTGTGTATGGGGTGTATGAGGACAGGTCTCATGCAAAATGGCGCAACCTCTCTTCGGAACTCGCGAAACGCGCCTTCCGTATGGCGATACCCTCCCTCAACTACGACTACTCGGCGTTTCGGATTATTCGCCGCCATATCGCGCAGTCGCTAACCCGCTTCGATTCGCCGTTTCCGTTCATCGACGGCTATCTTTCGTGGGTTACGAATCGTTACGGAACGGTGAGGGTTCCGCACGGTACGCGCTATCAGGGCGCAAGTAACTACAATCTCCGCAAACTACTCGCCTTCACGCTGAATATCTTCGTTACGTTTTCGGAACTGCCGCTCAAACTCGCAACGTGGATAGGGCTTGGCTCTGCCGCTGTAGGTATCGTAACGCTTATCTCCATCCTGCTCCTAAAACTGGTAGGGGGTATTTCGGTTAGCGGTTACGCCTCGCTTATGGGGGCGATTGTGCTTTTTGGGGGGCTACAGATGTTTGTTTTGGGGATTATGGGAGAGTATCTGGGGCGTATCAACTTCAAGACCTCCCACAAGCCAAACTACCTCGTGGCACGGGAGGTCTCTTTTAGGCAAAATGAGAAGGAAAAAGGGTAAGAGTGTCTGTGGAAGGTTCACCTAATCGCGTAGCGGCACCGCCGAAACGCTACTCCGAAGTTTGGGCGCAAAACAACGAGAAGCGAGTTATCTTTTTTCTTGTGTGTGCCTACTTTGCGCTACGGCTGTTCGGTTTGGCAGAAGCGAACTTCAACCGCCTTTTCGATGAGGGGGTCTACCTCTCGATGATGTCGTTGGAGAGTTCTGGTAAGGCGCACATCTACCAAGATATTATCTTTGGTCATCCACCCGCCGTTATCTGGGTGGGGGCGTGGTTTTGGGGCAAGGTACACGGCAGTATCTTCGCGATACGCTGTATCTATATCGTTTTCAACCTCTTGGGGTTTATACCCGTCTACTTGATAGCAAAACGCTTCTTTAGTACCCGCATCGCGCTCCTCACCCTGCTCCTAATGACCACTGCACCCGGCTTCGCGAACTGGCTAGGGCGTAATGTCTTCTTAGAACTCCCTCAGAATGTGCTTTTGTACTGGGGGCTGTGGTTCCTACTCTGTGTGAAAAAGCCTTGGGCGCAAGTGGTAGCGGGGGGGCTAGTAGGGCTTAGTTTTCTGGTAAAAGAGACGGCGATACCGCTCATCTTCTCGATACTGGTCGCGCTTTTTGCGGCGGATATGGCTCCGCGTTCTTTGTTTCCCATGATGGAGGAGAACGAACGTATACCCAAAAAGAGTTGGATTTGGGTAGCCGCAGGGTTCTTTACGACTATCGCATTACTGCTTCTCTACCTATCGCGCATCCCGAACTGCCTACACTACTTCGCGAACTTCTACTTTCCCAAACGCTACGCCTCTGATGGCTACCAACTGCGCCAACACTTCTACGAGTGGCAGAACGGCTTTTTTGCGCTCTCTATCCCGTTTACGTTTGGGGTACTAGGAACCTTCTGGCTGGCGTGGAAGCCCCGCCATCGCACCGACCTCTTCCTTAGCCTCTTCGCCCTGATCTATGCGTTTATCATCTTTTGGGTTCCTGCTCGCTTCTACTGGCGGTATTTCGTAACGGTCACTCCGATATTCTGTATGGCGGTAGGAGTTTGGTGGGAGCGGTTCCGTGCTACTCCCCGACCTGCTCCCCTGCGCTTCGTGGTGCAGACCTTTCAGACTCTCTGCGTACTTACCTATGTCGTGGTGCTGGTTCTCTACCATGTTAAGGAGAGTCCGACTCCCGATAGTCACCTAGAGGCACTGCTCTTTATTGAAAAATGCCCCGCCCCTCTCTTCTCGCTCGACCCGATATGGAACGTAGTTTCTGGTAAGGAGATGCGGGTATGGGAACACGCGGGGGGAGATGTTTTCGGGAGGCAAATCGCTATGAAAGCCGACCCCAAAGCGACGATAGCCTTAATTGATAGCTGCCCATCGGTAGTCCTCGACCACGATTCGTGGCTGTTTTTGCGGGAGATACCAGAGATAGAGACCCATATTCGGAAGCACTACATACGTGTCTATAGAAACAAAACCCCAGAGGATAAGCAGTACCTAGAGGTTATGAGTCATCGGTGATTTACTGTGTGCAGAAGAGTGTCGTAAGGAGATAAGGATGAGTGTCTTTCGTTTTCCTGCGTTCTTCCGTAGCTGGTGGTTGCGCCTAGCCGGTTTTCTGGTAGGCATCTTCCTCTTCGTTTTGGCTGGCATCGGGATACTTCTGCGCCAGGATAGTCTAAACCGAAATCTGATAGATGCAGTGAGAGCCGGGAATGTGCAAGGTGTGGAGCAGGCGTTGCGAGCAGGAGCCGACCCTAATGCTTGCGATGATGCCAGGAACTCTTTCTGGGACAGGGCAGGCTGGGAACCCGTGCTTATGTACGCGATAGAGGACTCCTCCGAGCACCCTCAGTCCGAGGCTATCGTGCGTATGTTGCTGGAGGCGGGAGCGGATGTTCATGAGAAGTCCCTGTTGTATCCGGGGGATACAACAGGGAGTGATGCCGTTTCTATCGTCAAGCCGAGGGAGGAGGCTCCTCCTCTGCCTCCTGGCGTTGTGACTATGGTCATGAAGTATGCAAACCGCAAGTAAACTTATCAATTTGCACTCATTTGTTACATAGGCAATTTATGAGTCGTCGGTGATTTCATTGACTTGAAAATCGCGTAGAGAGGGGAATAGGGCAAGGTGTCTTCGGATAGCACCTATCTTTTTGCTACGGGGATTTTGCTTTATGGAAAGGGCGTTTCGCCCTGCGCTAGAGGCAAGATGAGCGTATGCGTTTGGAGATAAAACGTAGGAGATGGAAAAACCATTCTCAGATTTAGGCACTAGGCGTTGGTGCAATCCCCCTGTGATGATATGTTTTTCGAGGTAGCCGTACTTCTCACTATGCAGGAGCGGCTTGTTTGCATACTTTTCGGTCTGCTCTAGTTCTTTGGATACATAGGGATAGAGTTCTGCTTGCTGGCTGGACAAGATAGGCAGTATCACGAAATCTTGCTTGCTAATATCTCTGTAGGGGATAGCCGCCCCCGTTGGACACAGCAGGATACCTTGAAATACGGCACGGTTTCCCAACGGAAAATGCTCACGGAACTCACTTCTCAACCTGTCTCTTAGAGATACTATCTGCTCTACGCCATGCTCTGTATTCTTGCTATCCCGCCCCTTCATCTCGATAATCGTAAAAATACAATGGTCTCTATCCATGTATAGCACCAAGTAGTCCGGGCGTACTCCCTCTTGGATAAGTGCATCGGGTTGACGGTCAATACGGAAGAGGAGGCAGATAACATCGTCTTTTGGCTCTCTGCTGATACGAAAGCGCACACCACTCTCTGCGGGTACTTTGTAGTCTTTTTGAATACAAAAAATGAAGAGGTTTTCCAGAAAGTTGAAGTTATCCCAGTCGAGTCTATCCCTCTTTTTAGCGAGAAGTTGTCTGAGATTTTCTGGCACGTTTGCTCCCCTTGCCCTTTTCGTAGATTTCAAAGTACTTGTTATTTATGTCTATAGAGACATCGCTTAACGTATCCCACCGAATACCAAAGGCGGGGTCTTTTAACGATACTAGTTGATAACCCTCCTTGCCTCTATCCTGCATCTCATAAGCACTTACCTGCTCCATGTTTAGGAAGGCGCGGGGGTCTTTTAGGTAGAGCGAGGTCGCCTGTTTTTTGCGGATGTTAGTGGGCTTCTCTTCGTCTTGTACAAGGTTGTTGAGGTGTGCCAAAAAGTAAGGGCTATGCGTCGTGAGCAGGACTTTCACCCCTGCGTTTACCACCATCGCAAGTACTTCCAACAGTTTTACTTGCGATTCGGGATGCAGGTTCATCTCTGGTTCGTCGATAACAAGCAGGTCGTTCTTGTTTGCTCGATAGCGTAGGTAGGAAAGCAGAGGGGCAAGTTGCTTGATAGAAGAGGAGGCAAGGGGTAAACCGATAGTAACGTCTTTATTGACCTGTACCACAATCTCCCTTCCACCATGCCCCGCTTGGCGGTATTGAGTTTTATTACCATTTTGAATGTGTTGCTCAATGAGGGAAGCGTATTCGGGTAAATATGGGTCAGGCTCATACACTTGCCCACCCCACCTTTCAACTTGGATAAGTTCGTCCAAAAAATCTTCTAAGGGTCTTGGCAAAATGCCTGCCCCTCGTCTTCTTAACGCATCCCCATACAACTCTGTCCGCCTCTCATTTTTAGCAAAAGCATCACGCCAAATTCTTTCACGTGAGTCTCTATAGAGCCTGTAAGTTAGTATCAAAGAGTTGCGCTCCGCGGGAAGTATGAAAGGCTCACCGAATAGAGGACGTGTAATAATTTCCATAACATCTGCCATGGGCGTCCAGTCTAGCCCCTCATTTTGAAGAGTTTGATGTTGCGCTATAAGTGTTGTCTCTTGTATCTCTATGTTATAAGGGAAACCATCTATATACCTCAACTGACCAGATAGTTCAGAGAGAACTCTCTTTACCTCATTTTCAAAACCCGATATGTTGTACTGCGTCTCTTGGAAAACCTTAGTGACGGCATCTTGGAAAAAGGAGGGTAAATCCTTTCTGAACTCTTCGGTAAAGTATTGGCAATAGCCTCTCAGCATTTGGTAAAACGCACTATCTAGTGTTATACGTAGGATGTCTCGTTCTTGTGTGAACGTTACTCCTTTACAGTTCTCTCCGTTTCCATAATAGGAAAGCATCCACCGCTTAGAAGCATCGAACAACCCATACACTGAGTAAGCCACATACGTCTTATTAGAGTTGTTATTTCCAATGATAATCGTGAGCGGTCTCAAGTCTAGTTCGGTGTGCTTGATTGCGCCTAGATTAGAAAACTCTATTTTCATGTTGGATGCGCTCCTGTTCTAGCAGTGTCTACCGCTTGCCATAAGTAGACTATACCAGAATTGCGGGGTTTGTGCTTGCCTCGCCATGCTTCCGGGGAGTAGTCGAAGAGCATGGCTACGTTTGTGGCTTATACTGCTATATTACTCGTAGGTTGAAAACTACCCCTGATGCCCCTACTCTATTACAAACCACGTTAGGCTTTGCGCGGGTATCTTCACCTTTACTTCTACCTCTCCTTTTGCGTTTAGGCGATAGCGTTTGGCTGTCCCCTCCTCTTGGCGGATAGATGCCTCTTTGGTCAAGCCGGTATAGTAGAGTGGGAGGGTAATCGTCGTCTCTAGGGGAGTGTGCAATGGGTTATTGATAACTGCGAAGCCTCTCTCTTTTAGGTTGGGGTTGACGTGCAGGAGACCGTCGTAGTCGTTTCCATCGGGGCGGCGCAGGTGTATCACATCCGAGTCGAGAATCGCACGGTGCTTTTTGTATAGGGAGACCCACCTCTTTACCACTGCTTTGGTCTCCTCTGTATCGTAGAGGCGGGGGCCTCGGTAACAGGCTTGTACCCCGCTTAGGAAGTTCTGCGCGAGGTGCGTACCGTAAGCGTCGAGGTGTTGGTGTAGCGGCTCTAGGGTCGCCGCCTCGCCCCCACCTTGGTATTCCACTAAGGGGACAAACATCCAGCCCATGCTTGCCGCT
>OMJJ01000160.1 GCA_900299305.1 bacterium | reverse complement strand
GGTTGCTCATACAGGAGGTTTGCCGCGCCTTTTCACGGGCTTGCGAGAAAACGGGGAAGAGTATCGCGGCGAGTATCGCTATTATGGCGATAACCACTAAGAGTTCTATAAGCGTAAAACCGTAGCGTCGAGTAGCGAAGTGTTTGCGTTGCATGAAACCAGTCTTTCCATAGTCGAATTATATTTAGGCGTTATGTAGCCTTGACTATAGAATATATTATACACGACAATCTGTTTTATTGTAAACATACCATTCTATAAATTTTAGTCTTGACTAAAATTTATCCGTAAGAAAACAAAAGAGGAAAACTTGTGAAGTAGGAAGAATACCTCTTGTGAATTAACCATCACGCTTCTTCGTAAGCACATACCCAATGTCTATAAGGAGTTGCCCCTCATAATGAAAGTAGTATCCTGTCGTATTTTAACCGCGCCTCTCCAACAAGGTGCACTTATCTCTATGCTCTTGTTTGCCACGCTTCCTGCCTCCGCTCAAACCTTTTTTGGGTCGGGAGGAACTACCAACTCCGCCCCTTCGCACACCAATCTTGGGCTAGGCTATCTGACTCTCTTCTCTCTAACCACAGGGAACTACAATACAGCGATAGGAGGGAAGGCACTCTACTCCAATACCACAGGAGGGAATAACACTACGGTAGGGTACTACGCTCTTAATAGGAACACTACAGGTGGCAATAACACGGCAGTCGGAGCCTCTTCCCTCTTCTACAACACTACAGGAAACAACAATAGCGGCTTAGGCTTTTTCTCGCTTAGGCTCAATACTACAGGTTTCAATAACACCGCCATAGGGTCATATTCCCTCACTGCGAATACCATTGGAAGTTATAACACCGCTGTTGGAACCAATGCTCTAAATGCCAACACCACGAGCGGAGGGAATACGGCGATAGGTTCTGATACTCTCTCAAAAAACACTACAGGAATCAACAACACCGCAGTAGGGGCGTTCTCCCTTAACTCGAACACGGTGGGGCAGTTTAATACGGCGGTGGGAGGTAATGCCCTCAACTTTAATACCACCGGAAACTACAACACCGCAGTCGGTTTCCAAGCCCTCTTCAAGAACACGACGGGGCAGTACAACACCGCGACAGGAATTAACTCCCTCAACACCAACACAACAGGTAACAACAACACGGCTTATGGTATGAATACTCTCGCCGCCAACACGGTAGGCGGCGGTAACACTGCGATAGGACTTAGTAGCCTCTTCAACAATACCGCAGGAGGAGGAAACACCGCTCTTGGGTTTCAAGCCCTCTTCAGCAACACGACAGGGATGTTCAATGCGGCATCGGGTACGAATGCCCTCTATAATAACACCACAGGCAGTTACAACACTGCTAGCGGAACGAATGCCCTTGCCGCCAACACCACAGGAAACTTTAACACGGCAACCGGAGGCTTTGCCCTCACCGCCAACACCACCGGAGTGAACAACATCTCCTATGGAGCCAACTCGCTTCTTCTTAACACTACAGGCAGTTTCAACTCCGCCATTGGAACCAGTGCTCTCTACAATAACACCACCGGAGGCTACAACACTGCGGTTGGATTCCAAGCCCTCTTTTACAACACGACGGGGCAGTCCAATACCACAGTGGGCTTGAATGCCCTCAATGCCAATACCACCGGAAACAACAATACGACATTGGGTGTCGATTCCCTTAAAAATAACACGACAGGAAGTAGTAACATTGCGCTAGGGGCTGCTGCAGGGGTCAACAATACCACTGGAAACAACAATATCGCCATCGGCAATACAGGACTGAGTAGCGACAGTGGGGTTATTCGTATCGGAACCGTAGGAACCCAAACCGCTACCTATATCGCAGGGATAAACGGAGTAAGCACGGGCAGTGGTGTTGCGGTCTATGTAGATTCCGGTGGAAAACTAGGTATACAAACCTCCTCACGCCGCTTTAAGAACGATATACGGGATATGGGTAGCATCAGTGAGAAACTTCTTCAACTTCGCCCCGTTACCTTCCGCTACAACCAAGCCACTGCCAGCGGAGAGCATCCCGTTCAGTACGGTTTAATAGCGGAGGAGGTTGCGAAGGTCTTCCCCGATTTGGTGCAGTACGATAAAGAGGGTAAGCCCTTCACCGTCTACTATCACCTGCTTACTCCTATGCTCCTCAACCAGCTTCAAAAAGAGCATAAAGGGAACACCGCTCTAAATGAGAAACTCAACGGAGTACTCGCGGAGAATGTTGCCATGAAAGCCGCCCTCAATAAGCAAGCATTGGAACTTGCCGCAATGAAGCAGGCACAGGCAGAACAGCAAAAACTCCTCACCAAACTGGTGGCGTATGTGCAGACCACAAAGCCGAAAGCCGCCCCACAGAAGGTGGCTCTGGTTCAGCACTAGCCTTTCCAAACAAAAGAGTAGCCTCCAAGTGGTAGTACTGCTTGGAGGCTACTCTTTTTTCGGTGTCTATCCGCGTGTGGTGGTTCCTGCTCTGCCCATCATCACGGGGTCGCCTTTGTCTTCTGCAAGGAGGTCACGATAGTTTTCGCACACTTTACGGTAGGCGTTGGCGTGTTCTTCGATGATTTCGGGGTAGAACTTCTTAAACCAAGGCAGGTAGAAAGCGCGGTAGTTGATACGCTCACTGACGGGAAGACTCCCCTCCACCTGTCGTACATCTCTGTCGGTATTTGCAAGGCGTGTGGGTTTACCGTGTCCGTAGATGTCACAAGAGTTTAGTAGGGGGTGCTTGTGAAGAGCCATATTCACGCCGGGAGAGCAGATGCCCCCTTCGGCGCGTACTGCCTCCGCAAAGCGGGTTAGCGAGAGTCCCCCCAACTCCTCCGGCACATAGTGACCATGAGCGGCATACCAACCCGCCATATTGCTTCCCGAAGCGGGGTCTACACGGTGCGCCCGAATACCGGGAACGCCCTCTAACGAGTCCCAAAAGGTGTTCATAGCGCGGCGTATCTCTTCACAGCGGCTATCGTAGTACTTGAGTTGGACGCGCCCCATAGCAGAACTGAGTTGGTGCATTCGATACTTGTACCCACCCACGGGTAGCCCCGCAAACGGGCGTAGTGCCTCCGTTTCGAGGTCGGGGGTGTACCGCTCGTAGTGACCGAGCGTTAGCGCACGTTCATAGAGGGCACGGTCATTCGTCACTAGCATACCGCCCTCCCCAATCGCGAAAGACTTTCCTGTCATAAGTGACATTGCGCCCACATCCCCGATAGTGCCTACTTTACGCCCCTTATACAGCCCCCCTTGTGCGTGGGATACATCTTCGATAACCTTGACTCCCCTCCGACGCGCTATCGCCATAATCGCATCCATATCGGCAGGATAACCGAGATAGTGAACGACGACAATGGCTTTGGTACGGCGGGTGATACGGTGTTCGAGGTCGTTGGGGTCGAGGCAGAGGGTAAAGGGGTCTATATCGGCAAAAACCACCGTTGCCCCCAAAGAGAGACAGGGTAGAGCAGAAGCCCAGTAGGTGATGGAGGGGCATATAATCTCGTCGCCTACTCCAACCCCACAACCGTACATGGCGGCGTGTAAGGAAGCAGTTCCGTTACAAAATCCCAGCGCAAACTGCGCTCCTTGCCACTCCGCAAACTCCTGCTCGAACTTCTTGGTGACATCGGTACTGGACATCGCGCCCCGACGTAGCACCTCCAAAACGGCTTGCTCGTCCTCTTCGGTAATAATGGGCCAGCGAAACATATCGCGGGAAGACATCTGTACCGCTTTGTCACCCCCCAAGAGTGCCAGTTGTGCCATGTGTGCGCCTCCTTGTACTTTGCGCTAGTGGTATAATGAGGTTAGTAAAAAACCGGAGGGAGACTAAAAAGGATGTCACCCCAAGTTATCGAAGGAACCCTTGACCAGATAGTCACTCAAATGAGTAAACTGCCTCCAGCAGCCCTTTCTGCGGAAGAAGAGGAGTATTTGCTAGATGAGTTATCTGCATCTACTCCCAATTTACCCATCCTGCCTCCCGAAGCCAACCGTCGGGAGTGGATGTACCAAGAGAGATAGCGTGGTTTGCTACGGCAGTAGTGCGTGTACTCACCTATTTCATTTTAGACCCGAAAGTACCACTTTGTCTATAGCCGAAATAGGGCAATCGCATTACTCTTGGGTATTCCGTATTGGTAGGTATTAGCCCTCATCACCAACCCCCCGTGTCCCCAGTTTGGGCGAAGAGGCGAATGCACGGTATCGCAAGCAAATACCGTTTTCGCACAGGCAAACCTTGTTTGTAACAAGAAAACCTGACAGCCGTATCCTCCTTCCCCCAAACTTGGGGGCAAGGATGTCCGAAGGACAGGATGAGGGCTACCCCCCTTACTACGGCATGAGGTGAGCAGTCCCTCTATCTAACCCAATATGTCCGTTAAGGAGAGTAAGGGAGGGCGAAGTAAGGGCTACTTTGTATCGTTTTGCAAAGGTTTGTAAACACTCATAACTCAAGCGGGAGACAGGATGAACAGAGATAAAATTCGGATTGGTATTGCGGGGCAGAGGGGCGGCGACTTTATCACGGGGCTGAAAGCGATTTCTAGCGCGGAACTGGTTGCGTTTTGCGAAATAGACGCGCAACGCCTAAACACCCTCGCCGATAAGTACGACGTTCCGGGACGCTTTACCCGCTTTGAAGATATGCTGGATGCAGTGGACGCGGTGGTCGTTGCGACTCCGATGCAGTGGCACGCGCCCCAGACGATAATGGCTCTGAGGGCAGGAAAGCACGTTATGTCGGAGGTGACGGCGGCGGTCTCTATAGAGGAGTGTTGGCGCATTATCGACGCGGTAAAGGAGTCGGGGTGTACCTACATGATGGCAGAGAACTACTGCTACCGCCGCGATAACGTGCTGGTTAAGGAGATGGCACGGAAGGGGCTGTTTGGCGACCTCTATTTTGGGGAGGGGGAGTATCTGCACGAGGTACGCTTTATGCACCACTACGAGGATGGCAAACCGACATGGCGTTACTACTGGCAGGTGGGTCAGAACGGAAGCACCTATCCCACACACAGCCTCGGTCCAGTGATGCAGTGGTTTCATGCCGTAGACCCTACCGAGAGGGTGGTAGAGGTTATCTGTGTGGGTTCTGGACGGCATACCGATACCGAACACCCTCACGACGACACCACCATTCTCCTCTGTAAACTGAAAAGCGGTAAACTCATTAAAGTACGCCTCGATATGATGTCGAACCGCCCTCATCAGATGACCTACTACTCGTTGCAAGGTACGCGGGGGGTCTATGAAGCCTCGCGTTTGGAGAATGAGCGGGGGCATATCTGGATAGGCGACAGTAAGGACGGTGAGCACCGGCAGTGGCGACCTATCTCCGAATTCGAGGAGCATCTGCCTACCGAGTGGCGCAATCCTTCGGACGAGGCACGCAAGGCGGGGCATGGCGGCGGCGACTACTTTGTTATGCGCGACTTTATAGACGCGATTCAGACGGGGACACCGCCTCCTATCGACGTGTATACCGCAATGGAGTGGACGGCGGCGGGACTGTGTTCGCAAACCTCCATAGAGAGCGGCGGGGTAGCCATTAAACTGCCAGATTTCCGAGACCCCGCTCAACGTCCTATCTGGTTGGATGCGATGCCCAAGTGGTAGCAGTAGAGTAGGGGACGAAAGGCAGACCGTAGACGATGAACGAACTCTCTAAGCGTGAATCTATAGGGTTGGTTGCGTTCCTTATTTTGCTGACTCTCTCGGTGAGTACCTTCGCATGGAGACAAGCACACCCTGCCCCCTCTCCCCTTGTGATACACGCCCCTGCCCCTACTCCCAAACCTGCAAGCACAGGTACGATAGTGGTTCATGTTGCGGGGGCAGTGAAAAATCCGAGTGTGTACACCTTACCACAGGGGGCGCGGGCAATCGACGCGGTGAAGATGGCGGGGGGCGTACTGCCAAACGGAGACCCGAATGCAATCAATCTTGCGGAGGTGCTACAAGACGGGCAGAAACTGACGATTCCCATTAAGGGCGAGCCTATCGAGCCACAATCCACACCCCATAAAGAGACCGCGCCGCATGGGCATAGTAAAAAGAAGACCCCGCCCTCTCAAAAGGTGAACCTCAACACCGCTACCGCTGAGGAACTCCAACAGATACCCGGCATTGGAGCAAAGACCGCAGAGGCGATTATCGCGTTCCGTAAAGAGTTTGGGGGATTTCATACCCTAGAAGACCTGAAACAGCTAAAGGAGATGGGCGGGGCGAAGTTCCAGAAAGTAACACCCTACCTAAAGGTGAACTAAGGGGGTATGAGGCACAGTTACAAGCAACTCCGCAGAGCAAAGGTCGCTAAGATGACCTCTTCGGTATGGGGTTCTGGGAGGCGTAGGGTAGCCTGTACAAACCGCCCCGCAAGGCTCTCCGTCCACTGCATACTCTCCTGTGGTAGCTCGTGTATGAGGGCGTTTAGTGCTTGCATAAAACCGATATAGTCTCCGCCCACATAATGCCCTAGCAGAACATCCGCCTCCGCGTCTGGTAAGTGGCTACGAAACTCCTTTTGTACCTCTTGTAGTACCTTCGAGAACGCCTCTTCACGCCCAAAACCCTCCTGCGAGAGTAGGCTATAGAGTGCCTCCCCCTCTCCCAACAGTTTGCCCATAGCCACCGCCACCTGCTTTCTGGCAACGGGCGACTCTATACTTTGCAGGTGTGTAAGCAGTGGCAAAAGGCTCTCCGTATCGCCTACCCGTGCCAACACATCCGCAAGCGCGGGAAGCACAATCGGGTCGTTGCCCACGCTGTTCAGTTTTGCACGAAGCAGTTCGCAGGAAGAGGTTCCATCTAGTTCCCCAATGGCACGAAGCAGAGCGAGTAGGAGAGGGCGCGGAGGATGCACCTCCAACTCCTTTAGAAGTTGGGTGAGGGGGGTAGTGTCTCCAATCGCCCCCAAAGCCCGCACAATACTCTCTTTCTCTTCGGTATCGTTGGAAGCGTGTAGTAGTGTGAGTAGGGCATGAGACACCTCTGCGCCCCCCAAACTCCCTAACGCCTCTAGTACGGCACTGCGCTCGCGGCGGCTAAGAGGGTACTCGGTATCCCAAAGCAGGTTAAGCAGAGTAGCACACGCCCCTCTATCTCCAATGCGCCCCAGTGCTTGCGCCGCCGACTCTACTAGCCCCGAACCGGGGTCTTGAATAGCGTGAAGCAGAGCCTGTACCGCCCCCGTGTCGCCAATCTCTCCTAGTGCGTGTGCCGCCTCCGCACGCATCTGAGGGTTGGGGTCACGCAGAGCCATCTCTAGTTCGCTAACGGCGATACTGGTACGCGCCTCCCCTAGTGCCTCCGTCGCTTTTAGTTTCTCCTCTACGTCCCCCGAACGCTGTAGCCTACGAATAGACTGTAAGATACGCGGGTTCGTGCGCGTGAGTTGCTGAATCACCTCGCGGGTACTGGTGGAGCGCGAATCGTGGACGCGGCTTAGGAGGAGGAGAGAACTAAAACGGAGGGTAGAACTGATAAGAAAAGTAATCTGAAAATTGAACCAAACATTGCCTAAAAAGTGCGTACTCCACCCCTCCAAACCCTTCATCACCACGCTTCCTATCATCGGGGCAAGCCCACCCGTTAAGCCCGTAATTGCGGACATCGTGGCGACATAGATAGGGGTCTTTTGGCTGGGACTCATGGAGATAAGCAGGTTGAACTGCGTGAGGTTGACCCCTGCCCACGACAGTCCGCCCATAAGGTGAACCCCGCAGAGCAGAAACAGCATAATACTCGGCTTTGCGGGGTTTACCAGTATCCAGTACCAAGGCAGGGTCGCGGTTCCAAATGCCCCCAGCATCAGCAGGGGTTTATTCCCAAACCTATCCGAAAGATAGCCCCATAGCGGCATAGAGGCGAGGCTGGTGATGCTCGTCATGGTGGCAAACACCTGTAGCCACGTATAGTCGATATGCAGGTTCTTTACCGCGTAGACCATATAGAACGGCGCGGCGAAGTTCTGCCCTAGCCCAAAAATCACGTTGAAGACCATC
>OMJJ01000159.1 GCA_900299305.1 bacterium | reverse complement strand
GGAAGAGGGGGCTATACTACCCCCAAATAGTAAACTGTATGCCGAAGAGCGCGAAGTAGGGCGCATTACCAGTGTTCTTAGTGACTCGCCACGCTATGGGGGCAAGCCTATTGGGTTGGGCTATTTGCGCCATGAGTTTCGTGAGGTGGGAACCTCGCTGACTGTACGTGAGGCAGGAGCGGAGGCGCAGGTCATAGTGGCAAATTTTAGTTTGCGCTCGGAATAGGAAGGATTTTGTGGAGTCTCTCTCGAAACAGACCCTATATTCTAGGGTGTTTATGGAAGGGCAGAAGAGCGATGTCTGAAACAATGAACCGGCGTAGTTTTCTACGCAACGCAACCCTTATGAGTGCAGGGGTATGGGTTGGTACTACCAAAGACCAGTCTGCAAACGACAAACTCAACATCGGGATTATCGGAGTAACCCACAGGGGCGGCGATAACCTGAACGGGGTGCAGAGCCAGAACATTGTGGCTCTGTGCGATATAGACGAACGGTATCTTGCAGAGGCGAAGCAGAGGTTCCCAAACGCAAAGACCTTTTATGACTACCGCAGTATGCTGGAGATGAAAGGGCTGGATGCCGTCGTTATCAGTACCCCCGACCACCACCACGCTCCCGCAACCTCTCTTGCGCTTCATGCAGGGCTACACGTCTACTGCGAAAAGCCTCTTACGCACACCGTTCACGAGGCGCGGACGGTATCACAACTCGCCAAGAAGTACCGCCGTGTAACCCAGATGGGAACCCAAATCCATGCCGAAAACAACTATCGGCGTGTGGTTGAGATAGTTCAGAGCGGCGCGATTGGCGAGGTGAGTGAGGTGCATACGTGGGTGCAAAAGGTGTGGGCAGGAAACAGAAAGCCCACTGATACCCCCGCCGTACCCGCTTACCTACACTGGAATGAGTGGCTGGGTCCTGCCGCCGAGCGTCCCTATCATCCCGACTACCTGCCGGCAACGTGGCGCGGCTTTTGGGATTTTGGGTGCGGAACGATTGGGGATATGGCGTGTCATCACATGGATCTACCGTTTTGGGCGTTGGGGTTGCGCTATCCCTCTACTGTCTCCGCAGAGGGTCCCAAACTAGACCCCTATGTAACTCCCAACTGGCTTAACGTACACTACGAGTTCCCTGTAGCAGGGCGCAAGAAACCCGTTAAACTAACGTGGTACGATGGCGAACGTACTCCCCCCATTCTTACCGAAAAGGGGCTACCCAACTGGGGTGGCGGCAACCTCTTTATTGGAGACAAGGGGATGCTCTTGGCGGACTATGGGCAGTACAAACTCCTCCCAGAGAAAGATTTCGCGGGCTTCCAGCCGCCTACGCCCACTATTCCCAACTCTATTGGGCATCATAACGAATGGATACAAGCCTGCAAAACGGGGGGCGCAACGACCTGTAACTTCGACTACTCCGGTGCGCTTACAGAGGCGGTACTGCTAGGCAACGTTGCGTATCGCACAGGCAAGACCCTAGAGTGGGACGCAAAGCACCTCAAAGTGAAAAACTGCCCCGAAGCAGAGGCGTTTCTGCACACGGGGTATCGTAACGGTTGGAAAGTCTAAAAAAACTACCCTAACTGTGGTTCACAGAGGGCAAACGATAAGAATGGAGTGAACAGCATGGCACGATTCGGTGGAATGCCGGGCGGCGGTGGGTTTGATATGATGCGCCTAATGAAACAGGCACAGAAGATGCAAGAGGACGCGGCGAAACTACAGCAGGATATGCAAGCCGCTCGTTTTGAGGGCAAAGCCGGGGGCGGCATGGTGACGGCGACGGTAAACGGACACGGACACCTCGTCACGCTTAAAATCGAACCCTCGCTTTGCGCTCCAGAGGATGTAGAACTCCTAGAAGACCTCATCATTACCGCCGTAAAAGAGGCGACTACAACGGCGCAAGCAGAGCAAGAGAAGGGTATGGAGAAGATTACAGGCACTCTCGAAGGATTGAACCTCCCCCCCGGTATCCTGTAAAAAAGCGCATACGCCACTAAAACCAGAGTACCCTCTCCGTTTCATAGGAGGGGGTACTCTTTATGTAGGTAAGGTAATAAAAAACGACTGGTCGAAGTACTCTGTAAACCCCATTTTGAGATAGACGGGGTAGCCCATATCGGAGGCTTGTAGCACCACATACCGATACCCTGCCTCTTTTGCCGCTTGTATACACGCCCACACCACCGCGGGGGCAAATCCGCGCCCTCTCGCTTCGGGGGCGGTTCCCACACACTGTACTATCGCGACCTCTTTATCGAAGTATATCATACTACCCGCAACGGGTTCGCCTTGCCACACCCCGTAGAAGACCCTCAAAGGGATATTCGGGTAGAAACCGTGGGTCTGGTGTACCTCTTGAAAAGGGATAGCGAACTCGACAGGCATCTCGTAGGCGGGCATAATACCTTGCCAAAAAGCGTTTGTACCCTCCATACTCTGCACCTCCCGTATCTCCAAATCGGCAGGAATGTGTGCGCTTATCTTCTGTGTTACGGTATCGAACACCATGCCCTTCACCACTCCAATCTCCGTTAAGCCGTTATCGGGGAGGTACTGTGAGGTGGTATCGTTCCAATGAGAGGGGTTTGCTAGCCAAAGCCAGGGGAGTCCACGGGCGTTCATGTTTTCGCAGATTTCGGAGATACGCTCTGGGGAGAGGTGGAGCGCGGTATCTGATACCTGATTGAAGAGCGGATGGGGAATCACAAAGGAGCAGTAGAGGACATCTGACTCGCGTTGCCGCCATGCGAGGGGCATACGTTCGGCATAGAACTGCCAAAAGGGACTCCATGACTGGTAGATGCAGGTCTCTATCTCTGCTTGAGTGCGTTTTCGTAGTAGGTCAGGCATCAGGGGAACTCCGGAGAGGTTAGTTATCTTCTTCGCCTACCAGTTTCAAGAAGACCTCTTCAAAAACCTGCTTGCCTGTCTTATCTCTTAGCTCTTGGAGGGTTCCGATAGCGGCGACCTCCCCCTTATAGATAACCGCGATACGGTCACAGAGTGCCTCTACTTCGCTCATAATGTGGGTAGAGAAGACGACGGTTTTGTTCTGCTCGCGGCACTTTCGGATAAAGCGGATAATGGTGCGGGCAGTGATAACGTCTAGCCCGTTGGTGGGTTCGTCGAAGAAGAGGACAGGGGGTTGATGCAGAATAGTACGCGCTATCGAGACCCTCTGCTTCTGCCCCGTCGAGAGTTTGTCGCAGCGTTGTTCGGCAAAGTCGTGCATATCTAGGTCGGTAAACACCTCGTGAATACGCTTGTCGATTTCGTCCTTTTCTAGCCCGTAAAGCGCACCGAAGTAGGCGACCATCTCTCTTGCCGTTAGGCGTTCGTAGGGGGAAGCGGAGCCAGTTAGGAAGCCGATGTGAGCGCGTACCTCTTGTGCTTGTGTACGGATGTCGTAGCCTGCGATGTGGGCAGTTCCGGAGGTGGGAGTGAGGATGGTGGATAACATTCGGAGGGTAGTAGTTTTTCCTGCGCCGTTGGGACCTAGTAGCCCGAATATCTCGCCGGGATAGCAGGAGAAAGAGACGCTTTTGACGGCTTCTATTGTGCCGCGCTTCTTGTCGGTAAAGGTTTTGCTGATGTTCGTGACTTCAATCATAAGGGAGTGCGCGTTGCCTTTCGGGAAATGTTCTCAAAACTGATAACGTATGAGAGAGGGGAGAGGTTTCAGTTTTCGGGCAGGGGTGCGAAAAACCACTGAGGAAAACGGCGCGGCACTACGATACTTTTAGGTAGTAGTGAAGGAGCCGACCTTAGATGCGAACCTGTATTTCCCTGCCCAATGTGTGCGAACTGCCGTTTCCGGACACCAAATCCAACGAGGATATGCGTTGCCCGGAGATGCTGGTGCGCCTCTTTTTGGAGGAGTATACCCAACCCGGTGATGTGGTGCTAGACCCTTTTGCGGGATACGCGACTACGTTGCGCGTTGCGGAGGCGATGGGGCGTATTCCTTACGGGGTAGAGGCAAACCGTGAGCGTGCTGAGAAAGCGCGTTGCCTTATCAATCACAAATACAACCTTATTTTGGGCGATTCCCGCGATATTAGGACGATGGGGCTACCACCAATTGATTTTTCGATAACCTCCCCTCCCGGTATGAAACAGACCGAGCACTCTAACGCTATTCGGGAACACATTCGGGCAAAAGGAAACTACCTTCAGTATCTTACTGACATGAAGGCTATCTATCAGCAGATAGCGGCACTGCTCTTACCTCATGGCAAGGCGGTGATTGAGGTCTCTAACCTAAAGACCGCGCACGGTGTTACCCCCTTGGCATGGGATGTTGCACTTGTGGTATCGGAGGTACTGGAGTTTCTGGGCGAGATAGTAGTGCGCTGGGAGCCGGGGGCAGGGCGCGGGTACGACCACAGTTACTGCCTCATTTTTGGAAAGCGTACCTAAAAACGGTTTTGAGAAGAGTGGTTGTGTGGGTAAAGTTATGTTGATAGAGGTATGACTTTTAGGATTCTATTGCTATATAACTCAAAAGTGAGTGCTTGTAGTTAGGTTTTCACTCACCCCATCCTAGCCTTCCCCTTAACAAGGGGAAGGAACGTCGCCTCTGACAAAAGGTTTTCTTGCTCTGAAAACAAAGCAGGAAAGCGGGCATTGCAAGTCTCCCCTTGTTTTTAAGGGGAGATTTAGAGGGGGTGAACCCCCTTCCTGCAACGCAATCTTTTTGACATTAAGGTATCGTCATAGTTTGTAATCTCAAAACTCGCTACATCGCAATTATAGTCTAAAAGCCATACCCCTATCCCCTAAAGTTATGGAGGGGAGGCACTACATAACCGGACCCAACATCCAAGGGGCGAACTCGCTCTCACCAAGCCCCATCGCTTCGCTTTTGGTCTGTTTTCCACTAGCTACGGCGATAAGTTCCTCGAATATCTGTCGCCCTACGTCGGCGATGGGAACCCCGTTGAGGATGACTCCCGCGTCGATGTCCATGTCGTCGGTCATGCGCTCGTAGAGGGAGGTGTTTGTGGAGACCTTGAGAACGGGTGACGGTTTGAAACCCAAGCAGGAGCCGCGCCCTGTGGTAAAGACCACAAGGTTACATCCTCCCGCGACGAGACCCGTTACCGAAACGGGGTCGTGTCCGGGGGTATCCATAAAAGTAAACCCTGTTTTGTCTATCTTTTGGGCGTAAGGATATACTTCTACCAGTGGAGTAGAGCCACCCTTTGAGACTGCCCCCAAAGACTTTTCGTAGATGGTAGTTAGCCCACCCTCTTTGTTACCGGGAGAGGGGTTGGAGTCGATACTTGCGCCCCAGATACCGGTATACCACTCCCACCAGCGCATAAGCGCAACCAGCCTCTCGCCCACATCCACCGATACCGCTCTACGAGTGAGCAGGTGTTCTGCGCCGTAGGTTTCGGAGGTCTCTGCGAGTACCCAACCTGCCCCTTGTCGAACGAACTCGTCTCCGGCGAGTCCGAGCGCGGGGTTTGCGGTTACTCCGGAGTTGCCGTCGCTACCGCCGCAGTTTGTACCCACAATAATCCCCGAAACGGGTTGCTGAGTTCGCTTTGCCTCTCCGGCTCGTTTGAGCAGTTTTATCGTCTCCTCAATGCCTTGCTGAATGGCTTTGCGCGTACCTCCCGCCTCCTGAATGGTGATAGTGGGAGGAAGTTGGGGGCTGCCCCAAAGAATCTCTTCGGCGCGTACCAGCCCCTGATTCTGCACTAATGAGAGTGACTGGTTGACTTCGCAACCTAGCCCCGCAAGTAGGTAGCCGTTTACGTTGGGGTGGTCTGCCATGCCCGCCAGGGTACGCTGTAGTACTTTGTAGTCGTCGCCGCCGAGATGCTGACCGCACCCGCTTTTGTGCGTCACAGGGAAAACACCATCTACACCGGGGAACTCTTTCATTACTTGGGGAGAGCGGAAGTAGTCGGCTATAGCGAGGATAGTAGCGGCAGAGCAGTTTACAGTAGAGACGAGACCCACATAGTTGCGGGTTCCTACACGCCCATCGGGGCGGGCGTAGCCTTGAAAGGTACGCCTCTGTGCTTCGGGAACGTAGTCTACGTTGGGAATGGCGGTACAGAACTCGTAGTCGAGGTGTAACGCCCCCGACCCGTCTGTTTGGCTCTTCCCAAAGCCTAAGTTGCGGGTGTGTACCCACTCGCCAGCCGCGATAGGTTGGGTGGCATAGCCGATTACCTGCCCGTACTTGCGTACTGCTCCGCTCTCCGCAACTGCCTGTATGGCTAACTTATGCCCTGCGGGTACGTCGGAGGCGACCTGTATCTCCTTGCCCTCGTATCCGAGTACCGTACCCCCTGCAATTTTGCGCTTTGCTACTGCAACATCGTCACCATCGCGTAGTACTATCGCGAACGCATTCAAATCTACCGTCTCTGCCATAAAGAAAAACTCTAGCCTTTCTATCTGCTAATAAGATAAGATAGGCTAGAGTTCGACACCGTTGTACTCTATTCCTGCACTAATTGGCTACCGAGTAGGGGTTCCGTTGGGGTTGGGAGCCTCATTAGGGTCTTGCGACTTCTGCATGGGTTTGTCGGTGGACTTTTCGGCAGGTTTTTCGGGAGCGGACTCGGTTGTCTTCTCCTCTTTTGCCTTCTCTTCCATCTTCTTTTTGAAGTCGGCAAGTGACTGCGACTTCATTACCCTGTCGAGGGTTTTGGGGTCGAGTTGCCCTTGGTTTAGTGCGCGTAGTTTACGTGCCTCTTCTGGTGAGTGGACGATACGCGGGGTTAGGAACACCAGCAGTTCCGTCTTGTTTGTGGTTGCGTTTTTATGGCGGAAGATGTTGCCTAGTAGGGGAATATCGCCTAATAGGGGGACTTTATTCTGCGTGGTGCTTGCGGTGTTTTTGATGATACCACCCAGTACAATCGTCTCGCCATCTTTTACGCTGACGGTGGTCTGTGCTTCGCGTTGGTTTACAATCGGAGAGCCGAAACTGGTATAGCCTTGTAGGTCGTTGGCGGTCTGCGTGACTGCCATGGTTACGAAACCGTTCGAGGTGATACGGGGCGTAACGTTTAGAACGATACCCACATCGAGATAACTGGTGGAGGTGGTTGTGCCGCCTACCGCGTTTTGCGTGGAGTTCGAGATGTAGGGTAGGCTTTGGCTAATGTTTATCTCTGCCGCCGCGTTGTTGCTGGTGAAGATGCGGGGCGTACTAAGAACTTGGAAGCGGGTATCAGACTGTATCGCTTGGACGAACGCGCCGTAGCCGGTTCCTGTGAGGGTATAACGTAATCCTTGGGGTTGGGCGGTGTCGGCTTGCGCCCCGAAGTTGGAGGTGGTAACGTTATTGCCCGAAGTGAAGTTCCACTCTACTCCGAGTTTGTTGGATGCGTCTAGGCTTGCCTCTACAATGAGGGTCTCTATCATCACCTGTTCGGGGATGCGGTCTAGTTGCTTGAGGATACTGTCGATGAGGGAGCGGCTTTCGGGGGAAGCCACGATGAGCAGGCTATTGGTGTTGACATCGGGTATGACGGTGACGCTACCGCTAAGGTCACGCACGTTCACGATTTTACCGCTCTCATCAAAGCCAGTAATGGTACGGCTACCAGAGTTTTGGTTGTTGCGGTTCTGCCCAAACTGCCCGAAACCGCCTCCACCAAACTGCCCAAAGCCGCCGCCACCAAACTGCCCGAAGCCGCCGAATTGAGCAATCTCAATTCCGTTCTCATCCAGAATGCTTTGAGGAACAGCCGCCTCTTGTGCTGCCGCTGCTCGTCCAATACTGGTTGCACCACGCCCTAAACTGGCAGGGGCATTAGTAGAACCGGGACGGTTGTTGTTGTTGGTACGGTTTGCGGTTCCAGTGTTACCACCATTGGTACGCCCTTGTGTGATGCCTGTATTTCCTCGCTGACCAGAGAAGGCTTGGTTTAGGAGTTGTGCCACATCATCTGCCCGTGCGTTGTCGAGTGTTACCACGAACGCGCTGTTTTCGTACTTTGTGGGTCTGTCTAGTTGTTTGATAACGCGCTCCACGATGGCGAAGTTATCTACGGTGGTCGTTACGACAAGGGTGTTGGTTCGGCTCTCTATGGCGACATTTTGGAACTGGTTTTGGTTGTTTCCACCACCGCCAAAGCCGCGCCCGAAGTTATTGAAGGCGTTAAAACCGCCGCCTCCGAATCCACCTCCAAAACCACCTCCAAACCCGCCGGTTTGTCCACCACGTCCGGGTATACGGTTACTGGTTATCACATTTTGCACCACCACCGCCAAACTGGTTGCGTCGGCGTACTGCGGGGTGAAGGTACGGGTCTGTTGGGGTTGCTCGGTCTGCTTGTCGATACTCTTGATGATTTTCTCGACCTGCTCATGGTCTTTGCTTGCCGCATTTACGATAACAGAGTTGCTATAGGGTTCTGCGGAGGCACGTACTGCCGCATTGCCATTAGCACGTCCTGCCCCGAATCCACCTCCACCAAATCCACCAAAGCGACCTGCAAAGCCTCCTCCTCCGCCTCCTGCAAAGGGGTTCCCCCCCCCACCCGCGCCAAAGCGACCTGCGAAGGGGTTGCCGCCCCCGCCGAAGGGATTGGTGCCGTTATTTTGAGTACTGTCTTGGGCAGGAACGAAGACCTCGTTGATGATACGGGCTACCTGTGTGGCATCCGCGTAGGTGAGGCTATACGTTTTGAGGACGGTTTGCGCGGGGCGTAGTGAGGTAAGGTCAATAGGATTTCCCGGACCACCGAATGGGTTCCTTCCCCCGCCGCCCCCGCCTTGCTTCGATTTGATTACGAGGAGGACACCGTCTTTTTTGATTTCGTAGCCGCGTAGCCCCAAGGCTACGTTGAACATAGAGAACGCCTCTTTTAGAGTGAGGTCTTTGGGGCTTTGCAGAGTGATACCCTCTTTGAGAGCGGGGTCTTTTAGGATAGTAAGCCCACTTGCAAGGCTGAGGGTTTGGATAACAGCATCTGCGCTGGCGTTATGGAAGTTCAGTTTTACGCGGGCTTTGGGCGACAGTTTGAACAGTTCCCAAGCAGGGGTAGGGGGTGGGTCGTCGAAGCCGCCTCCACCGCCTCCGAATGAGAAGCTACCCTGCGCGAACGCGCCGCCCTCTAGCAGTAGCATGAGAGCCAATGGTGTTAAAATACGGGTTGTCTTTTTCAATCTGTGCTTCCTCCGCGATTGCGTCGCCCTCTCCGTCGGGTAATAGTGGGTTCGGGAGTCGTTTCTGTAGGTGTTGCCGCTCCTGCAACTACGTTGGGAGTGTTTGAGGGGGCGGGTAGGGTACTGGGGTTACTGGCTGGTGTGGCAGTAGCCGTCTCTTTGGGCGGCTCTGGGTCTACAAAGGTGAGTTGGCTCACCTGCTTTTTGCTGTTGATGAAGTTGACGGCAGTGGGTTCGATGGAGGTGACTTGCGCTCCATTGAAGGTATCGCCTCTCTTCAAGAATACGATGTCGTGGGTGCCGTCGTTTTCTAGGATAGCATTGGTAGTGCCGTTGACTACACTCACGCCCGTTAGTGTCCACTTCCCGGTGGCTCCTGCCCCAAAATCAGAGGCGGGTTTCTTATCGAGTTGGGCATTTGCGGGAATGACTTTGGGCAGAAAGCCGTCTTTCTTCGCAAGGTACTGCGGGAAGTGCGCCTTGTAGTCTTCGGGCAGAAATTCAATTTCGCCTTTCTTGGGAACGGCGGTGGTCTTCTTGGGTGCTGTCGTTTTTTTGGGAGGGGCAGACGGTTCGGTTAGCACAAGAACTGCGTAACCGAACGCACCCAGTACAACGGTATAGAGAACGGGTTTACTAACTTTCATTGTTTTCTCGCCCTCGTAGTGGGTTGGGTTGTTTTTGGCACGATAACCTCTTTATATGCCGATAGGTTGATGGTTGCCATCACGTTGCTGGTAGCAGAATCCGCCGAGGCGACCTGTAGAGAGCGGAGCGCCACGTTGTTATTTTTGTCTTCGAGGGCGTGTGCCATGCGCTGTACCGCCATAAACGACCCCGTTACGATAATACTAAACGGCAGTTCCATCACGCCTTCGAGTGCTTGCGGCTTCTGTGGGCGGAACGCGGTAAGTCCCAGTGTGTTCTGCTTGGCGAGCGTGGTCGCTTTGCCGAGTAGGGTGGCGGTTATCGCGTCTGTGTCGCCTTTCCATAGTCGGCTGTGTACTTTTTTATCGAGTTCTACCACCTGCTCTTTGGTAAACTTGACCTGTTTCTTTAGCTCTTTCTCATCTCGCGCTTTTTGAACCGAGTGGGCGAGTGCATTGGGTTTGGGGGCAAGCAACTCGTAGAGGAGGGTACTTACCAGTATGAGAATAGAGCAGAGGATTATCGCGCTAGGGACGGCATCTTGCTGGTTTTTGAAGTTTATCATGATGTTTGTCCCGTCGTTGTGGTAGGTGTTTCGCCCTCTTTGGGGGCGGGTTTTGTTGCCGCTTTTGTCTGCTTGTTGGGGGCGGGCATAGGAAGGTTTCCTACTCCTATCGCGGTTACGTTAAACTGCACAAGCGCGATATTGTCTACCTTCATACTGTTTGCAAAGAGTAGCTTTACGTCTCGGAAGCGTGACTCTGTGCCCAATGTCGCGATAAATTTTTCTACGTCTTGCGGCGTTTTCGCCATACCACGTACCTGTATCGGCTTACCGCGTTCTATGGTGACGGCAGTTACCCATGCATCGGCAGGAAGACTATCCACCACAACCCCCATCACATCGGTAGGCGACTGCCCCGGCTCGAACGCGCCTTTAAGGGTGTTTTGCATGGCACTGAGTGCTTGCGCTTTGGTGGTCTCGCCATTTTTGGTAGATTTTAGCGTGTCTACCTTTCTTGCCCAAGCCCCTTCGGCGCGTTTTACCACTGCTATCTGCTTTGACCTGCTATCCCAAACCAGTGCTACGGTTAGCAGAGAGGCGGCAAGCATGAGGACGGCGACGCGGTTTCGAGTGGCGAGTTTGGTCTTCTCCACTTTTTGGCGATGCTCTGCTAGTTCAAAGGTGAAGGCGGGAGCCTCTTCCAGATTAGCGAGCGCACTACCAGAGGCGGCAATCGCGGACTCGATACCGAGTTTGGAAGCGGCAACCGTAGGAATATCGGTTGCTTGCGCCGCCATAAGGGTACGCTGTATCTCTGGTAGGGGGTCTAGCACTACAGGCGCGATTCGGCTAAAGCGCACGGTTCCGCCTTGCACCACATCGAACGTGAACCCACGCTGAGAAGGCTCTACCAGTATACCGTCTTTCAGGTTTGCACGGGAGAGTACACCCACCGCCCCTAACGAGACAGGAAGAATTCGCGTGGGGGTGATGCCTACCTGCTGTAAGTCGGCGCGAACCTGCTTCAGGTCTTCGGTCTTCATGGCGGCTATCAGGGTGAGACACCCCTCTAGGGTTACGTCGGCGGTCTGCACGAAGTCGTAGGAGAGCATATCGGCAGGGAGGGGGAATATCTGCCCCGTCTGCACGTTAAGGATGCGGCGTAGGTCTTCGGGGGTGGCTTTGGGCATACGTGTCGTTTTTAGGAAGACGGCACTGCGCCCGATTCCCACTATGGCGTACTTGTGCGGCTCTAGGAAGCGACGTATCTCATTTAGACTACCTCCGCTTGCGGTTTCACCCGTTGCCACATTCAGAGCCTGTACCCCGCTAGGAGACCACTCTATATGGAGTTGTGTTGTGTGTTTGTTGCTCATTGTCCTGTGCCTACCGTCGTTGTGGAGGTAGGTTGTTCCTCCCAATTCCACCAAGTCGGGATACCTATTCCGTTTAGTCTATCCCACTTTTGGATTTGAAGTTTTCCATTGGTTAGTAGTACCGTCGCTTCGATGGCAGTGCCTATGCCCCCGCTCTCTCCATAGGCGCGAATAGTCCATGTATCGCTACCTATGACAAAGTTGTCTGCGATGCGCCCCGCGTTGTTTGTGGTAATCCCCGACAGGGTCGCGAGTTGGCTAAGGGCGGTAAAGCCGGTACTCTGTTGTGCTACTATCGCATTTGCTATATCTACGGTAACGCCCGGAAGCGTTTGGAGTACCCAAGTGGGCGCGGTATTGATGTTTACTTTGCCAGTAACTCGGTTCGCCGTAGAGAAAGTTACCGCATCGAGTAGCCTCTGTTGAACGAGGGTGTTGATACCCGGAACCCCGAACAACTGCTGAAACGAGGTAAACGGTATGCGGTTGAAAATCTGTGTGGCTTGCGCCTGTGTCATGCCTAGTTGTACGAGTTGATTTACGTTTACGCCCCGCGCTCCCAAATTCAGCCGGGTTGCTCCATTTGCACGGGTGTTGGGTGCGCCGCCGTCTACAGTCAGGTATTCGATAAGCGCAAGCGACTTGTTGTTGGTATCCTGCTGTGTGATGGTACTCTGTATCACATCGGTCTGAACGGTATAGAGTTTTTGTGCCGTCCACCCTTTGACCAGCAGGAGTTCACTGAGCGTAGAGAACGCGGCTAACTTCGCGCTATAGGGCGTATCAAGTGCAAGATAGTAGGAGTCCTTCGCCCCGTTTGCTCTGGGGGTGGTGGAGGTCTCTCTCCAGTCCAGAAGGCTGTCTATCATCGTTTGGTCTACTAATAGAGACTGTAGTTCTGCCGCTGTGGCAACATTGATATTGAGTTTAGAGTTCGCATCTATGACCTGAACGCGAAAAGTTGCGTCTGTCATGTCGAACTCTTGGTTTCCACTGTCTCCCAATGTGTACCAGTCGTCTTTAGTGGTGACGGTATTGGCATTTGCGTTTTGCAGGGTCGAGAACACATAGTTTACGGCAGAGCGAGCTGCACTTTCGGCACGGCGTTGGCGCAACCTGTCTTGGGTTTCGCGCATGGCAGAGCGTTGGTTTGCGGCAAGCATCGCGAGTAGCGCGAGGAGTACCGTTACTATTATCAACGCCTCTACTAAGATAAAGCCTGTGTCTCGTCTTTTCATGGCGTGGTACTCGTTGTTGTTGTGGTTGCGACGGGGTTATCCGCGGTAACGTCGCTGGTGAATATGGGAACCATAAAGACGTGGTAGACCGTGTTGTTGCCTGTATCGGTGTTGAGCGTGTAGGTCACTTTGACGGAGGCTGGGAGTCGGCGGGTTCCTGCGGTGGTGTCCCAAGTGCTTACCCACTGGGTTCCGTCCCAAAACTGAAAGCCAATCTCTTTTACCTGCTCACTGAGTACCGATTCGGTGCCGCCCTGTGTGCTATCGGCATCAGGTGGGGTCTGTATCCGCTCGAATAGCCCCGTTTTGTTGGTTGTCGAGCCTGTGGGCGAGGTTCCAAACGAGATTTCGGATAGCCCTCCAACGGCTCCTTGCGTTTTATTTTGCGTCTCGAAATCGTCGGTGCTTTCGAGGGTTGCCATGGGTAGGGCAGGGGACGAGGTGGTAAACGTTAGGCGGTCACATCCCATGTCGCCTGCACTGCCTCCGTTCTCCATCTCTCCTATAAAGTAGAGGCTGGTGTCGGTTGCGGTTGTGGTGATATAGGCACTCTGTAGTAGGCGCGTTATCCGTCGCTCCAAGCCCTCGTTAGCGTTGTGTTCGGCACGCCGTTGCGTACTGATACGCTGGATATTCAAGCCCGTCGTAAACCCAAAGCCTAGCGCGGCAAACAGAATAATCATCAGTACCAGCACAATAAGGAGTTCTACGAGCGTAACCCCGTGATGAGCTTTGGCGAGACTGCGTTTCATGGTCGCCTCACTCCTCTGCCTGTAGTGGTTGGGGTTGCAGTGGTGGTCGTTGTCGTCGTTGTTGGTGGTACGAAAAGGAACTCGGTAAGTGTCTGTGTGTCGTTGTTTTGGGTGACAGTCACCTTTACTTCGTCGATATTATCGGTTCCACTAGGCTGAACATCCACCTGATAGTTTATATCGCTATACCCTTGGTCGGAGAAGTCACCTGAAGTAGAGGCATTGGCAATATCGGAGGAGGTACGTACCTCTGCCAACTTCTGCGCGGCGAGTTGTTGGAGGGTGTCGGCGGTTCGTGCTTTTACATCCGCAACCCCAATGGCGCGTATGCCTGCCATTACTCCCGCCAAGCCCACACCCACAACAACGGTAGTGACCATCAGTTCGATTAGGGTAAAGCCTTTTCTAACCACGCTTTTGAATCTCCCCGGCTTGCCACTTATCGTCAGAACTATCGGGTAGATCGCCATCCATCCACTGCGACTTGCCGTCTTTGTGGAGTACCAACGATTTATGGCTTGACCCCGTTATAAAGGAGACACCTGCCGAATCCGCCGAACCATCGGGATAGACCGTCCACTTCCAACTAGAGAGGTCGCTAGAACTGCTTCCTAGTTGTACGCTCTCTACCTGTATGTCTGAGGTAAGCTCGATACGTTTTACCTCTTCGGGGTCGCTATCCACGATAACACGCTCTATCACGAGGGAAGTCCCGTCAAAGCGTATCTGTACGGGGCGTTTGCTGTTGCGTGCCTCGTTATACGCATCGGTAGGGGTGCGGATGATACTTGCCTCTAGGTCAAAATAGGCACGGGAGCGTCTTATCGCGGTGAAGTTGGGTACTACCACCAGAGCGAGTAGCGCAATAATGGTAACGACTACACTCATTTCGATAAGGGTGTACCCGCGTCTATTCGGTTGTGCTTGAGCAGGTGCTAACATGGTTTCTGACCTAGTTTGAGAACTTACTATCTCACCTTACGCAGTACGAAAGGTATTAGCCCTCATCACCAACCTCTTCTCTCAAGTTTGGGCGAAGAGGCGAATGCCCTGTAGAGTCAGGTAGTAGCCTTTCTGTAAAGGTGTATCTTGCTCATAACGAGCATACCTTTCTACTCTCTCTTTCCCCCAAAATTGGGGGAAAGATGTCCTGCAAGGACAGAATGAGGGCGAGTGCCTAACATGAGTTAAGTAAGCCTTTTGTTGCTAGTGCATTGAGCCTTTCCCCTTACGAAGGGGATAAGGTTGGATAGGGGTGCATTGCGAGTTACTGGCTGGTAATATCTGCCGCGTTATCTACTCCGCCGGGCGCACCATCTGCACCGTAAGAGATGATAATAAAGTCTTCTCCGTTGGGACCTGGCGACTGATAGACATACTCGTTACCCCAAGGGTCGGGGGGGATTTCTTTTGTGGTGTAGGGTCCTCTCCAGTTGGGAGCGTCGTTGGGCTGTACGCGAAGTGCCTGTAGCCCGTGGTCGTTGGAGGGGAACTTATCGTTATCTAGGCGATAGGTTTGGAGCAGTGCCCCTATTTCGTGGATGTCGCTCAACGCTTTTGCACGTTTGGCATCATCGGTCTTTCCTACGATTCGAGGTACAACTAACGACGCGAGAATCGCCAGAATCAGAATGACGACCAAGAGTTCAATTAGGGTAAAAGCGTTGTGTTTACGTTTTTGGTTTGTCATGTTATTTCACCAGTGTCTGTGCTTGGAATATGGGTAGAAGCACCGAGAGAACGACGAACCCGACAAATACGCCCATAGAGAGGACGATAAGGGGTTCTACCATGGCTACTAGCCGGCGCATACCAGTATCCACTTCAAAATCTAAACTGTCTGAGACTCGCCCTAGCATTTTGGGCAAGTCGCCTGTCTCTTCACCAATAGCGACCATGTGGGTAAGAACGGGGGGGAATGCACCCGCGTCCATCATCGCCTCTGCAATAGGACGACCTTCCCGCACTTCACTCTCCACCTTTACCGCGCTCTTTTTGAAGACGCGATTTCCTGCTGATAGCCCTGCAATTTCGAGTGCCTCTAGGATGGGCACACCACCATAGACGAGGGTTCCTAGTACGCGGGCAAAGCGCGAGATGGTGGCTTTCTGCACTACGGGACCCACCAAGGGGGCGTGTAACATAAAGCGGTCACGGGTCTCTGCACCGGAGGGAGTTGCTACCCAAACGCGGTACAAAACGACCACTCCTATAATACTCCCTACCACAACCATCCACTGCTGGGTAAGAAAGTCGGTAGAACTGAGGAGCATTTTTGTCGTGACGGGGAGGTC
>OMJJ01000158.1 GCA_900299305.1 bacterium | reverse complement strand
GCAAACTCGGCTTTCAGGGTGTGCGCTCCCATTTTCAGGATTCCATCCACCACATAGGGTAGAGCCGCCGTTCCCTTGCTATCGGTGGTAGCCGTACCAGTCACCACTCCGTCGATGCTAAACTTGACACTTGCACCGACTACCGGGCTGTTATCTGCTTTGTAGGCAAGGGTAGCCGTGAGAGGGTTGGTGTCACCGGGACGAAGCGTGAGGTTGGGAACCGACATCTTGGTATCGGCTTTCGTTATTGTTATCGTTGCTGTTGCGGCGGAGGCTTTGTAGAAGAGGTCTCCTGCGAACTTCGCCTTGAGGGTGTGTGCGCCTGTAGCGTACTTACTGGCGTTGGGGACAACGAAAGTGACATTCCCTTTCCCGTCGGCAGTTGCGTTTCCGACATCGGTTCCATCCATCGTAAAACCGACTTTGCGTAGGAAGATACCTCTGCCTTTGGTGTTTAGGAGTTTCGCCGTTACTTTGAGGTTCGAGGAGTAGGGTTGACTCACGTTATTCGAGGTGATGTTTGAAACCAACTGAGGGGCTTGCACCGAGAGCGAGAGTACCCCGTAGATATAGCCATCTCCCCCCCCAGAAGCAATGAAGTTTTGATTACTCAAACCCGTTATGGGAATGGGGTTACGGACAGGAGCATCCTGAAATGAGTGGGCAGAATAAGCAGTATAGAGCAAGCCCCATCCCATCACCGTTCCGTCCAGTTTGAGGGAGAACGAGGCATTGGAGCCAGCGGCAACTTGAGCAACCCCCTCTATACCAGGAACCTTTATGGGGAGGAGTTGCAGGGTGTTGCTCCCATTTCCCAACGTTCCATTTTCGTTTAGCCCCCATGCCCACACGCTTCCATCACCAGTGAGTGCCCTCCACCGGCGGAGAGTTGCACCACGTTGGTAATGCCTTGAACCTGCACGGGAGTTTTGTGTACCTCATAATCTCCGTTGCCGTTGATGCCAGTTCCCCATGTCCATACGTTTCCATCTGCGGTAAGAGCCATGGTATGCGCTCCTCCCGCCGTAATCTGCACAATACCCGGCAGACCTTTCATGGCAATAGGGGAGTGCCGTTCTGTCTCGGTTCCATCTCCCAAAAGATAGTGAAGGTTATCCCCCCAAACCCACACGCTACCATCGTTTCTAAGGGCAACAGACCAAGTATCTCCTGTTGCAACCTGTATCACACTGGTAAGCCCCGGAACCTGAATAGGGATAGCGTGGTTTGTGGTGGTTCCATCTCCTAATTGTCCGTAGGTGTTATCCCCCCACGCCCATACCGTTCCATCCGATTTCAGAGCGAGGTAGTGAGGTCGGTAGTCTCTTGAAGCCGCGCTTGTTCTTCCGGATATCTGTGTAATCGACGAGAGGTTAGGTATTTGGGTTGGGAGGGTTTTGGTCAAGTCGGGGGTATCTATCAAGAGGGTGTCCCCCCATCTCCACACCGTTCCATCCGATTTGAGGGCAAGAGCGTGCTGATAAGAGAGACCGTTATCATGTGAGTCCGGTGCCCCCACTGCAACTTGGGTGATATTGGATAGCCCCGCTACCTGAACAGGGTAGTTTGTGTTGACATTAGTTCCATCGCTGATGTTCCCTCCGTCCCTGTTGTTACGCCATGTCCAGACGGTTCCATCCGATTTAACGGCAAGAAGAAGCCCGTTACCAACCAACTGTATCGCGCCTTTAAGATAGGGGTTGGGAACAGGAGAGGGGGCATACCCCCCAAAGTAGCCCTGCCCAAGCCCACCGCTAAAGTTGCTACCCCATGCCCAAGGCTGTCCGACCTGAGCCGAAATAGAGGAGGATTGCCCAAAGAGAAGAAGTGCCAGCCAAAGCCCCGCCAGCACAAGAGGTTTGTGAAAAAGTGAGTAGTACCGCTTCATAGGTACTTTGCTCCCAAAACAACAAAAACAGTGCGTGGTACAGCGATGGGAAAAGGGTATAGGTGCTTGATAACCACGCGGAGAGTGTAAGAAGAAAGAGCTCGGTAAGGCACAATGCACCTTTACCTACCGAACAGGTAGTACCTACTCTGACTCGCATGGTTTCGGTTTTGTTCCTCTGTGCAAAGGTTTTTTGCAACTATTTTCAAAAATAGCGTAGAAGGTTCGTAGTAAAAATGATCGCCTCTTTAAGAAATCCCCTTGACAGCGAAATCGGAAGGGGCTATACTTTGTAAAGAAGATTTACTAAAGTTTGTAAACTGAAGAATATCTCTTCCCTTGTACGCACACTAGAATCCCTAACAAAGCAAAGCGGAACCCTCTGCTTTGCACTACCCACTACCAAGGAGGTAGTCCCATGTCTCAACTTAGAGACCGCAGTAAGCCCCACGCACAGTCCGGGTTTACGCTGATTGAACTGCTCGTTGTCATCGCGATTATCGCGATTTTGGCGGCAATTCTCTTCCCTGTCTTCGCACAAGCACGCGAAAAAGCCCGTGCGATTAGTTGTCTCTCCAGCGTCAAGCAGATTGGTATGGCTTCCTTGATGTATAGCCAAGACTACGATGAGGTGGTACTACCTGCCCGCATCGGCTACTCGGACGCTGAGGTAGGGCAACATACTGATAAGAACAACCCCTGGGGCTACACCGGTACTCGCGACTGGCATCGCTTCTGGCCCTACATCATCAACCCCTACACCAAGAACTTCAGTTTCGTGAAATGCCCTGATGTAACCGCGTTCGACGGTCCCTTCTGGGCAGATAATCCCGAAAGAACCACCGGCGGTAACTCTATCACCATCAACGACATTATGTCTACATGGGGAGGCGACGGACCTAACAACGCCGCCGTAACACACCAACCAGAGATAACCAAACCTGCTGAGATGGTACACTTCGCCGATACCGCCTCCATCTTCAAAGGCGCGGGTTCTTGGCAAGCATGGGACAACTCCAACGCGGGTCGTCAGATATTCAACAACAACCCCGACGACTACCAAGCCATCGACAAAATGCCCAACGGAGCAATGTTCTTCAACGAGTTCCGCCTCTCGTGGCAAAGCACCAGCGATGTCTCTCTAGTTCCCGTCGCACGGCACAGCGGGTTCTGTAACGTCGTCTACTTCGATGGACACGCCAAAGCCCTCCGCCTAAGCCAGCACTGGATTGTTCCGGGTCGTACCCACATCGCCAAACACGCCGACGGCTCTGCTGATACCGCCGACGACTTTGGTGGTCCTTACGACTACTTCGGTCAGAAAGGCGTTCGTGGACAGTAGTAACCGCTACACTCCACAGAGCCAAAAACAGCAACCATCAGGAGCAGGTACAAGATTGCGCCTGATGGTTGTCTTGCTTTTGTGCGCCTTGCTGGTCGCCCTATCACTTTGGTGGACAAAACTCCGCAAGCCCCCCCTCCCCGCAAACGCAAACACAGAGACCCAACGCACCTACTGGAAACAGCGCATCAAAACCGATGTTGCCGATACAGAAGCGTATGTCCGCTTAGGAAGCCTCGAAGAGAAGAGCGGCTACTATATGTCTGCCGTTAAGTACCTAAAAGCGGCGCGAGCGTTGGGAGTTGCGGATAAAGAGATTGTCGCCCCTCTAGGTAGGGCACTCACGCATCTTGCACAGTACCCCGATGCCCTCACCGAGATGAAAAAAGCGATACAACTCGCACCCGACAGCGTAGAACTCACCGCCAACCTTGCCGGGTTGTACGTCACCGCAGAGCGTCCTCAAGGGGCGGAAGAGGTTCTCAAGAGTTTTGTAAAGGCGCACCCCAAACTCAACGACTCCGAAATGCGCCGCCTCATGTTCTGTTTTCTGGAGTGCGGTAACAATGACTTAGCGCGTTCGCTTGCAGAGCAGATAGTTGCGATACTGCCCCAAGACCTCATTGCCCATAGCGTAATCGCACGGTGCGCCCTCGCAAAAAGCGATGCCGAGACCTCACGCCGCCACCTTGAAACCGTGCTAGAGACCGTGAAGGACGACGGAGGACTCTACTTTCTGTACGGCAACACCCTCGACGCTTTGGGTAAAAAAGACGAGGCACTGCTGGCATGGCAAAAAGCGATTGCCCTCAACCCGCAGGCTCTGGACGTGTACGAGCAGATAGGCAAGGCATACTGGCAAAAGAACGACTTTGCAAAAGCGGCAGTTGCCTTCGAGAGCCTAGCGCAGAAAGCCCCATCTCGCGTTACCACCCTTCGCGCCGCCAACGCCCTAGAGCGTGCAGGCAAGGCGAACCGCGCTCACTACTGGAAAGCGGTAGCGGCGGGCTTTACTGGCGATTTTCCACACGCACTCGCAGAAGCAAAACAGATTGAAAACGCCCCCGACCCCGCCATGCGTACCCTTGCGCTACAGGCAACGGCAGAGGCGTATCGGGGGATGCGGCAGAGAGACAACTACTTAAAGACCATGCTTCAACTAACGGCAAAGAACACCCTCGCCGATTTGATGCTAATGGCACAGGCGTATGCGGAACTCGATAGGTTCGACAAACGAAAAGAGTGCCTCCTGCAAGCCTTGCAGATAGCCACTCCGCAAGACAAAGCCCCTATCTACTATCAGTTGGGTGTCGTGGCACAGACCCGCGGGGTACAAGACGAGGCAGAGAAAGCACTCGACTCTGCTATTACTGCCGACCCCAAAAACCCGCTCTACTATCGGGAACTCGCCGACATCTACTTTAGCCGCCGCACAATAGGCGGTAGGTTGGAAAAAGCGATACAAGCGTGGGAAAAGGCGATTGCTCTGAGCCAAGAAGAGGGGTCGGACTGGCAACACCTGGGGGTTGCGTATCTCGCACAAAACCAGTCCCTCAAAGCGATTGCCGCATTGGAACATGCTATCGACCTAGAGCCGGGTTCTGGTCCTGCCTATCTGGAACTGAGCAAAGCATACCGTGCCATGAAGGACGAATCTACCAGTCAGCACTTCATGCAGATATATCAGACCTACGTGGTCTCGGAACAGAAGCGGCAGACTCTGCGTTCCCGCGCTCGCCGCCCGAACGCAACCGCCCCTCAACTCGTTGAGTACGGCGACCTCATGACACAGATAGGCGACCTAAACGAGGCACAACAGCAGTATGAACGAGCGTTGCTTCTCACTCCGAAAGACGACTCGTTACGCAAAAAACTGATTTCGCTCTATGACCGCCTCCGTATGCCCGACAGACGCATCCAACTCGAAAAAGGCATGACCGCGCAGGGAGCAACGCCGTGAAGCGATGGAGTAGCTTCTGCTTAGGAGTAGTCTGCTTGCTTGCGCTTACCTCGTGCCAAAACGGGAAGAAGGCTCCTACTACCCCCGCCCCAGCCGAAGCGATTCATGCGAACATTCGGTTTACAGAGGTCTCGAAGGAGTGGGGTATCGACTTCGTACACCAAAACGGAGCAAAAGGGCGAAAACTCATGCCCGAAACGGTGGGTAGCGGGGTCGCGTTTGCAGATTTCGATGGCGACGGCAAACTCGATATTCTAATTGTAAGCAGTAGTAACTGGTCGGACGACAAACGCCCCTCTCAAACCGCAAAACTGTACCGCAATTTAGGCAACGGGCATTTTCAGGATGTAACGCAGGGTTCTGGGCTAGACAAGCCTATCTACGGTATGGGGGTCGCCGTTGCCGACTACGACGGTGACGGTAAAGAGGATGTCTACCTTACAGCAGTAGGCGAGAATCACCTGTTTCATAACGAGGGCAACTTCCATTTTCGTGATGTAACACACGAAGCAGGAGTCGCAGGGGTTCCCCCCGAAGGTATCTCTATGCAACACAAGTGGAGTACGGGAGCATCGTGGCTCGACTATGACCGAGACGGCAACCTCGATTTGCTGGTGTGCCAATACGTAAAGTGGAACCCCGATATAGACCCCTTCTGCGGACATAACGGGGTGCGCGGCTACTGCCCACCCGATAACTTCGAGGGGGCGCACTGTACCCTATACAAAGGGGACGGTAAGGGGCATTTCCGCGATGTGAGCAAGGAAGTGGGTCTGCTGGACTGTGCGCTAGGGAAGTCGTTTGGGATTGGGGTTGCCGACCTCAATAACGATGGCTGGCTAGACATCATTATCACCAACGACACGTGGGCGAACTTCGTTTTTATCAATCACGAGGGGAAGCATTTTGAGGAGGTAGGGGTTCCTAGCGGTATCGCGCTTGCCGAAAACGGGAAAGCCCGTGCGGGTATGGGTATCGACGTGGGAGATTGGCGTAACAACGGCAAGCAGAGTGTGGTGATAGGGAACTTCACCAGTGAGGGGCTGTCGCTGTTTGAACCGGAGGCAGGGGTCTCGTTTGCCGACCATGCTCAAACCGAAGGGATTACCCCCGCGAGTCTGCTAAACGTTACGTTTGCCACCTTCTTTTTGGATGTAGACTTCGATGGTTGGCTCGATATTTTCGCAACAAATGGTCATGTAGACGACATTGTGAACACCTACCAGTCGAACCTAACCTTCCGACAGAAGCCGCTTCTGTTACATAATCGTTACGGAGAGAAGAGAGCCTCTCCCGCATTTGAAAACATCGCCCCCTCCGCAGGGTTTACCGAGCCGCTTGTGGGGCGCGGTGCGGCTTACGGCGACCTCGACGGCGACGGCGACCTCGATATTGGTATGGTGGATAACGGTGGACGCTTCCGCCTTTATCGTAACGACTCGACAGGGATAGGAAACTGGATTCGGTTTCACCTTGTGGGTGCAGGTAAAAACCTAGACGCGATTGGGAGTTACGTAAAGGTGACGGTAGGCGATACTACCCACACGCAGTACGTAAAAAGCAGTTGCGGATTTCTTTCGGAATCGGAGAGAACCCTTGTTTTTGGACTGGGAAGGCAAGACAAGGTAGACAGCGTTACCGTTCATTGGGCGGATGGCAAAGAGGCAACGTTCGGCTCCTTCCCAGCAGGTAAAACACACATTTTGAAGGAGAACACACCATGAAAAAGGGCGTATCCAAACCCGCAGCAGTAGTGATTATTCTTGTTGCGATTGCAGTTGTCGCGGGTATCGGCTTTAAGTATATGAACCCGCAAAACGAGGTCAATGCAAGCATGGATGAGCGCAAGAAGCGCATGGGCGACTATGTGAAAATGACCAATATGTCGGCAGGAAAACAGGACGCGCCACAAGGCGAGAAGAAGTAGATTCCGCTTCTCCCTGTTTTTAAGGCTCATTGGAGTACGTATTTTGAGTTTAGATATAGGAAAGGGGCTTTGCACTCACCCCCCTTATGCACTTAAAAACAGGGGAAGGAATCTTGTGCCACGAAGTAGGAAAGAGAGACTGCTCTACCACCAACACAACTGCTTTACAAACCCAAAAACCCGTTTTAGAACCCGAATTTCTTTTTGAGAGGAACCCTTGATACGATGCAAAAAGCCAAACTCACTTTGGACAAAGATTTTACCATTTCGGAAGTAGACCCCCGCCTCTTCGGAGGGTTTGTAGAGCATTTGGGGCGGCATATCTACACCGGTATCTACGAACCAGAACACCCTACCGCCGACGAACAGGGCTTTCGGCAAGACGTTATCGACCTTGTAAAAGACCTCAGAATGCCCGTAATGCGCTATCCCGGCGGTAACTTCGTCTCTGGCTACCGTTGGGAGGACGGCGTGGGCGCGAAAGACCAGCGTCCGGCACGCCTCGACCTTGCTTGGGGGGCAAAAGAGCCGAACACCTTCGGAACCAACGAGTTTGCCGACTGGTGCAAAAAGGTAAACAGTGCGCCTATGTTGGCGGTCAACTTGGGAACACGCGGACCAGAACAGGCGCAGGAACTCGTGGAGTACTGCAACCACCCCGGCGGAACCTACTGGAGCGACTGGCGCAAAAGTCATGGCTACGCAAACCCGCACAACGTCAAACTCTGGTGCTTGGGCAACGAGATGGACGGACCTTGGCAGATGGGGAGCAAAACCGCTTTTGAGTACGGGCGCATCGCAAACGAAGCCGCCAAGCTGATGAAGTGGACAGACCCTAGCATCGAAACCGTACTCTGCGGCTCTTCCGGGCGCGGAATGCGTACCTTTGGAAAGTGGGAGTGGGAATCGCTACACGAGTCTTACGACAATGTAGACTACCTCTCGCTTCACACCTACTACGGAAACGCAAGCGACGACACCCCTAGTTTCTTGGCACAGCCCGACAACATGGCAGACTTTATCCGCGAATCGGTGGCACTCAGCGACGCGGTAGGGGCATCCAAAAAGTCGAAAAAGAAGATTCACATGAGTTTCGACGAGTGGAACGTCTGGTATCAGACCCCCGACCAAGTAGACCAAGATGAGAAGTGGAGCGTAGGGCGACACCAACTAGAGCAGAAATACACGATGGAAGATGCTCTTGTGGTGGGCGGAATGCTGATTACCCTGCTCACCCACGCCGATAGGGTAAAGGTCGGGTGTATCGCGCAGGTAGTCAACGTCATTGGTCCGGTAATGACCGATCCTGGTGGAAGCGCATGGAAACAGAGCATCTATCACCCCTTTGAAGCCGCCGCAACCTATGGGCAGGGAACGGTGCTACACTCACTGATAGACGCGCCCACCTACGACAGCAAATCACGCGACAAAGCCTCTGTAGTGATGGTCGCCTCCGTTTTAGGCGAGGACAGCCTGACGGTATTTGCCGTAAACCGAGACCCCTCCGGTCAGCCAGTAGAACTCACAGGGAACCTGCGCGGGTTTGAAAACTGGTCGGGTGTACAGCACAGTGTTCTTATAAACGACGACCTAAAAGCACGAAATACGGCAGATGCCCCCAGTCGCGTTGCCCCCCAATCTGCGGAGACTCTCCCCACTCTGGACGGTGCAAACTTCACCGCGATTCTGCCCCCCTACTCATGGAACGTGATTCGCTTCACCCTCTGAGCCAAAGGCTCACCCCACCCCCGCCCTCCCGCCGTGAACTAATGGCACTAGCCACACTTGCGGCGGGGGGCTTGCTCACGTCTTGCGGAAGGGGGGGAAGCACCAAAACGGTAGTGCGCTTCTGGAACGGCTTTACCGGTCCCGACGGACGTACCATGTTGCGGATGGTTCAGCGGTTCAATGCCCAAAACCCCGATGTACAGGTAGTCATGCAACGCATGGACTGGAACACCTGTTACAATAAACTCTTCGTTTCGGGCTTGGGGGGACGCGCCCCAGAACTGTTCGTGGTACATACAAGGGCAATGGAGCGGTTTGTTCGGGCGGGGTTTCTGCGCTCTAATAACGACCTCATTACAGGGGTACACTCTATAGATACCCGCGACCTCGATTCGAATGTTTGGCAGGGGGTAGAGTTCGGGGGTAAGCACTACGGGCTACCCCTCGACTGTCATGCGATGGGGATGTACTTCAATCGCGCCCTGTTTCAAAAGGCGGGGATGGTGGATAGGCAGGGAAATCCACTCGTTCCTACCAATCGCGAAGAGTTTCTGCACGTTATCAAAGAGATAACTCATCCCGGTAAAGAGGGCAAAGCCGATACATGGGGCTTTGTGCTTACCAACTGGGAGAGTAACCTCTATACTTTTATGCGTCAGTTTGGGGGCGAGTTTTTTACGCCTGACCACTCGAAATGTGTACTCTATAACCCCGAAAATATAGAGGCACTCCAGTTCTGTGTAGACCTAATCCGACGCTATAAAGTGGCTCCCCAACCCGAATACTTCGACTCATGGATAGGATTTCGTCAGGGGAAGGTGGGTATTGTTTTTGAGGGTATCTATATGCTGGCAGACCTCCAAAAGCAGAAAGACCTCGATTTTTCGGGTGCGCCTGTACCGCAGGTCAGCCAACACAAGGCAGTGTGGGCAGATTCGCATAATCTCTGTATGCGCTCCGACCTCAAAGAACCCGAACTCTCTGCAACATGGCGGTTTATAAAGTACCTCTCCGATAACAGCCTCGACTGGGCAGAAGGAGGGCAGATTCCAGTACGAAAAAGCCTCCGCGCCGCTCCTCGCTTCGAATCTATGAAGGTTCAATCCGCTTTCGCAAAGCAGATACCCATTGTAAACTACCTGCCGCGCCTCCCCTTCATCTTCGAGTTTCAGACCGAGTTCAACCTTGCGCTAGAGAAGGCTTTACGGGGACGCGCTACCCCCGCAGAGGCATTGCAAAACGCCGAAACCCGCATGAATGGGATTATCGCAAGAGATAGGGGTAACGGATGACCGCTTCTCGTAGGCTACGCGCCCTCTCTGGCTATCTTTTCGCGCTTCCATATCTCACCCTGTTTTGTGGGTTCGTGGTTCTGCCGCTTCTCTTTGGCTTGAGCCTAAGCCTGTTTCGGTGGGAAATCCTCTCCGCTCGCCCCGCGCAGTTTGTAGGTAGTGCAAACTATCAAGAGGCACTCCACGACCCCTATTTCTGGAAGGCACTGTTCGCTACGTTTCGCTTTGTAATGCTGGCAGTTCCGCCCACTATCTGCCTTGCGCTCGCCATAGCAAACGGGATTCATGCTATTCCCCGCAAGCGTCAAGCGTTCTATCGTGCCGCCTACTTTTTGCCAACGGTTATCACTATTAGCGTGGCGGGTATTCTGTGGCGATGGTTCTATAACAGCGAGTTCGGGCTGTTCAACGCCTATCTGGGGCAGGTAAATATTAAAGTCCCTTGGATAACCGACTACCGCTGGGCAATGCCCTCTATTGTGCTTATGACTCTCTGGTGGACGGTGGGCGGTCCTATGGTAGCACTGCTTGCGGGGCTACAAAATATCCCCGTTGCGTACTACGAGGCGGCGGCACTAGATGGTGCGGTGGGTTGGCGAGTATTTCGGCATATCACGTTGCCGCTGTTGCGCCCTGTTTTGCTCTTTGTGATGGTATTGAACATTACAGGGGCGTTTCAGGTGTTTGGGCAGGTCTACATGATAACGCGGGGTGGGCCCGAGATGAGTACGCGCACACTCGTTCAGTACATCTACGAGACCGCGTTTAACAACTACCGCATGGGGTACGCCTCCGCGCTTAGTTGGCTTCTCTTCCTTGTAATCGCGCTCTTTTCGGTCATTCAGTTTCGCATGATGAGGGAGCAGTAGCATGGCACAAGCCCCCCAACAACGCAAAAGACGATTCAGCCTGTGGGAAGTGGTGCTGGCACTTGGGGCGTTTGTTTTTGTCGCACCCATTATCCTCATCGGTATTACCGCGTTTAAGCCCGATTCCGAAATCGTTCACTTTCAGGGGATACTTCCGCACTACTTCACCCTAGCAAACTTTAAGGAGGTGACAGGCAACGCGGAAGAGATACCGATTTTCCGCTGGTTTGGAAACAGTGTGCTTATCTCCTCTTCGATTGCGTTGCTGGTAGTCACCGTCTCCTCTTCTGCCGCTTACGCTTTTGCGCGTCTCTCGCTACCCGGCAAAAAGTGGCTCTTTCCGCTTATTGTGGGT
>OMJJ01000157.1 GCA_900299305.1 bacterium | reverse complement strand
CTTACAGCCGTATCCTCCTTCCCCCAAACTTGGGGGCAAGGATGTCCGAAGGACAGGATGAGGGCTAATCCGCTGACTATGGCGTAATGTAAACAACTCTCTACTCTCAAAGTAGTGCGATTGCACTAAGAAACAAGAGGCTCCTACGTGGCTACCCAGGAAGATGTTCGCCGCATTGCGCTCTCGTTACCCGAAGCGTCTCAAGGGGAGACCGGCTTTGGCTTTGGAGTGATGAATAAGGGGAAGCACAAGGGCTTCGCGTGGGTTTGGCAAGAGAGAGTAGACCCCAAGAAGGCAAAGGTTCCTAACCCGGAAGTCATTGCTCTGCGCGTAGCAAATGAGATGGAAAAGCAGATGCTCCTCGCCACCGACTCCGAGAAGTTCTTTACCGAGCCGCACTACAACGGTTTTCCTGCCATTCTGGTGCGCCTATCCGCGATAGAACTGGACGAACTTGCCGAACTGATAACCGATGCGTGGAGGTGTATGGCTCCCCCCGCGTTAGTCCGTGAATTTGAAGCACAACAAGAGGCGGTAGGAGAGCCATGAAGCACGACATCGCGTTCCTACACACCTCACCGGTACATATTCCGACCTTCGAGCGACTGACCAGAGAAGCGGCTCCCAACCTACAAACAACGTACCGTGTACATGAGGAACTGCTTACCAAAGCACAAAGTAACGGGGTAGCAGACCCCAAATTGATTAAAAGTGTTCACGATGCCATGCACGAAGCCGCAAGCACAGGGGCTTCCGTCGTGGTATGCACCTGCTCCACCATTGGGGGCATTGCCGAGACAATGAAAACAGGCGGCGCGTTCATTGCGAACCGTATAGATAGGGCAATGGCAGATAGAGCCGTAATCACAGGGCAACCTATCTTGCTTGTGGCGGCACTCGAAAGTACCCTTGCGCCCACCCTGTCGCTACTCCAATCGTCTTCAGAACGTTTGGGCAAGGTATGCTCCATCGAAAGCCTTGTACTACCAGAGGCTTGGGAGTATTTTCGGACTGGAGACCCTGCCCAGTATCGAGATACCATCGTTCAGCGGGTCTTACAAGTGGCATCTTCTACCTGTACGGTGGTGCTTGCACAGGCATCTATGGCTCCTGCGGAAACCGAACTCGCGAAAAGAGGCATTACCGCTCTTAGTAGCCCCAAAATCGGTGTAGAATCCGCCGTTCAAGAGTACTATAAATTGCATTGCGTGGTATAACTACTATAACCCTCTAACACATAGCGAGGAAAAGGGTATGCGTCGACCAATAAAACTACTCACAACTATTCTACTGTGCGGGGTGGTAGGCAACTCCTTCGCCGCCCCCGTTACAAAACCCACGTTCAAGACTCTGCAAGTCCAACCCGCCAGTGTGGAACTCACGGGGATTCGGGCTACAGGAAGGCTACTCGTCTCTGCCCAACTTCAGGATGGGACATGGCAGGACGTAACTGCGCTTGCCGACATCACCCCTGTTCAACCCAACGCGATACAGATTCAAGTAGGAGGACAACTCCGCCCCCTCCAAGACGGTAAAGTAGCCCTCAAAGTCTCCTATCAGGGGCTTACCGCTACTGCCCAAGTAGTTATTAAAGACTCGCAAAAGCCCACCCCCGTCCGTTTTAGCAGTGAAATCGTTCCTATCCTCACCCGCAACGGCTGTAATCAAGGCTCGTGTCATGGCGCACAGTTTGGGAAAGGGGGCTTTAAGCTCTCTCTCGCAGGGTTCGACCCCGACCTCGACTACCAGCAGATAGCAAAGCTGGCATGGGGTCGCCGCCTTAGCGTTACGAATCCCAAGAAGAGCCTCCTGCTCACCAAACCGCTGATGTGGGTTCCGCATGGGGGCGGCAAACGCCTCGACGTAAAAAGCCCCGAATACAAAACCCTGCTCCAGTGGGTTCGAGAAGGGGCAAACGCACCTACTACCGACGACCCCAGCGTTACGAAACTAGAGGTATTTCCCGCAGAGCGTATCTTAGAGAAGGGTGCACCCTCTCAGCAGATTTTAGTCCGCGCCCTCTATAGCGATGGAACCAGCCGCGACGTAACCTCCCTTGCTCGCCTCAATACCCTGAATGATGGAGTAGCCTCCTGTACCCCCGAAGGAGTAGTCACTTCCGTCAATCGGGGGCAGACCGCTATCATGGTACGTTACGGGGGGCAGGTAGCAGTAGCCGCGATACTGGTTCCCTTCGCGAAGTTGAGCCAGAACCAACTGGTAAAAAACACCTCGAAGAACCCACTGGATGCCCTTATTACCCGCAAGCAACAGCAGTTAGGGTTGCTTCCCTCACCGCTTTGTGACGATGCGACCTTTATTCGTCGTGCTAGCCTCGACATTATCGGAACCATGCCCACCCCCGAAGAGATACTCGCCTTTACTGCGGACACCACCCCCAAAAAGCGCGAAAAACTGGTAGATGCCATTCTCAGCCGCCCCGAATATGCCGATTTCTGGACGCTGAAATGGGGCGATTTACTTCGCAGTAGCCGTACCGCTTTGGGTCCGAAAGGGATGTGGAGTTTTACCAACTGGATACGCACCCAACTTCACGATAACCGCCCCGTAAACGGTATGGTAAACGACCTCATTCTTGCACAGGGTAGCACCTTCACGAATGGGCCCTCCAACTACTACCGCGTTGCCAGTAACCCGCAAGACCTCGCCGAAACCACCAGCCAACTGTTTTTAGGGGTACGCCTCCAGTGCGCGAAGTGCCACAATCACCCCTTCGAGAAGTGGTCTCAAAAAGACTACTACCAGTTCGCCGCCTACTTCGCAAGGATAGGGCTAAAGGGAAGCCAAGAGTTTGGACTGTTTGGGAATGAGCAGGTGGTTCGCGTGAACGACTACGGCGACGTATATCATCCCAAAACGGGTAAGCGGATGTACCCCACCCCACTAGGAGTACAACTCGCTAGTATGCCCGAAGACAAACTGCCCAACCCCGACATCGACGGCGATAGACGACAAAAACTCGCGGAGTGGCTGGTAGATAAAAATAACCTGCTCTTCGCAAAAAATATCGCGAATCGCTACTGGGGCTACCTGATGGGGAAGGGAATCGTCAACCCTATAGACGATATAAGAGTGACCAATCCGCCGTCTAATCCGCTCCTCTTAGACGCACTCGCCGACATCCTTGTAAAGAGCGACTTCAATCTAAAGGCTCTCATTAAGGCTATCTGTACCTCAGAGGCGTACCAGCGGAGTTCTATCGCGACCCTAGATAATCGGCTCGACGAGACCTTTCTAACGCACTACACGCCCAAACGCCTCTCGGCAGAGGTTCTCCTCGATACGATAGATATGGCTTGCGGCACACAAGAGAAGTTCCCCGAACTGCCTTTGGGTACTCGCGCCATACAACTGCCCGACCCCGTAGTAGGCAACGAATTTTTAGACACCTTTGGTCGCCCACTACGTCTTATAGCCTGTGAGTGTGAGCGTACCTCCGAACCCAACCTCTCGCAAACCCTGCGAATGATGAACGGAGAGCTGGTCAACCGCAAAGTAACCCAGTACGACGGACGAATCTGGAAGATGATTCAGGCAAAGAAGTCCGACGGAACCATTATCCAAGAGTTATATCTACGCGCCCTCGGAAGGCTACCTACTTTTAAGGAACAGAGCGTAGTACATGGGGTACTCGCCTTCTCCAAAGACCGCAAAGCCGCCTTTGAAGATGTGCTTATCACCCTTATCAATAGCAAAGAGTTTCTATTCAACCACTAGACGCTTTGGGGTATCCTTATCCTAACTGCAAGAGACACGGAGAGAAGCCATGTTTGAATTTGAAATCGGACAAAACCGTACCTGTGACGGAGTAACCCGCCGCGACTTCCTAAGCGTGGGCGCACTCACCGCACTAGGGCTTACCATGCCAGACTTAATGAAGGCACAAGCCGACGCGCTCAAAAAAGGGAGTTCCAAGCGAGACGTTGCCTGTATTCTTCTCTGGATGGAGGGTGGTCCAAGCCAAATAGATACCTTCGACCCCAAACCGGAGACGACTTCCGAATATCGAGGTCCTTTCGGAACGGTAGCCACCACCGTTCCGGGTATCCATTTCAGTGAACACCTTCCCAAACTCGCCAAAAACCTAGATAAGTTTTCCGTACTCCGCTCCGTCACCTCTCCCGATGCCAACCACGAGACCGCGACCCACTACCTCCTCACGGGCTACCCCTTCAATCCGAGCATAGAGTTTCCCGG
>OMJJ01000156.1 GCA_900299305.1 bacterium | reverse complement strand
GTTGCGCTTACGAGGTGTGCCCCCGCCGAAAACCCTACCATCCCGATACGCTTTGGGTCGATGTGCCACTCTGTTGCGTGGCTTCTTACGAGGCTCATTGCCCGTTGTGCATCTAGTAGAGGCAAGGGGGCGGGTTGAGTAGTGGGCTGTCCCGGACGGCGCGGAACCCGATACTTGAGTAGGATAGCCGCCACCCCTATCGAGTTCAGCCATGCAACCACCTCCTCACCCTCTAAGTTCCAAGCCAGTTCCCAATAACCCCCGCCCGGACAGACGAGCATGGCTGCTCCCGTGTTACGCTCTTTGGGAGGCAGAGAGACGCTTATGGTGGGTTTGGTAACGCTGGTAAGCCAACGAATGTGCTTTGGGTCGTCGGGGGCTGGCTCTCGAAAATGCTCTGCTTCGATTTTGCCGTAGTCTCCCGGCGGGGTTCCGTTCCAAACATTTAGGGTGAACATTGGGTTTGTACCTCAAAAGTGGGCTGAAAGTACCTATCCTATTCGCGGAACCTTCCTCCTTTTCCTGTACTCTAAGAAGGATTTTGTGCCACCCATCACGAACTGAGCGAGAACTGGATGACACCGTAATGACTACCGACCCCAACCTCGCTACAACCTCCAATAACTCTGCGCCTTACCGCCTCCGCCCCCTATGGGCATTGGGGCAGGGGATACGTGCTACCTGGGACAAACTAGGCTTAGTACTCGCCATGAGCCTGATGTGGTCGATAGCCCTCATGTTCCTGCTGGTGGGTTGGCAGAAACTGTTTCGGCATATACCCGCCGTTTGGGGCAACCTACTGGGGGCAGGAGTGATTACGCTGGTGCTACCGGCACTCTATGCGGGGATTGTGTTTGTAGCGCATGAGGCGGTGCGTTTTGAAGAGGTGTCGTTAGGGGATGTAACGAAGGCGTTTCGGCGGTTTTACGGTGTAGCCACACGCTTAGGATTCCTCCAGACCCTCGTACTTCTCGCCCTACAGATGAACCTCTTCTTCTATAGCACGTGGAAGACGATGGCGGGGATGATGGCGGCACTGCTCTGCCTCTATGTGCTTCTCTTTTGGGGGATGATGCTTCTCTATCAGTATCCGCTACTCATTGCACAAGAGACAGGGCTACTAGATGAGCCAGAACAGGGTAAGCAAGCAAAGCGTGGGGCGTTCGCAGTGGTGCGCCGCTCTTTTTATCTTGCTTTGGGTAGCCCTGCTTATACCTTAGCATGCCTACTGGGAGTACTGCTTCTTACGCTACTCATGGGAGTAACTGGGGTTCTCTTTATCTCCGTATGGGCGGGAATGATAGCGTTTATCACCACGATTAGCACCCGCGAACTGCTGATAAAGTATGAAGTGATACCCGCGCCCATTAGCCTACCCGTTGTCCCCGATAGCGAATTTCGTATAGAGTAACAGCGCACACTTTAGGAGAACACCTACAACATGGCAGAAGTAACCTGTGTGGGAATTTTGACTGCGGATGTGGTGGGTAAACCCATTGAGAGCCTACCAGAGCGCGGTAAACTCGGCTTAGTGGAGCGTATTGAACTCCATAGCGGAGGGTGTGCCGCCAATACAGGTATAGGTCTCGCCATACTCGGAGTAGATACCGCGATTATTGGCAAAGTGGGCAACGACGGCTTTGGCGACTTTGTGGTAGGGCGTTTTCAGAAGTACGGTATAGAGATAGGCGGGGTAGCATGGGACAAAGATGCCGCAACCTCCGCCACGATGGTGTTTGTAGATAGTAGCGGAGAGCGCAGTTTTCTGCACTACCCCGGCGCAAACGCAACCTTTCGGTTAGAGGACATAGACACAAGCCTCATTCACAAGAGCAAAATCGTTCATGTCGCAGGAACCTTTCTCATGCCCCAATTCGATGGAGAACCCACCGCCGAACTGCTAAAACAGGCGCAAGCGGCAGGGGTAATCACCTCTCTCGATACCGTGTGGGATGCACGAGGCGGCTGGATGCAGACGATGGGGACTGCCCTCGCCTATACCGACTACTTTCTGCCAAGTTACGAGGAGGCAAAACAGCTCGCAAGCGGAGAAGAAGACCCCACAGAAATCGCTCGCTTTCTTATAGATGCGGGGGTAAAGGTCGTAGGGCTAAAACTCGGTGATAAAGGGTGCTATGTGCGTACCGCAACGGGTGACAGTTTCTCGATACCCGCCCTCAAAGTGAACGCCATAGACGCGCTTGGTGCAGGAGACTCGTTTGTCGCGGGGTTCCTAACGGGCTTGGTACACGGTTGGGATTTGGAGCAGTGTTCCCGTTTTGCGGTAGCGGTAGGCTCTTGTTGTGTACAGGCACTCGGTGCGAACACAGGTATTCGTAGTTTTGAGGAGACCCTCCGTATTATGGAGAGCGTGGCGCGGCGATGAGCAACGGGATTAACCTCTCTGTCTTTACACGCTCGGCGGTACGCTGTGGGGTAAGCGACTACTCCCGCTATCTGTACGACGAACTAGAGAGGCTCCCCGAAATCGAATCTATTCGTATAGTGGAAGCACCCGAAGATGTGGTGCGCGTGGGAACCCTCTCCGCCCTCGAACACTACCACGCCGACAAGCAGCGTTTTAGGGCGTTGGGCGCACAGATGAACGGGGTGGGGGCGAACCTCGCACACATTCAGTTTCAGTACTTCTTCTTTGGGGGGGTAGCACCACACAAAAACCATACTCCCGACTTTCTCTCCGCTCTACGCATCCCCGCCGTTGTCACCGTTCACGAAATAGCCCTCCCAAAGTCGCACCACTCCTTGCCGCACCGTCTACTGCTTCAGTCGGTGAACCGTTCCAACTTTCTGAACCCCGCCATACACCATCTCATTGTACATACCGAGCAGGACAGGACAAGCCTTGAGCGCATAGGGGTACGCCCCGAAAAGATAAGCGTTCTTCTGCACGCTATTCCCACCCCGCAACCTCTGCCAAGCCCCGATGCCGTGCGCCGTGAGATGGGCTTAGAGGGGCGTAAAGTACTTACGCTCTTTGGCTTTCTCTCCAACAAAAAGGGACACACTTTCGCCATAGAAGCGATGAAAACCCTGCCCGAAGAGGTGGTACTGCTCTTTGCAGGAGGTCAGCATCCCGACGACCATACCGACTACGTGCCTAGCCTTCGCCGACTGGTAGCGCAGTTACAACTGGAAAATCGGGTTCGCTTTCTGGACTACCTTCCCCAAGAACAGATACCCGCCATTATGTCCGTCACCGACATCGCCCTTGTGCCCTACACCGAGTCGTCGGGGTCGGGGTCGTTGGCTCTGCTTATGGCGTATGGGTTGCCCATTCTCGCCTCTCCTATCGCCCCCCACATACAGATAGAGGGAGAGATTAAAGGCTGCCTCTCTCTCCTCCCCGAACTCTCTGCGGAAGGCATAGCGCAAGCGGTACCTGCCCTCATTACCAACCCCATTCAACGCGATAGACTCCACCGTGCCGCTCTCGCCTACGCTGAAACCCATTCCTATCACCATATCGCAAAAGAGACCCTGAAAGTCTATCAGAAGGTGCTTACCCCTACCTCCTGAACTTACAGCGACTTATCTCCAAGCCAAGCAGGATTCAATCTTCCTCTTCTGTAATACTCAAAATAGAGTAGTATTGCTTCCCAAATGGGGACAAGAAAACACAACCTCCATGCCAACGATTTGAACGATGGGGTTTTGATACTCCAGCGATAGAGAGGTGGAGAATGTCTATTGCTATTAGGAAGGCGTTGAATTGGGGGCTAATATGCGCCCTTGCTATCTATGTCGCGACGAGTTATTTGGGGCACAAGGCACACACCGAAGCGCGTCTCATTCTAGGGAACACTTTTACACCGAATCCAATGACCACCCTTTCGAGCTGTTGGCTGGATGATTCGAGGCTTTTGTACACGAAGTCGGAGTATTTAGGAGAGGGGAAGTCGGAAACCCGATTTGCCATCTACGATTTTCAGACCTTAAAAACCACCGACCTCAAAGGGGATTTACTCAGTAATTCCTACTACTCTCTTTCTCCTGACCGTAGCCACCTGTTTTATGAGCGTGTAAAAAATGCAGGTCGCCCCCCTGCCGTTCCCGACACGCTTTCCTCTAAGGACGCTTATCCAGAAGAGGTTGAAATGGTATTAGCAACCCTCTCCAACGGTGAGATTGGCAAGAGGAGTGTGTTGCGAGAGAACCCTCATGTTGGGGGATATATGAGCAGTAGCCGCCGTATTTGGCAAAAGGATGGGAAAGGATGGGTGTTTGCATACCGTACTGAAGAGACAGGGAACGACTACTTTTGTGATATGTACTCGTTTGCTACTGGAAAATGTACGCGCACCATTAGAATTAAAAGACCATGGAGCAGTTATGCGCTGGAAAACTCCGATGCGCTGATTTTTGTGAATGAGGGGGATATATACAACACACGCAAGGGGGCGGTTGAGGTAGAGACCTACACTTTTCAAGGCGGAGAGGCGCATCAAAAGAGGTTTCGCTGTACCATCCCAGAGAACCTGAATATCTTCGCAATTCGGTACTCACCCGACAAAAAATCTATACTGTGGCTACTGAGTCCTATCCCTGATAGTGCCCTCGGTGGGATAGGTGGTACCACCCGAACGGCGTATGATGAACATGGAAAACCATACCAGGATTCCGTCCGCGCCCCAGACATTAAGGTCTCCCTATGGGTTTGTAGCTCAGAGGGAACAAACTTCCAAAAAGTAACCGAATACGACACCAGTGTAGACGATAGTAAGCATTTTGATTTGCTGAAAACATGGGCGGTGTCGTGGCTACCTAGCGGTAAAGCGGTGAGTTACTACACGAAGGAAGTGGTGTATATCGTCCCTGTGAACCTGCCTGCCGGGGTACGTTGAGAGAGAACTTATTGGAGTCTACTTGTCTAGTCTCTCTACGGTTTTCGTGTCGCCTTGCCGCTGGAGGTAGCAGGGGGAGGTGGGGGCGACGTAACACCATCACTCTGAATACTTAGGGTGCTAGAGGTCTGTAGGTTGTTGTACCAGAACGCCTGTACCGTACCCACCCCTTCGGAGTTCGAGGTGAAACTGCCGTCTGCCTGAACGCTGTGGAAGTCGCCGATAAAGAGCAGAGAGGGCGACACCTTGAGCGGGTTTCCTTGACTGTCTAGTACCTGCGCGTTGATTTTCCCCGTTAAGGAGGTAGAGAAAAGCGTACCATCTGACGAGAGGGCTACGTTGGCGGCAGAGGAGACATCTACTGTTGGCGGGACAAGCGACATGATAAGGTTCGCGGTTTTGTCTTTATCCAGTTTGAAAAACACCTGTTGCGGTACGAAGTCACCGGAGGGAGGAATCACCGCTACACGGATACTGGTTGGCGCGGTATCTACCGGTATGTTGGGGAAGTTGAACCTGCCCTGACTATCTGCGGTTGCGTTGAGGGTCTCGCCTACGCGGGTATTGGTACTCACACTGACGATAACGTTCGCGTTGGGAATGGGGGAGTTGGGCATGGTCGCGCTCACCACTTGTCCCTTAATGACCGCCTTCCCGATAGGTACGCCCCCACCCGTGAAGGAGTTCCCTATCCCACAGCCAGACAGAAGGCAAATCAGCCCTACCAGCAACAAGGAGAGGCGAAAACGTGTTCCGTATAGGGTTGTGGGTACGCGATTCTGCATAGAGGGGTTTTTCTAATACAAGTTCTTTAGTGAGAAGCGTGGGCGTTCAGGGGAAGCCAGCCCGTCTGCTCTATAAAGGGTTCCACAAGGCTCTCCTGCCCACTCGTTTTTAGTACATCTACGAGACGGATATAGACCGCAAGGCAGTCTGCATTTTCAAGGAGGGTATCGGGGAGGTTGGCTTCGCGCAGTTCGGCTCTTAGCGATTCCAGAGAGGTGATAGCCGCCCTCAGATGTTGTTCTTTTAGGTTAGTGTCTTCTGCTATCTGTGCGAGTAGGGTACGCGCCCTCCACTGCACTTCTGGTAGCCCCATCTCCTCCGCCATTACTAACGCTTTTTCTGCCTCCTGTTGTGCTTGGGGCAAATCGGCTTCGCGTTGCCACGTCTCCGCCAGCCAGTAGTGGGCAAAAGCCTCTAAGTGCCGCGCCCCCAACCGCTCTGCGAGTACCAAAGAGCGTGAGGCGGCATCGCGTAGTTCCATAATATCGCCGCTCTGTGCGCTGAGGTGGGCAAGGCGCAGGCGACACTCCACCTCTCCCCGCTCATAGCGCAGAGCCACCGTCACCGCAAGGGCTTGATTTGTATGATAACGCGCCTCGCTCTCCCGGTTCGTGGTTGCGATATAGGTGTCGGCAAGAGCGAGTTGGGCATAGAGTTCCGCCCGGCGATCCCCCCGCGCCAGAGCCATAGAGAGAGCCTCTTTGCCCTGTGCCAGAGCGGTTTCGTGGTCTCCTGCGGAGGCAAGCAGAATGCCAAGCCATGCGCGGGTTATCGTTTCACGCCCTTGGTCTCCCAAGAATCGCGCTAGTTGAAGGGTATGGGTAAGGCCCTTATAGGCAGAACGCCACCTACCCGTATAGAAGTCGCACCACCCCAAGTCGAAACGGGCTTCGAGGTGCTGGTCAGCGTTTCCTATCGCTTCCGCCGCCTCCAAACCCTGCTCTGCCAATGCTCTTGCCGCCAAAAAGTCGCCGCCGTCCATATAGACGTTTCGGCGGTTCGTATTGACGTAGAGCATGGCAGAGGCGACTGTTCCTACATCTGCTATGCCAGAGGCGGCTCCCTCTTCCAGTATCGTGGCGGCTTCATCAAAACGCGCCATCGCTTTGGCATATTCGCCCTGCATCTCGTGGATACAGCCGAGTGAAAGGGTTCCCTGCCAACGTCCGCTAAACACCGTACCGCTTGCGATGTGGTTAAACTGCTCTCGTGCCTCCGAAATACGCCCCATTGCCAGTAGCGCGTTCCCCAAACTCTGCCGCGCCCCTGCCTCACCGTTCTGGTCGCTGTTCTCTTGGGCATAAGTAAGAGCGCGTTGAAGGGCTTCGGTAGCGCGGGGGAAATCTGCCATACGGAGGCGGGCATTCCCTAGTCGTTTTTGGGCTTGTGCTTGGGTGGTCTTGTCGTTGAGTTGGGAGGCAAGCGCAAGGACACGCTCACAAGTCGCCGCAAGAGCGCGGTAGTCGGGAGGGGTCTCCTGTGCATCAGCCAACTCCTGTAGCAAGCGGAGATTCTCGGTAAGGCGTTGCCGAGTCTCTTGGGGAGTCGTGGTAGGAGAAGGAGCGGCTTCGGTTTGGGAGGACTCTTCGGCATAGAAATAGGTAAGCGGAACCCCACACTCTCGTGCGATAAGTTGAAGCCTATCGGGTTGGGCGAGGGTGCTACCGGAGAGGTACTGATAGATGAGCGCACGGGAACAGCCGATACAGTTCGCCAACTCCTCTATAGAGAGGTTGGCACGTTCTACCGCCTGCTGAATCCGAACGCCCTGTTCGCGTCTGCCTTGTCGTGTACTGAAATCCATCACTGTCGCACTCTTTTGCTAAGGTGCGCGAGCCAAGGGGGAAGGGGGGTGGGGGGACAATGCTGGCTTGCGAAAAGTTATAACTCTTCTATTATATCACGGATAGTAGAAAAACAGTAGCCTTTACTGCTTAATTTTTTGTGAGAACCCCTTCCTTCTATAAGAAGGAAGGGGGAACGCGAAAATATCAGACCAAAATGTCTTTTATCACCTGTGAAGGCTCTACGCCGCTCAGTCGTGCATCTAGCCCCTGAAACTTGTAGGTAAAAGAGTCGTGGCGAATCCCTAACTGGTGAAGCATGGTCGCGTGGAGGTCGTGTACGGTGGTGACGTTTTCTACGGCGGCATAGCCCAGTTCGTCGCTAGAGCCGTGTACCATTCCGCCCCGAACCCCTGCCCCCGCAAGCCAAACGGTCATGGCTTTATTGTGGTGGTCGCGCCCACTTCCGCCTTGTGACATGGGGGTACGGCTAAACTCACCTGCCCAAACAATGAGAGTATCGTCTAACATACCACGCTGTTTAAGGTCGGTAATGAGTGCCATACACGCTCTATCTATCTCTAGGGCTTTTAGGCGGATACCCTCTTTGATGTCGCCGTGATGATCCCAGTCTTTATGATAGAGTTGGATAAAGCGCACTCCCTTCTCTGCCAACCTTCGGGCGAGTAGGCAGTTGGAGGCGAAAGAGCCGTCACCTGGGCGACAGCCATAGAGTTCTAGGGTCTCTGGCTTCTCTTGAGAGATGTCCATGAGGGCGGGGACACTGGCTTGCATTTGAAACGCCAACTCATACTGGGCAATGCGAGTTGCGATTTCCGGGTCGTCGGCAACGGTGTTATATTGGCGGTTCAATGCGTTAATGGTCTGTATATCTACCTCTTGCTGAGTGCGAGATACACCTTTGGGGTTCGCCAAATAGAGAACGGGGTCGCCTTTTCCACGCAGTTGCACCCCTTGATACTTGCTTGGCAGAAACCCACTACTCCATTGACGTGCGGCAATAGGTTGGTTTTGTCCTCCCTGTCCAAGTGAAGTAAGCACCACGAAGCCCGGTAGGTCTTTTGCCATACTACCCAAACCGTAAGTAACCCATGCCCCCATACTGGGTCGCCCTGCAATCTGAGATCCTGTGTTCATAAACATATGGGCAGGGTCGTGGTTGATAGCATCAGTTGTCATAGAGCGGATAAAGCAGATTTCGTCTATAACAGAGCCGAGGTTTGGGAATAGAGCGCAAATCTCTATCTGGTTTTTGCCGAAGCGAGCAAAGGGATGTTGGGGTGCAAAACAGAACAGCTTCTGTCCCTGTAGCTGGGCTATCTGTTGTCCTTTTGTGAGGCTTTCGGGCATCGGTTTGCCGTGCATCTCGGCAAGTTTTGGCTTTGGGTCGAACGTCTCTAGGTGAGAAGGACCTCCTGCCATCGTCAGCCAGATAACTCGCTTTGCTTTCTGTGGGAGTGTGCGAGCCTCTTGCGCCTGTAGCGAGTGCTCAAGCGATGTGAGTGCCAAAACTCCTACCCCTTGCGCGGCACGTCCCAAAAAGGCTCTACGGGTTGCTTGTTGTGCAAGACACTGTTCTAGTTCTAAAGACTTCATCATTGTCGGTTCCTCTGATACTTGGCAAGGTCGGTTACGGGCGTACGATAGTCTCGTGTAGATTGAGCAGAACACGCGCCACATGAGACCACGCCGCGAGTTCTATAGGGTCGTTCTTATCCAAAGGTTTGGTATCCCCTATACCCAGAAACGCTTCGGCTGATTTTGGTTCTGCCTTATAGATAGCGTGTTGCTTATCATAGACGTTCAGCAGTGCATTCAACTCGGCAGGGGTCGGGTTCCTCTGGAGTGCCTGTTGCCAAGCCCATGCAACTCTCTGTTTGGGGGTTCCTGTCGCTTGTGTGAGGATACGATAACCAAAGGCATGGCAGGCTTCTATGTAGGTTGGGTCGTTGAGCAGAACGAGTGCCTGCTGTGGAATGTTAGAGCGAGTACGTTCTGCGGCGCACTCTTCACGGCTGGGAGCATCGAAGGCAAGCATGGAGGGGTGCAAGAAGCTACGTTGCCACCATGTATAGAGTCCGCGCCGATGCTGGTTCTCACCCATATCGGGAACATAGTCACGCACGGGGAAGTTTAAGTTCTCCCAGTATCTGTCTGGCTGGTAGGGCTTGACGCTAGGGCCCCCTATCTTCAAACTAAGTAAGCCAGATATAGCAAGCGCGTTATCACGTACCATCTCTGCATCCAAGCGGAAACGGCTTTGCCGCGCAATCTCTCTATTATAGGGGTCTCGTGCTAGCAATGCTCGGCTTGCGGTAGAGACCTGTTTATAGGTATCGCTACTCACTATCAATCGCACCATGTGCTTAATATCCCAACCGCTGTCCATAAACTCGCAAGCCAACCAGTCTAGCAGTTCTGGGTTGGAGGGTGGCTCCCCTTGTGCACCAAGGTCTTCCAGAATTTTACTTAGTCCCATTCCAAAGAACTGTTTCCAAAGGCGGTTCATAATGGTGCGTGCTGTAAGCGGGTTTTGGCGGCTAACGAGCCAGTTTGCTAAGTCTAGCCGACTCCCTCCCGTTTGACCGGGGAGGTAGGCAGGGGTAGCAGGTAGCACTGTTGCGCCGCTTTCATCAAGGAAGTTACCCCGAGGAAGCACTCGTACTGTGCGCGGTTTCGCGTTCCGAACCGTTACCAGACAGAGAGGTAATGCTCCTTCATAGTCCGTTACTGCTTTTCGGGCTACTGCCAGTTGCGCCCTTAATTCGACAAGTTCCGGTGCCGTGTCTTTGAAGTAGTCTTCGATTTTTTTTGCTTGTTCTTGTGTGCGCCTATCCGCGGGAATGATAACGGCATCCTGAATGTCATCCGGCGGTTTGATGGATGCAATGGACACTGGAGGCATATCGGCAGTGTAGGAGAGGCGGAACTTTCCAAGTGTGTGTTGGACTCCAAGGTTCTGTTTCAGAATGACTTGAAGTTGCTCGCCCTTTTCAGGGGTGTACGGCTCCTTCAAGTTTAGTAAGAGGAAGTGCGACCTACCCACTTCGGGTAGAACTGCCCACCCCCACTGTGCCCCTTTTATGTCGCCATCAATAGCAGAGTAGGCACTCCAAAGTCCATAGGGGTTTCCTTCGGTAACGATGGACTGCTCAAATGATGCTTTGGCAAAGGCTATCTTTAGCGGACGTGGTTCACCTCCCGGTCTTACCGACTGCACTATCACTTCCGTAATAACGAAGTTGCCGTTAGGGGCACGTCCTGGTCCTTTACCGGGAAGGGAGGGGTCTGCCATTGCCTCTATTTTCAGCGCATGAAGGGGGCTGTTTGGAGAGACAGTGATAGTATAGGTGTTTTTATCCGGATTAGAGCCGCTTGCGATGACCGAATCGTCTGGCATCGCCTTGAGTTCGGTTCCATCTAATGCGGCGACGGCTCCCGGCTTCAACGAAATCCAACGAGGGGCAACAGCATAGACCGCCTTCATATCGTTTGTTGCAGAGATACGCAATTTACCGAGAGTGTGATTCAATCCTAAGTTCTGTCGGATAGTGACCTGCAATTTCTCATCTCCAGACAGAATGAGTTTGTTGGTAGGAACGAGTAGGAGCGATTGCGGTCGTCCCACTTCAGGTAGAACTGCCCACCCCCACTGTGACCCTTTTACATCGTTGTCGATGGCAGAGGCGGCACTCCAAAGGTTATACGGATTGCCTGCCGTCACAATGAGTTGTTCGTAGGTGGCATAGGCGGCATTGAAGTTTACAGAGCGTGGAGGCGTGTTTGGTTTTACAACCTGAGCAACCACTTCTGTGATTACAAAATTACCATTGGGTGCCCGTCCCGGTCCTTTATTAGGAAGCCTTGGATCGGGTAGCGCATCAATTTTAAGGGCAGACCAGTCGCCAGCACCTTCTAGGGTGCAGGTGTAGGTATTGACCTCTGGGTTCGGTCCGCTTGCCATCACTGAGCGGTCTGCCTCAATGGTTAGCTGCGTACCACCGAGTGCCTCCACACTGCTCGGTTTCAGTATCTTCCACTGTGGGGCAAGGGAGTGAATAGCAGAAGGGTCTTCTGTGGTTGCAATGCGGAACTTTCCTAATGTATGCTGTGTCCCAAGCTTCTGTTTGAGAACAATCCGCAGAGTTTCGTCACCAGAGAGAGTTATCTCTTCCATAGGAGTAAGCACTAGGAAGTGTGGTTTACCCGTTTCGGGTAGGATTGCCCATCCCAAGTTTTCCCCCAAGACATCCCCATCAATCGTCGAATCGGCATTCCAAAGCCGATAAGGATTGCCCTCTGCTACCAGTACCTGCTCATAAGAGGCGGTTGCGGAAGCGAAGAGAACCGTGCGCGGTGTCGCCCCCGGTTTGATTATCTCTGCCTGTACCTCCGTTAGCGCAAAGTTACCGTTCGATGCTCTGCCCGGACCATTTGCGGGTAGAGAGGAGTCGGGAAGTGCGTCTATCCGCAAACCTGCAACTCGCCCCTCAGCACGAACATTGACGGTATAGACGTTCGTGTCTGGGTTCGCCCCTGTTGCTAAGATAGTTCCTCCTGCATCGACTTTTAACAGAGTGCCATTTTGTGCCACTACCATTGTCGGATGCAAGTACTTCCACTTTGCACGGTCTTTTGCCATCGCACGAATACTCTCTTCCCAACGTAATCGTGCAGATGCCAGTTCTTGGGGGGAGTTGTCCAACTGTTTTTGTAAATCGGCAGTACGTGCCTTTAGGCGTGCTAACTCTTTCTCCTGCTCCTTGTTCATTACCCTCATACCGGGTTCACGTGCGCCTATAATTGCCTCCTCTATATCGGCAAAGTAGGCACCTAGCGAGTAGAAGTCGCGTGTAGTAAGCGGGTCGAACTTATGGTCGTGGCACTGGGAACAGCCTGTCGTTTGCCCCAGCCACACGGTTCCAATGGCTCGCACACGGTCTGTCATATATCGCGCTTCGTAGTCTTTTGCCTGTGCTCCTCCCTCCTCGGTGGTAAGCAGAAGGCGGTTGTACGCAGAACCTACAAGGCTCTCTTGGTTGGAATTGGGGAGAAGGTCGCCCGCAATCTGCTCTCGCGTAAACCTGTCGAAGGGTTTGTTTTGGTTGAACGCATTTATCACCCAATCACGATAGGGCCATATATTGCGGGGGGTGTCACTGTGGTACCCTATGGTATCGGCAAAACGCACCACATCCAGCCAGCTCTGAGCCATTCTTTCGCCATAGTGTGGGTTGGATAGAAGCCTATCTAGTAGCTTAGGGTAGGCAGAGGGAGAGACATCTTTTACAAACGCGGCAACCTCATTTGGGGTAGGAGGCAGTCCAAGCAGGTCAAACGAGAGCCGCCGTATCAGTGTGCGCTTATCTGCGATAGGAGAGGATTGCAAGCCCCGTGCCGTCAGGTGTTGTTGGACAAGAAAGTCGATACCGTTTTTCCCCGCAGGCACAACGGCTTTCACCGGCGGCTCATAAGCCCAGTGTTTCTGATACTTTCCGCCCTCTTGTATCCACCTCACAAGCAGTTGCTTTTGAGCGGGGGTCAACTTTTTATGGAAGGAGGCAGGGGGCATCTTTCCTGCTGTGCCTTCAGGCAGGTTGATACGGCGAAGGAGTTCGTTTTCGGAGGGCTTTCCTGTACCAATAATACGGTTTGGCATATCAATGCGCAGATTCGCTTGCCGCTTGTTTTTGTCGGGACCGTGGCAAGCAAAACAGTTATCCGAGAGAACGGGGCGAATATCGCGGTTAAACATCACCTTTGAGGGCGGAACCGTCCCTGCTTTTCGCGGGGTAGCACCCCCTGCTTGTATCACAAAAAGGCTAAGAAGAGCGCAGAGGCTAGGCTTGAGAGTATCCATCATCACTATTTTCCTCACAACAACGCGGTTAGGAATACCGTTAGTAAACTACCTTCTATTTCACCAAGATAAGCACTTTTTCCTGCCGCTATGCCTGTTCTTCTTGGATGGGTAGATGTACCGTAAAGGTAGAGCCTTTTCCCACTTGGCTTATTACCGCTATCGTACCACCATGCGACTCGGCAATCCAACGCACGATATTTAGCCCTAAGCCGCTTCCCCCTTGCTCTCTGCTTCTACCCGTGTCTACCCGATAAAAACGGTCAAAGATATGCGCGAGATGCTCTTGGGGGATACCTTGTCCCGTGTCCTGCACGGCAAGAACGGCAAATACCCCCTTCTCGCTCTCTTCCCGCCGTACCGAAAGCGTAACACTTCCCCCTTCGGGGGTGTAGTTGACCGCGTTTTGGAGGAGGTTGGCGGCGAGTTGCTGTAGCCAAAGCGAGTCGCCGCGCAGTGGGGTCTCGTCCATTTCGGCTATATTGAGGGTGATATGTTTGCGCCGTGCCAGTGGCTCCACTCCCTCATACGCGCTCATGGCTATCTCGTCTAAAGCCACCTCTTCTTGGCGCAGTTTCACCTGATTCGCGTCGGCACGGGCGAGCAAGAGCAGGTTTGTTACAATCGCAGAGAGGCGTTCAGTCTCTTCGATAATGCTTTGTAGGGTCTGCTTATACTCTTCGGGGGTTTTTGTACCCATGAGTGCCACCTCCGCCTCTCCTCGAATGGTAGTTAGCGGGGTCTTGAGTTCGTGGGAAGCATCGGCGGAGAAGCGTTCTATTTGTCGGAAACTGGTATCGAGGCGGGCAATCATCTCGTTGAGGGCAGAGGCAAGGCGGCTGATTTCGTTGTCGGTACGGGGCGGCACAATACGAACATCAAGGCGGCGGCTCTCTATGGTCAGGGCGGCTTGAGTCATATCATCCACAGGTTTAAGCGCACGTCCCACCAGTGTGCCGCCGCCGAGTAGCGCAATCAGGAAGACAGACGGGGTCAGAATCAGAAGCAGGTTGGCGGCGCGGGTGAGAGCGGTATCTACCCCCTCTACCGATGCCCCTACCTGCACCAAATAGGGAACGGCTCGCCCCATAACCACTGGAACCGTAACGATTCGTACCGGATACTCCCCTAGTTTCCGCACGGTATCGAAGCGGGTCTTGGTATTTAGCCCATCTTGTAGTGCCTCGTCCAAGCGGGGAAGGGGTATCGTTTTTAGCGCATCCGAACGGGCTACAGGGTTGCCGTAGGGGTTGATTATCTGCACATAACGCCCCCAAGACTGTAGGTCGTTGTTATCTATAAACGACTTCTCTATATCGGGTGAGGGAGGGCGACCTGGGTTTTCGGTGTTGTAGCGGTAGAGGGTAGCGGCGATAGTACGGGCGGTATCGGTGGCGTGGAGTTCGAGGGCGGCATCGGCGCGGGAGGTGAGGTACTGCCGCAACAAAAGCAGGGTAAACCCAGAGAGTAGTAGCAGAGTAAAGGCGAGAATTCCCCCGTACCAGAGAGCGAGTTGCGCTCTTAAGCTACGCAGAAACGGTAAGCGCGGAACAGAAGCAGAAGGCTCCACTCACTCCCGCTCCTCACGCAGTACATATCCTACGCCGCGCACGGTATGCAGGAGTTTACTCTCCTCCCCTTTGTCTACCTTCTTGCGTAGGAAGTTCATATAGACCTCTAGGACGTTGCTCTCAGCATCGAAGTCGTAGCCCCAGATATTCTCTAGCAAGGCAGTACGGGTGAACACCTGCCCCGGATGGCGTAGCAGGGTCTCTAGGAGGGCATACTCTTTGTTGGTAAGCTCGATGACGCGGTTGCCGCGTGTTACTCTGCGGGCGATGGGGTCTATTTTCAGGTCGGCAAATTCGAGCTGAGTGATTTTTGTGCTACCGGCTTGGCGGCGCACGAGGGCGCGGATACGAGCCAAAAGCTCGTCAAAGGCGAAGGGCTTGGGGAGATAGTCATCGCAACCGCTATCTAGCCCTTGAATTCTGTCTTCCAGCCCTCCCCGTGCGGTAAGAGCGAGTACCGGAACGGTGGAGCCTTTGGCGCGTAACTCTCGTACCACCGAAAGACCGTCCCGTCCCGGCAACATCACGTCCATAACTATCATGCCGTAGTCGTTGGTAAGCGCGTACTCTAGCCCCGTCTCTCCATTATAGGCAACATCGACGGTATAGGAGGACTGCTCTAGCCCTTTTCGTACAAAGCTAGCCACCTTCTCTTCATCTTCTACTACGAGTACGCGCATGGGGTCTTACCTCTCTTGTGTTACGGGTGCAGTTTGGGAAGGGGCTTTGCGAGTGCGCCCAAATCTCCAAAGTTTTTCTTGATGTGGTCGGAGTACCATTTGGTCTCCTGCTCGTGGTTGGTCTCACGAGGTTGGATTTGGTCTACATTCGCTTTGGTGACAATCTCTGTACCCACGTTCACCCAACCCTTTGGTAGCGGCTTCTGGTCTTTTAGATGGCGCACGAGGGCGAGTACTGGCAGGTAGCCTTGTAGGTAGGGGTGTTGCCCCAGTGTCACTTGGGTATTGCCCGACTTAACCGCTTCGAGGGTCTCTGGGTTCAAATCGTAGCCGCCAATGAGCCATTTTGCTTGGGAGCGGGTTTTCAACTTGGCGAGGTTGGGAATATCCATCGAACACAAGCCTACCGCCGCCACTATATCGGGGTTTGCGGTTGCTTGGTTCTCCCATGCAGAGTAGTTTGCGGTGTTCTCTACCCCTACGTCTTTCGCGTCAGTTATCTGATACGCCGAGCCTTCCAGCCCTTTTTTCACGCCTTTGTACCGCTCTTGTAGCACGGCTACACTAGGCGCACAGATACCTGCAAGAATTTTGCCGCTCTTCTTGCCCTCTGCCTCTAGGCTTTTGCGTATCTCAGAAGCAAGAATCACCCCGCTCTGATACTCGTCTTGCCCAAACCACGACTCGGAGGTAGACTGCTCACTGGTCATATTGGCGGTAGCGACGGGTATCTTTGCATCGGTAGCCTCTTTGATGGGCTTTACCCACACATCACCGGGCATAGGAACCACAATGAGCGCATCTTTCTTCTTTTGAATCATGCTCTCAAACATTCCGATAGCCTCTGTCGCTTCAGGGGAAGAGGGACCCACTACCTCGACATCTACTCCCAACTCTCTACCCGCGTCTTCGGCTCCACGCTTGATTACCTGTGTAAAATCGTTGAGTACGTGTAGCACATAGCCGATTTTGATTTTGGGGGCGGCAGAGGTGGTAGCGGAGGGCTTTTCACCGGTAGCAGGGGGGGCAGGAGTGCCTGCCTCCTTTTGGCACGAGGCAGACAAGAGTAGCGGAACCAAAAACAGAGACGCAGTAAGGCGTTTCATGGCGCGTTGTCCTTTGCAAATTTAGATTACATTCACCTGTGAATTATCACCTAGCATAAAACGATAGGCGCGAGGTTTGCGGTCATCACGGCGCACCTCTACATCTTTACCGAGCAGACTATCTTCCATCCGCCCTCCGATATGAAGCACCTTGCTATTCTCCAAAAGAATACTATGCTCCACCTCGCTACCAACCACCTGTGCGCCGTCCTGAATACTGGTAAAGGGCCCAATGTAGGCATCTTCGATAAGGCAGTTCTCTCCGATAACGACGGGACCTCGTATCTGGCTACGAACTACCTTCGTCCCTTTGCCAATCTGTACCCGACCCTGCGCGTTCGAGGCATCGTCCATCTCCCCGTTTAGAGAACGCTCTTGGGTCTCTAGGAGAAGGCGATTTGCCTCTAGCAAGTCCTCTAGCCGCCCCGTATCTTTCCACCAGCCTTGTACAATATGAGAACGCACATTGTAGCCTGTAGTAACGAGGTACTGTATCGCGTCGGTGATTTCGTACTCGCCTCGTGCAGAGGGTTTGAGCGACGCGATTGCCTCCCATACGGTGCTATCGAACATATAGACTCCTACGAGGGCAAGGTCGCTTTTTGGCTCTTTGGGCTTCTCTACAAGGCGCACTATCCTATCGCCTTCTAGTTCTGCGACCCCAAACTCTTGCGGATTTTTGACGTGTGCCAGCAGTATCTGCGCGTTTGGGCGGTCATTTTCAAACTCTTTTACGAGAGTAGAGATACCGTCTTTGACAAGGTTATCCCCCAAATAGACCACAAACGGCGAATCTTGAAGGTACTCTTGGGCGGTTCCTACGGCGTGTGCCAGCCCTAGCGGTTCGGTTTGGTGGATGTAGGTGATTTTCACCCCCCAACGTGAGCCGTCGCCGCAAGCCTTTTTGATTTCTGCGTGGGTGTCTCCTACAATAATCCCAATATCGGTAATCCCCGCTTCGCGCATCCATTCGATTCCAAAGAACAGAATGGGTTTGTTGGCGACGGGAACCAGTTGCTTGGCACTGGTATAGGTGATAGGGCGCAGACGAGTGCCGCGCCCCCCGCTAAGGATAAGCCCCTTCATTGGCGTTTCGCTTTCGCTTGTTATATTAGTGGTTGCCGCGCAGTTTGGCGTAGGCGGCTTGTACCAGTGCCACCACATCGTGGGGGGTATCGGCTACAGGAACACCTGCCGCCTCTAGTGCCGCGACCTTGCCTTGCGGGGTTCCGGTTTTACCAGAGATAATGGCTCCCGCGTGTCCCATGCGTTTGCCGGGAGGTGCCGTGCGCCCACCGATAAACCCAACTACGGGCTTGGTAACAGAGTTCTTAATGACCTCTGCGCCCTCTTCCTCGTCGCTCCCGCCAATTTCGCCTACCATCACAATCACTTCCGTATCGGGGTCGTCTTGGAAGAGAGGGAGAACGTCCTTAAAGGTGGTTCCAATCATGGGGTCGCCGCCGATACCCACCGCCGTTGTCTGACCAAAGCCAGCGCGGGTCAGTTCGTCGGCAATCTCGTAGGTAAGGGTTCCGCTACGTGAAACTAGCCCCACCGAGCCGGGTTGAAAGATACTGCCGGGAATAATTCCGATTTTGCACTTTCCGGGGCTGATAAGACCGGGGCAGTTAGGACCCACAAGACGGGTTCCGGGATGGCTGTCCACAATCGCATTCACGCGAATCATGTCCATATTGGGAACATTTTCGGTGATACAGACTACCAGTTTAATACCGGCATAGACCGCCTCTACAATCGCGTCGGCGGCGTTTAGGCGAGCGGGTACAAAGATGCACGAGGTGTTTGCCCCTGTTGCCGCAACCGCCTCTTTCATACTGTTGTAGACGGGTACGCCCTGCGCTACCTGCCCACCGCGTCCGGGTGTTACCCCCGCAACGACTTTTGTACCGTACTCTAGCATCTGTCCAGTGTGGAAACCGCCGTCACGCCCTGTAATCCCTTGCACGACCACACGGGTACTCTCATCAATCAAAACACTCATTGGTATATTGGCTCCATCCCAAGTAGGTTATGTATAAAGGGAAACTTATGCCTCGTCGTCGTCTTCCTCTTCGGCATCTGTTCCCCAATCGTAGGTCAAATCGACATCTAAAATCATCGGCTCACCGTCCGAATCGTAGAATCCTTCACCCTCTGCATAGATGATTCCTTCTCCCCAATCGGCAAGGGTACGCAGAACGATGTCCATTGCGCCCCATGCGGGGTGGTCTTCATCGGCGAGCAGGGCAGGAAGCGTGTCTAGGGTGTAGAGGGTGGCGGCACTCTCTAGCACGGTATCTATAAGCAGTTTGCCTCCGCTCATAGGAAGTTTTTGCGCCTCTTTAGATACGAGTTTCAGAGTATCTTCGGCTTCCGATTCGCTCCCTAAAACCCATCTTTGTAACAAAATAACTTCGTGGAGTTCCGGTTTTTGCCAGCGCAGGAATGCGGTCTCCCAATCAGGCGATAACAACGCCTCGACAGGAGCATCTCCTGCCAGTTGTAGCCCAAACGTCGCAGGAAAGCCCGCCTCTTGTAGTGCCTCATGCACCACATGGAGCGGAACCCCCTCTTTGCGTTGCCCTATTACAATTAAAGGCGCACTCTCCAATGCTCTCTTACCTTCTTCCCAAAAAGAGTTGGTGTTAGTGTACCACATCCGAAAACGATTGCTTTGCCTCTTTTCATTTTGAGATACCGTTTCAGAATGGATAAGCCCCTCTTATGTCGAATTTAGAGGCTAACACCACTATAGGAGTTCCAGCTTTGATTGACGGATACTACGCGATAGACTACCAAGTACACTCGTTTCGTTCTCACGATGGGCTTGCCTCTATACAAGAGCAGTGCCGACGCGCAGTAGAGATTGGGTTAGACGAAATCGGATTTTCAGAACATAAGGATTTCGACCCCAAAGACCCGGTAGTAGACTACTTCGACTACGAGGCGTACCTAACCGAGATAGAGGCAGCACGTACTGAGTTCGCGGGAGTACTCAAGATACGGGCAGGGGTAGAGGTGGACTATCAGCACTGGTTCGAGGACAAAATCGCGAACTATCTGGATACGCACCCCTTCGATTTTGTGATTGGTAGCGTTCACTATGTGGATAACAGTATGGTAATGACATCTTCTTACACCGAAAACCGCACCGCAGAACAGGCGTACCGCGACTACTTTTGCGCCGTACAAGACTCGGTAGAGAGCGGCTTGATAGATATTTTGGGACATCTGGAGTACGCAAATCGGAGGGGAATAGGCGCGTATGGGATGTACTCTGCGCTACACTACCAAAAAGAACTAAAAAGCCTGTTTCGTGCGATGATAGCGCGGGGAATCCCTCTCGAAATCAATACGGCGGGACTACATCATGTAGGGCTAACCTATCCTACCGCTGAGAGCGTAGAAATCTATACCGCAGAGGGCGGAAGGCTTCTCTCTATCGGTTCCGACGGACACGAACCTGCCAAGTTGGGCTATCAGTACGCTACCGCCGCAGAGATAGCCCTGAGCAAAGGACTCACCCATCTCTGTACATGGGAAAATCGCCAGAAGACCGAGGTACCCATTGTGCAGAATTGACAGGGTGAAGCGTACCTGATAACATGAAAACCTATTCATAACGGATGTTACGCAGAGTTGGAAAAGTATACTTGACTGGAAGGTTTTAACCCCCTCTAAATCTCCCCCTTAAAAACAAGGGGAGACTTGCAATGCACTTCTTACCTGCTCGCTTTTGAGAGGTAGAAAGCCTTTTGTCAGCAGTGCATTGGTCTTTCCCCTTGCGAAGGGGAAAGGTTGGAAAGGGGTGGGTTAAAGCCTTACTACGAGCGACTACCTCACTCACTATTGCAATACTAACCTACTTATCATACCTCTCTCAACTTCGTATGGGATAAGGTTGGATCGGAGTGCATCGGATACCTTTTTGCGTAAGGTGAGTTCATAAAAAAGGATAACTATAGATGCATCGTTTTTCAACTCTAAAAGCCATGCTTGGAGTGGCGGTAGTACTGAGCTTGGGGTGTGGGAGTGGAAGTGAGAGCATTACTTCGCTACCACAGTCCGAACTGACCCGTAGCAAGGAGTTGTGGAGCAGTAAGGGCATACACTCTTACCGGTTTACCTTACAACGTGGTTGCTTCTGCTCTCCCGATGTGCTCACTCCTGTAGTGATTGAAGTGCATGGCGATACCACGACCTCTATCACTAAAGTAGGGGGAGGCACAGTAGATGGGACTGCTTTTGCCTCTTACAACACCATCGACAAGATATTTACCGCGATACAAAATACCCTAGACATTCATGGCAACGTGAACGCCACAACCTACCACACTACACAAGGCTACCCCATACAAGTAGACCTAGACCCTCACCCCAATCTAGCAGATGATGAAGAGTCTCTACAGGTTTCCGACTTCCAGGTTCTATAACTTCTTGCTGTTTTAGCATGAAAATTCCCTGTTTTGGTACTTGACGGGGTTACTTTGTTATGATATAGTATATCAAGATATATTTATACAGAAATGGGATTTGATTATGGAGAACGTATTCATCATAGACCCTGCACGCTGTATTGGTTGCCAAGCGTGTGTGCAAGCCTGTAGCGAGTGCGGAACGCATAGGGGTACCTCGATGATTCACCTTGAGTATATCCACCGAGAAAGTACTATCCAAACAACCCCACAAGTCTGTATGCACTGCGAAAACCCGACGTGCGCTCAAGTGTGCCCTGCCGATGCGATTAAGCAGAACCCCGATGGCATTGTACACACCTCGCTCAAACCCCGCTGTATCGGTTGCCAAAACTGTGTGCTTGCCTGTCCATTTGGTGTACCTAAATACCTCTCCGATGCCGACCAGATGATAAAGTGCGATATGTGCTACGACCGTACTTCCGTAGGAAAGCGTCCGATGTGCGCCACGGTCTGTCCTTCTGAGGCACTCTACTTCGGAACCTTAGAGGAGTGGAAGGCGAGGCGAAGAGGGAAACCTGTGAATCAGTGGCGATTCGGGAGGCAGACAGTTACTACCAACGTCTACATGGTTTTGCCGGAATCTGCGCCCAAAGAGGTACGCATAGATGTCCGCCTGAAAGATGTTGTCTCTATAAAACGTGAGGAGGTTAGCGTATGAAAGAAGGCTCTACTCCTAAATGGCGAGAGGACTTCCCTACTCTGTGGAGCCGTGATACCTATGTGACGCGCCGCGACTTTTCGCGGTTTCTGGTGCTGGTATCGGGGGCGACGGTAGTAGGAAACAGCTACTTTGTTGCGCGTAAGTATCAGGAGGAGCAAGCCCCCAAGACTACTAAGGAAGTTGCACTGGTAGACGAGTTGGGAGAGGGGCAGGTGAAACTGTTTCGTTATCCTACAGAGGATGACCCCGCTCTGCTTATCCGCCTTACAAACGGCGAGTTTGTAGCGTATAAACAGCGGTGTACCCACCTCAGTTGCCCTGTTCACTATGCAAAGAACACTGACCGCCTAGAGTGTCCCTGTCACAACGGGGCATTCGATGCAAAAACAGGGGCGGTACTTAGTGGACCTCCACCACGCCCGCTACCCAAAATTCACCTAAAAGTAGAAGAGGGTAAGGTTTTTGCTATAGGAGCCGATGAGACATGAGAAAGCCTTCCCCAGAACAGGCAGAGTGGGAGCAACGCACTCAAGGGGTTAGCACGATTATGGTGATGATGCTACCCATCTTCCTTATCCAACTCTGGCTACTAACCGTTGCCCTAGAGGAGTTTATGGGAGGGAAGTCTGCTTTAGCGATACCTACTACTCTCGCCTCGCTCGCCTGTTTTCTTGTCAACCTACGCCTTTTGCGCTATGTGAACCACCTCGATAGAAAAGAGGGAAAACGATGAATAACTCCGCTTCTAAAACCGCTCTTACACTCTCCACACTGGCTTTTGCTATCTCGTTTGCGGTGTGGGGAATGATCTCCCCGATGGCAAAAACGTTCCAGACCACACTGCACCTTACGGAGTGGCAGGTTTGGGCATTGATTGCTACGCCGGTACTGCTCGGCTCTATTATTCGGCTACCTATGGGAATGTTGGCAGATAGGCTGGGCGGTAGGGTTGTGTTTGGAGTGCTACTCCTCTTTATTGCGTTCCCCGCGTGGATGTTGAGCCTTGCTACCTCTTACGAGCAGTTGCTCTTTTGGGCACTGTTTTTGGGGATGGCAGGAACCTCATTCTCGGTGGGGGTTGCCTTTACCTCCAAGTGGTTTCCCCCGCAACAGCAGGGGCTGGCACTCGGAATCTACGGAGCAGGAAACATCGGGCAGAGCCTCGCTCTATTCGGTATCCCCTATCTCTCTGGAGTGCTAGGGGGCTGGCAGATGACCTATAAGGTCTTTGCGATAGTGGCTCTTGTCTATGGTATTCTGTTTCTGCTACTGGCTCGAAACGCGCCCGTACAGGCACAGCCCAAGAGTTTTGGCGAGATGATAAAGGTATTAGGCACGCAACCACTGGCATGGCTACTATCGCTGTTCTACTTTGTGACGTTTGGCGGGTTCGTTGCGCTTAGTATAGGATTACCCAAGCTACTACAAGAGATATTTCACTTTACCAAAGAGGATGCGGGGTTACGGGTTGCTGGCTTTGTCCTAGTCGCAACGATTATGCGCCCGTTAGGGGGATACTTTAGCGACAAATGGGGAGGGGCGAACGTACTCAAAATAATTTTCCTAACCGCAGGTATCCTTGCGTTGGGAATGACGTTTTCCTCTATCGTTCCCTTTACCATTGGTGCGTTGGGGGTTGCGGCATCTATCGGGTTGGGTAACGGAGCCGTGTTTAAGTTGGTTCCCCAGCACTTCCATAAAGATACCGGAACCGTTACGGGGCTAGTGGGGGCTATGGGAGGACTCGGCGGCTTTTTCCCGCCGCTACTGCTGGGCGTTATAAAGACCCAAACGGGTAGTTATGTGCTAGGGTTTGTGTTACTCGCAGTGTTCTGTATCCTCTGCTTGATTCTAAACTACACCGTCCTTATTCGCCCTAAAACGGGTGGTAAGGCGCAACTCGCAGAGGCTTAGGGGGCAGAGGGATGCTATCACAACTGGACAAAAAGGGGACGCGAAACGGCGTGGCGGCAACGCTACTGCTGGTGGTGGCAATCTATTTGGGGTCGGGGAAACTAAAACACTTCGACCCTGCCCTTATCGCCTACACCTCTGCAACTGTCTTTGCTACCTTTGGTATTGTATACCGCTACTCGGTATGGCTTCAAAAACCGCCGACGGCTATGTACTGGCGGCGCGGTTGGCAACTGTTTATGCGCCCCTCGCGCCTCCCCGCCAACTGTCTGCATTTGCTACGCCTTTTGGTGCAGAATATAGGGCTACAGAAGTTCATTAGTAACCGTGACCCTCTGCGTTGGTTAGCGCACTTTCTGATGTCTTGGGGATGTATTCTTGCGGTTGCGGTCACATTCCCGCTGGTGTTTGGCTGGGTACACTTCGAGGCAGACCCACAGAATCAGGAGTACTATGTCGCAATGGTGTTTGGGACTGCTGCAGGGCGGTTTCCGGCGTACTCTTGGGTGGGATGGGTTACGTTTCATATTTTAGATTTCTGCGCGGTGGCTATCATTATTGGTATGGCAATCGCCATGAAACGCCGTATGTCAGATAGAGGGGCGATGAGTGTGCAGACGTTCGGGATGGATTTTCTGCCTCTTATTATGCTCTTTAGCGTCTGTGTTACGGGGCTGATGTTGACAGTAAGTGCGCTCTGGCTACAGGGGCACTCCTATAGTTTTCTTGCTCTGCTTCACGCCTTTAGCGTTATTGTTACGCTCATCTACTTGCCGTTTGGAAAGTTCTTTCATATCTTCCAACGTCCGGCAAATTTGGGGGTTCAGTTCTACAAGCAAGAGGGGCGTGAAACCGAACAGGCGGTCTGTGTGCGGTGTCAGCAACCCTACGCCTCTAAACTGCACGTAGAGGATTTGAAGGTCGTCCTCAAGGAGTTAGACATGGAGCCTGAGTTTGAGGATGGAACCCACTACCAAGACATCTGCCCTGCGTGTCGTCGTAAACTTATGGCAATCAATCAACGCGAAGCCATTGGCGGACATGGCTACCTTTAGGAAGAGAGAAGAGACATGGCAAAACTACCGCTTCCCCTAGACGAACTGATTCGGCAGTACGGTCCGCACGCACACTATACACCGCCGGGAGGTTGGCAACATCAAGAGGAGCCGGATGCGTTGGTAGCGACACACTGCTGTTTTTGCGGACAGCAGTGCGGTATCAACCTTAAAGTAAAAAATAATCGTGTGATAGGTTTTGAACCCCGTGAGGAGTTTCCCTTCAATCGCGGTAAACTCTGCCCTAAAGGGGTAAAGCGGTATATGCAGAACGAACACCCTGACCGCCTGCTTAACCCCCTCAAGCGGACAGACAGAGGGTTTGTCTCTATTGGTTGGGAGGAGGCACTAGATAGTACCGTTTCTGAGATAAAGCGGATACAGAAGCAGTACGGGCGAGATGCCTTTGCGATGCTATCTGGAGTCTCGCTCTCCAACGAAAAGTCGTATCTGGTGGGTAAGTTTGCGCGGGTGGCTCTCCAAACTAAAAACCTCGACTATAATGGCAGGCTCTGCATGGTCTCTGCTGGGGCAGGTAACAAGAAAGCCTTCGGGCTGGATAGAGCCGCAAACTCATGGGAAGACATTCCACTTGCCGACGTGATACTGGTGACAGGGGCAAATGTCGCCGAGTGTGCGCCCATAACTACCGACTACATCTGGAGAGCGCGGGATAGAGGCGCGAAACTGATTATGGTAGACCCGCGTGTTACGCCATTAGCAAGGACGGCGGACATCCATCTACCGGTGCGCCCCGGCGGTGATACGGCACTGATGAACGGAATACTTCATGTCGTTATTGAGCGCGGTTGGATAGATACCGACTTTATTGAAAACTACACCTCCGGTTTTGAAGCGGTGAAGGAGGCGGTGGCAAAGTACACCCCAGAGGTTGCGGGAGAGATGTCTGGTGTAGACCCCACCCTGATTGTTCGGGCGGCAGAGTTGTGGGGGCGTGCCAAGACGAGTTTTCTACTTCATGCGCGGGGCATAGAACACCATACACAAGGGGTGGAGAACGTCCTTTCGTGTATCAACCTTGTGCTTGCTACAGGGCGTTTGGGGAGACCGGGATGCGGGTACGGAACCATTACAGGGCAGGGAAACGGGCAAGGAGGGCGTGAACACGGACACAAGTGCGACCAACTGCCCGGCAACCGCGATATAGAGAACCCCGATCATCGTAAGTACATTGCGGAGGTTTGGAAAATCGCGGAAGAGGAGATGCCCCACAAAGGGCTTACCGCAGAGGAGATTATTGAGGCGATGCACTCTGGGGAGATTAAAGGTCTGCTCTCTCTCTGCTTCAACCCAGTGGTCTCACTACCCGATGCAACTTTTACCAAAGAGGCGTTCAATCGGGTGGAACACTATACCGTTATCGACTTCTTTATGAGTGAAACTGCTCGCCATGCGGATATTATCCTTCCGGGGTCTCTGCATGAGGAGGACGAGGGAACTGCTACCAGTGCAGAGGGGCGCATTATCCGCCTACGCAAAGCAGTGAACCCACCCGGTCAGGCACGAGTCGATTGGGAGATACTGCTTCAGATAGCCGAACGATTGGGAAGGGGTTCCTATTTTCCGTATCGGTGCGTGGAAGATATTTTCAACGAGTTGCGGGTCGCTTCTAAAGGGGGGACTGCGGACTACTATGGGGTGACTTACGATAAAATAGAGAGACAACAGGGGGTCTTCTGGCCCTGCCCCACTTTAGAGCATACTGGTACACCCCGACTGTATGAGGATAAAAAGTTCTATACGCCCGACAAAAAGGCGCACTTCAACGCGGTAGAGTGGAAGCCACCTGCCGAAGTCCCAGATGCCGAGTACCCGATAGTGCTTACTACGGGGCGCGTGGTGAGTCAGTACCTTAGCGGAACCCAAACCCGCCGCATAGGGGGGCTAGTAGACCAGTATCCGGAGCCGCTCTGCGAAATACATCCCTCTCTTGCAAAGCGGCTTGGTATTCAACACAAAGATCAGGTTACAGTAGAGACACGGCGCGGGAAGGTGACACTACCCGCAAACGTTGTAGCCACCATTCGGGAGGATACTGTTTTCATACCCTACCACTGGGCGAACGAGAAGTCGGCGAACCTGCTTACCATTCGTGCCCTAGACCCTGTGTCTAAAATTCCAGAGTACAAAGCGTGTGCCTGCCGGGTTTTTAAGGCAGAAGGTTAGGAGAAAGTATTCGCAGAAGGCTTTCTACCTCTCAAAACTGAACAGGTAAAGAGTGCATTGCAAGTCTTCCCCTGTTTTTAAGGGGGAGATTTAGAGGGGGTGAACCCCCTTCCAGTCAAGTACACCTTTCCAACTCTGCGTAACATCAGTTACCAGTAACTACATGAGGTGGATACGAGAGCCGTTTGCGTCTTTCACTATCTCTATGCGTTGCGAAAACGCATCTTTCAACTCCTCGAAGTGGGTGATAACCAGTATCGTGTTGAAGTCCGACTTCACCGCCTCTATCACCTCGATAATGCGCTCTCGCCCCTTGCCATCCTGCGACCCGAAGCCCTCGTCCATGATAAGCGTCTCTAGTTTTGCCCCAGAGCGTCGTGCTAGTAGCCGCGAGAGAGCCAAGCGAAGCGCGAAGTTCACACGGAAGCCCTCTCCTCCGCTAAACAGTTCGTAGGGGCGTGTACCCATGCTGTCGCTAACCAGAATATCGAGGGTTTCGATGGCTCCCCCGCTTCCCGATTTCCGTTCCCGCGTGGTGGTGAGCGTGATTTTTAGTGCCCCGTCTGTCATGCGTCCTAGCAGTTCGTTTGCGTCGTCCTCGATTTCGGGTAGGATGTTCTCGATAATCATCGTCTGAATCCCTTTTCGCCCAAACGCCCCCGCAAGCGCGTTGTAGTGCTTCTGGTCTTGGCTATGCCGCGAGTACACTTTCTCCTTCTGTTCCAGCTCCTTTCGCGCCGCCTCTACCTGCTGAATATAGCTCTGGTAGGTGCTTAAATCCGCTTTTGCCCGTTGCAGTTGCCCTTGCAGTACGGTCAGTTGGTTCTCTTCTAGGTGCAGTTGGCGGCGTATCTCGTTGGCTTGTTGTAGTCCTAGGGCGTACTCTTGGTAGCGTTGCTCTGCCACCTCTAGCAGTTGGGTGGTTTCAGCAATGCGTTGATTCAGCGTGTTACCTTCTGCTACGGTCTTATCAAATGTCTCGTCGGTTTGGAGTAGTTTACGGTAACGCTCTTCCACATCGGTTTGGCGTCGTTTTATCTGGGTCTCTACCTCCTCCGAGCGGGCTTTCGCCGCCTCTAATGGGGTGAGTTCCTTCTCTAAGGTCTGTTGGCGTATCGTCTTCGCCGCCGCAAACCTTCCGGTTTGTAACGACTGGCGTAGCGGCTGTAGTTCCCCCAAAATCGGAGTGCTGTCTGCCCCCTCTGCTTTCAGGCGGTGGATACGCTCGGTGCATCCTTCGAGTTGGGTTCTCTGCTTGGCAAGCCCCTCTTTTTTGCGGGTAAGGTCTTGAAACAGCGTCTCTGCCTGTGTTTTCTGAGGTTTTAGGTCGATACCTTCCTGTTTTAGTTGGGCTATCTGCCCTAGCAACTGTTGGTACTTCTCTTGCTGACGTGCGATAACTCGTTCGCGCTTTTCGTCTCGTAAATCGCTACCGCACACCGGACACTCGGCGCGGGTCTGGTTTAGTACCTCTAGTGCCTCCTCCTGTTCCTTCTTTTCGTTTAGTAGTTGTGCGTTTCGGGTTTTGAGTTGGGTAAACGCCTCGTCTACTGACTTCAGGCTCTCCTGTGCTTTCGCCCACTGGACGAGAGTAGTAGGCTCTTCCCGCAAGGCGTTCTCTAGTTGCTCCGCCTCAGCCTCCACCTCTTTGAGTTCAGCCTGTCTTTTCTCTACACTCTTGAGTTGACTCTCTAGGAGGCGAATCTGCCCTTGGGTCTCCACTTTCAGTTTGGCTATCTCTCCGACTACCCTAGTGTGTTCGTTCTCTACTTGGTAGTAGCGTTGTACTTTGGGGGCGAGGTCAGCAAACTCTCGCTTGAGGTGTTGAACCTGTTCGTAGTCGGTGGTAATCGCACTCCGTTGGGCGCGAAGCCGCTCCATAGCGTCCAGATGCTCGCGCAGTGCTCTGCGCTCGCCGTTCTGCTTTGCTAGAGCAGAGGAGAGTCTATCCCTATCTTCCTTTGCATTATCCTGCTCTCGCTCTAGCAGGGCAAGCCCTCCCACCTGCTGGGTATACTCCGAGACGACTTTCGCTTGTGCCGCGATTTTAGGCTCATACTCGGCAACCCGTTCGTCTGCCAGTGTTGCTTGCTCTTGATACTCTTCCAATCGACCCACTTGCCCCGTCAGCATCCGTATCTCCACACTTACCTCTTCGGCAAGTGCTTTCGCCCGATTCATACGCTCTTTTGCTTTGGTTTCCAGAAAGTCGTACTGCTCCAGCCCCAAAATCTCCCCTAGTATCCGTTTTCTGTCGTTTGCCTTGTGGCGCGTAAAGGTATCGGCACGTCCCTGCTGAAGATACGCCGAGTTGATAAAGGTCTCATGCTCCATACTCAGCAGTTTTACGATTTGCCTACCCGTTTCGCGGCTACCAGCCCCACCGACGGGAACATAGTCGCCTTTGCTGTTCTTTTGGGTCAGTTGCCAGTCGCCGGCGGTTTTGCCGCGTTTTCGTTTGCGAATCACCCGATACCGTTCGGTATTCAGTTCAAACTCGAAGCGCACCTCCATCTCCTCTGCGCCCAAGCGAATCAGTTCGTCGCTACCCGTTGCGCCCATGCGGGTCTGCCCCCAAAGCACCCACGTCATCGCGTCTAGGATAGCCGACTTACCGTTGCCGTTATCCCCCGACAGGCAGGCGACATGAAGCCCCTCAAAGGGGAGTACCGTCGGTTCATCGCCATAACTCATAAAGTTTCTAAGGGTTAGTTTGAGGGGAATCACTCTGCTATCTCCTCCGCTAGTTCGCTAAAAAGGGGTTCTGCCATCTCTAGCAGTTTCTGTTTATGGGGTTGCCAAGTTGCGTTCTTATCTATAAATAGGGAGAGGTTCTCACGCGGCGATTTGCCCTCTGTAAATTCGCGGCTTCGCAGAGTACCCTCACGCTGTACCCGCCGTTGAATCGAGACAATCATAAACGCAGGGGCAAGAGCCTCTTTTAACTCCCGCTCTCGTACAAGGCTCGCCCTATCCGCCCCAATGCGGTAACTTAGTTTGACAATCGCATTTCGTAGTGAGTGCCGTTTTATCGTGGCGACAATCTTCTCGGTAGGCTCGTCGCAGTCCGCATCCACATCAATCTCAAGAAGCGGTCTGCTTTGGGGAACGCGCACAAACTCGTACTCTGCGCCCCCTTTTCGTAACGTCAGGTAGACAAAGCCTTTGTCCTCGTCCTTCTCTCCAAAGTCGATTCTGTCAGGGCTACCCGAATAGACTACGTGAGGCTGATGGTGCTTCGAGAGGTCTTGGTGTTTATGGATATGCCCCAAAGCCACATAGTCGAAGGCGGTATCGGTGAGGTCAGAGAGAGAGACCTGCGCCTCGTCTCTACTAAAGTAACCCGCTTGCCAGTGCGAGAGTGTCGCCCCGTTTACCCAAAAGTGTCCCAAAAGAATCGTTGGTATGTCGTCGTTTGCCTCTCGTATCTGACGCGCAAAGCCTCCTATACTTTCAGAGTACTTCTGCTCTATCATCAGGCGAGACTCCTCTAACGACTTCCCCAAAAACTCCTCTCGTGCCACCGAAAAACCCTTCATAAGATAGGGGATGCCCACAATACGTACTTTACCCGCCGCTGTATCTACCATTAGCATTTCGGGGCGCGAGATAACCTGTACCCCTGTTACCCCCAAAGTACGGTATATCTCTATAGCATTGGCACGCCCTCGAATGGCAGGCATATCGTGGTTTCCTATCAGCATAACAACGGGGATATTCTGAGTGGTAAGGCGGCGGATACAGTCGGCGAATTCGCGCTGGTCGGTTTGACGTGGGTCACGGTTTTTGTAGGCATCCCCCGCAAATACCGCGAGGTCGATACCCCGTTCCAACGCCGTATCTATCGCACTGGTGAGCGACTGCTTGAAGTCCTTCAGGCGTGTGTTCAAACCCGTATCAGGGTCTAGCCGCCCATAAAGTTCTACGCCGAAATGCGTATCGGCGAAGTGCATCACTCGAATCTCTCGCGTCATAAAGGCTCCTTTGTAGCAGGGGGGTAAGTTTCTGTCCTATTGTGGCATATCGTTGTGCTTGGGAAGCAGAAACGACCCACTACCGCAAAAATTTAACAAATTATTATCGCCAAGCACCGAAAAGTTGACAAGCCCTTCGTTATCCTGCTATACTCATAAATAACTAACCATTTTTAGATGGATGCTATCTCTGTTTCTTGCGATGTGGCAAGGACAGTTGCACTCAGCCGCATAGTGCCACGCGACGTTGTTGTTGCTAGAATCCCCTGTTTTACCCTCGAAACGATTTCGTTTTTCTGCGTTTGCTATTTTTCTTGGCTCAAGTCAAAACTCCTGTAAAATGCTACAGAGTAGAGATGTCCGTTTGAGTTAGAAAAGTACGCAGAGGCGTACCATCTGTTTTCTCACCATAAAACCAACCGTGCTATTACTATAGCCTAATCCACTAAGGAGGAACCTCAACGTGAATCGATACTCTTCACTTGCGAAAAACCGTTATTCCGCCCTCTCCTTCGCCGTTGCTTGTGCGGGGCTTGTCTCTACTGCCGCCGCCAATGCACAAGAAGCACCCGTAAAAACGGATAAGTCGGAGCAAGTTACTACCAAACTGGCAGAGATGCCCGCCCCTCGCAAAAACCTGTTCGCTTTTGAGGCACTCGCCGAAAAAAGCCGCCAACTACGTCTCGCCTCTCTTGCCGCACTTGCGCCAGAAGAGAAAAAAGAGGAACCCGCAGGTCCCAAACCCGGCGAACTTACCATCACGGGCTTGGCAGACTGGTACTACGGCGTAAACACCAAAGCACCCGGACACTCTGTCTTTACCACCCCTAGCGGCGATACCATCAATATCGACAACGTAGGACGTGCTTTCGACATCAAAGACCGACAGCCCGGCTTCTCGCTTGGCGAACTGAACATCACCCGTGCACCCGGTAAAGGCTTGGGGTTAGGGCTTACCGCAACCCTTACCATCGGCGACACCGCCCGCTTGGTACACGCCACCGAACCCGGCGGAACCACCAACTGGTCGGCTGTTCAACAGCTCTTCCTCTCCGGAAACCACAAGTTTTTGGGTAAGGACTGGGCTATCGACGGAGGTATCTTCGCAACCCCCTTCGGATACGAAGTTATCGAAAGCAGTAGCAACGACAACTACTCCCGTTCGTTCAACTTCGCACTCGGTGTACCCCTCTACCATGCGGGAGTTCGTGGAACCACCACCCTTAACGGAAAGTGGTCGCTACAAGCAGGTATCGTAAATGGGTGGAACAACATCGCTGACGACAACAACGCCAAATCTATCTACGCACAACTAACCTACAAAGCCGGAACCAAGTTTACCAACATTCTCGGCTGGATGGGCGGCGCGGAAGGAACCGGAGCGTTTGGGGCAGGCGTACCCACCGCAGGAGCCGGCGGTGTTACCCTCAACCTGTTCGACTGGCAAGCCATCCTTACCCCCACCGACAAACTCAAACTCGTGGGTTGGTTTACCTATGGCGGTGCGGCGGGTAGCATCCAGAATGTAGGGAAAGTCTCTGGTAACTGGGTAGGCATGACCGGTATTGCCCGCTACCAAGTGACTCCCAGTTTTGCATGGGCGGCACGTATCGAGCAGTTTGAAGACCTACCGGGAACGGGCGGCTTCGCACCTCGTTTGGGATTGGGCTACAGCAACCTCAAGAGCTACACCCTTACCCTAGAGTACACCAAAAAGAACCTTGTCTCTCGCCTAGAGTGGCGGCACGACAGCGCGAACCAAGCCCTCTTCGGCTCTGCTTCCGGCAATGTCAGCGACCAAGATACCATCACGCTAGGGCAAGTCTACAAGTTCTAAGCGTATTTCGCGAACAAAGGTCTATTGTCGCAGGGATATAGGGTAGAATCCACTCTATACCCTGCACTTGCCCACCCAAGGCAGTCGTGGGAACCCTTTTAGAGGAGAGCAGGAGGCGCACGACGCGCACCCCGCTCTCCCTAAGAAACGATTTCTAAAACTTAGAGGAGATGAGCGTATTATGACGCCCAAGGACGTAATAGATTTCATAAAGGAATCGGAAGCGCGTATCATGGATATTCGCTTCACTGACCTGTTCGGACAGGCACAGCACTTTTCGATTCCTGTAAACCACTTTAGCGAAGATACCTTCGTAGATGGATTGGCATTTGACGGCTCTTCCATTCGCGGTTTCAAAGCCATCAATGAGAGCGATATGCTTCTCATTCCCGACCCGGATACCGCTTATGTAGACCCCTTCACCGAAGTGACCACCATCAATATCACCTGCGATATTGAAGACCCCATCACCCGCGAACGATACAACCGCGACCCCCGCCAGATTGCCAAAAACGCCGAAGCGTATGTGAAAAGCACCGGACTTGCGGATACTATCTTCTTCGGACCCGAAGCCGAGTTCTACGTCTTCAACGATGTACGCTACGGACAAGGTACAAATGAAGGCTACTATCACCTGGATAGCGAAGAGGGCGCATGGAACACTGGGCGCGACGAAAAGCCGAACCTCGGTTACAAAATCCCCCTCAAGCGCGGCTACTACCCCGTTCCCCCGAACGATAGCCTACAAGACCTCCGTACTGCCATGACCCTCAACCTCATCGACTGCGGTATCGACATCGAGATGCATCACCACGAGGTAGGAACTGGCGGACAGTGCGAAATCGACATGAAGTTCGATACCCTCGTCACCATGGCAGACAAAGTACAGAAGTACAAGTATATCGTCAAGAACACCGCCCTTCAGAACGGCTACACCGTTACGTTCATGCCCAAGCCCCTCTTCCAAGACAACGGCTCCGGTATGCACTGCCACCAGTCCCTCTGGAAAGACGGCAAGCCCCTCTTCTACGATGAGAAAGGCTATGCCCAACTCTCCGAAATGGCGATTTACTATATCGGTGGACTTCTAAAGCACGCGGCTTCGCTACTTGCGTTCTGCGCCCCCTCCACCAACTCCTACCGCCGCCTAGTTCCCGGCTACGAGGCTCCTATCAACCTCATCTACTCGGCACGAAACCGCTCCGCCTGTATTCGTATCCCGATGGTGAGCAAGTCTCCCAAAGCCAAGCGTGTAGAGTTCCGTGCGCCAGACCCCTCTGCAAACCCCTACCTCGCGTTTGCGGCGATGCTCATGGCGGGTATGGACGGTATCGAGAACAAAATCCTGCCCCCAGACCCCATCGACAAAGACCTCTACGAGATGGAAGCAGAAGAGAAAGCACACATCCAGCAGACCCCCGGTAGCCTCGAAGAGAGCCTAAACGCTCTCGAAGCAGACTACGAGTATCTGCTCAAGGGTGGCGTGTTCTCCAAAGACCTCATCGACACCTACATCGAGTACAAGAGAGTCAACGAGTTTAAAGCGGTTGCGCTACGTCCGCACCCCTACGAGTTCGCCCTCTACTACGACATCTAAACAGAGAAGTAGAAACAGTACAGAGCCGCCTCAAATTGAGGCGGCTCTGTTTTTTTGTATGGGGAGTTCTCATAACTCATGTTACGCACTCGCCCTCATTCTGTCCTTGCAGGACATCTTTCCCCCAATTTTGGGGGAAAGAGAGAGTAGAGAGGTATATTCGTTAT
>OMJJ01000155.1 GCA_900299305.1 bacterium | reverse complement strand
TCTCCATCGAACACGGCGGTTATAGTGTGTGCACCTACGGTTGCGTCGGAAGGTACGGTGTAGGAGTAACGGGCATAGCCGTCAGTGCCTGTTGTGCCTGTCCCTACCGTAGTTCCATCTATCTTGAAAGTTACCGTCTTACCAGAGAGATAACTCCCGCTTTGAGAGTTCCACAGTCGTGCTGAGAGTACCTGTATCTGTCCTCTCGTTTGGGTGGCACTGTTTGCCGCTAAAGTTGTGTTTGCCGCGTTTATTGTTAGCGTTGCCGAACTGCTGGAAGCCTTGTAGTTGGTGGTTGCGGCGTACTCAGCTGTAAGAGTGTGCGTTCCGACCGAAAGGTTACTGGTGTCATAACCATTGAAGGTAGCCGTTCCATCGGAGGCAACACTGGTTCCGGTTCCTACAGCGGTTCCGTCTACCTTGAAGGTAACGGTCTGCCCTGATACGGGGTTGTTGTCGGTAGTGCGTTTGAGGCGAGCACGTAGGGCGATTTTGTCGCCCAGTTTTGCGACGGCATTGATACCAGTAAGGTTGGTATCGGTCTGTGCAACGGTGAGAGTGACGCTTGCGGAGTTGGCGAGGTCGGTTCCGTTGCTACCATCGTAGGAGGCAGTGAGTGTGTGAGTACCGACACTAAGTGCGTCGTCGATGGTGTAGGGGGCTAGAGTGGCGTAGGTGAGACCACTTCCGTTATCTGCGGTGGTAGCACTTCCGACGGTCGTTCCATCTATCTTGAAGGTAACGGTAGCACCCGATACTCCACTCGCAGTGACAGCGTTATACAGTCTTGCGAGAAGCCTACTTCGTTGTCCGTACTTGAGGGTGAGGTTAGATATGTAGACCGTAGGCGCACGATACATTGCTATAGAGTGACCATATCCTGCGGCAATGCTTACTATCTCATGGTATCCAGAAACGGCTACGGGCGAAGTTCTTTGTGTGGTGGTTCCATCGCCTATCTGACCGGATGCATTGTTTCCCCATGCCCATAAGCTACCATCCGACTTTAGTGCAAGAGAGTGAAGTTGCCCTGCTGCAAGTTGGGTAACACTTGAAAGACTAGACACCTGAACAGGCGAGGTTCTTTGTGTGGTGGTTCCATCTCCCAACTGCCCGTTGGTATTGAGACCCCATGCGTATACAGTTCCATCTGACTTCAAGGCAAGAGAGAAGTTTAATCCCCCTGCAAGTTGGGTAACACTTGAAAGACTAGACACCTGAACGGGTGAGGTTCTTTGTGTGGTGGTTCCATCCCCCAACTGCCCGTTGGTATTGAGCCCCCAAGCGTAGACCGTTCCATCTGACTTCAAGGCAAGAGAGTGATATTTGCCGCAGACCACTTGAATGATGTTAGTTAAGCTAGAGACCTGAACAGGTGAGGTTCTTTGTGTGGTAGTTCCATCTCCTAACTTACCGTTCGCATTATCTCCCCAAGCGTAGACAGTACCATCCGATTTTAAAGCAAGACAATGGGCATATCCGCCACCTCCAATTTGGGTAATACTGGAGAGGCTGGACACCTGCACTGGAGATAGTCTTCCTGTAGTGGTTCCATCCCCAAGTTGCCCGTTACTGTTTGTACCCCAAGCGTAGACAGTTCCATCTGATTTTAAGGCATATCCGCTATTTGCTCCTGCGGCGACCTGAATGATACTACTTAGGCTAGTATTTTGCACTGGTGAGTTTCTTTGTGTATTAGTTCCGTCACCCAGTCCTCCACTACTATTGTCTCCCCATACCCACACGGTTCCGTCCAACCTAAGAGCATAACAGGATTGGGAGTAGTTGTTTGCCGCTACCTGCCTTACGCTACTGAGCACTGATGTTTGGGTGGGAACTTTTTTGTTGGTAGTAGTACCATCTCCTATCGAACCGGCACTATTGTCTCCCCACCCTCGTACTTGTCGGTTTTGGGCGTGTGCCGGGAGAGCGGAGAAGAAAACAGATGCCAAATAGGCTATAACTGTTAGTTTGAGAGCACCTATAGAGAGTTTCAAAATTTGTATCCTCCGTGTACTTTTGTGACGATGGCATAGAGCCGTAGATTGTGCCAGTAAAGTTTTGTGCCTGTATTATTGGCAGTGTGGGGAGTGTTTGCAGGGTGCTAAATACCTGTTTTTGTTGTCTATCTTTTTTGAGGATAAGGGAGGTGGATATATAGCCGTTTCGGGTACTATCAAGATGGAGGAGGAACATCGCTTTATGACAACAGGCAATACCCTGAGAGAATCTTTAGAACAACGCTATGGGGCATCTGCGCCATTCCTCGAAGGGGCTATCAATCCAGTTCTTGCAAGGATACTTGCCCATAAATCCGTACGCCGCTTTGCACCGGAACCCCTGCCACCAAACGCATTAGAGCAGATAGTTGCGGGGGCACAGAGTGCCGCCACTTCGTCCAACTTGCAAACATGGAGTGTTATCGCGGTACAAGACCCCAATTACAAGGAGAAGGTCGCGACCCTCTGTGGAAATCAGGAGTTTATTCGCCGTGCGCCTCTGTTTTTGGTTTTTTGTGCCGATTTGGCACGCCTAGATGCCATTTCCAAACGCGAAGGGCTGGAGGGTGGGGGACTGGACTATATGGAGATGTTTGTAATGGCGACGATAGACGCTTCCCTTGCCGCCCAGAATGCCGCTCTTACTGCGGAGTCGTTGGGGCTAGGAATCTGCTATGTGGGCGCGGCACGAAATCAGCCGAGAGAACTTGCCGAAGTACTGAAACTCCCCTCCAAAGTAGTTGCAGTTTTTGGAATGGCGATAGGAGTTCCTGCTGACACTGACACCTCTACGGTGAAACCGCGCCTTCCACAACCCGAAATTCTACACCACGAGACCTACGATACAGAGTCTCAATCAGAGCATATAGCAAACTACAACGCTACCATGAGGGAGTTCTATACTTCTCAGAATATGAGGGTAGAAGGGGACTGGTCTAAGCACTCTGCGTTACGAGTGGAGAGTGCTGGAGCCCTTACTGGGCGGGACAAACTACGTGAGGTGCTGGTAGAACGCGGCTTTGAACTGCTATAGCCAGAAGGCTTGGGGTATCTGCTACTAGCGCAAGAAGATGTTAGGGTAGACACCCCTGCCCATAGCGTACACGGGTCTGAAAAGCCAACGAATTTTGTAAAAAAGCCGAATTATGGGGCAGTTTTTGCGTTCTTGGGTACGCTTAGGTAAAATTTTGGGTACAATGAAGGGGTGCTTGGTCGATTCTATTGACAAACCGATAGAGTTTGTGATAGAGTTCACAAATAACACAGGTACTTAGAAACCGACCCCCGCGAGAGGATACGATTTCGATATGACAAGCGGTTATATACCGATAGTTGCACTCATTCTCATTGCCGCCATTATTGGCGGGGCAATGATTGGTCTCTCTTTCCTTTTTGGTCCGCGCAAGCCCACCCTACAAAAATCGACCTCGTATGAGTGCGGTATGACCCCTGTTGGTAACGCCCGTGAGCGTTTTCCCATCAAGTTCTACCTCGTTGCCATGCTCTTTATTGTCTTCGACATCGAAACGATTTTCCTCTGGCCCTGGGCAGTGTCGTATGGAAACCAGACCTTCGGAATGAAGCAGTTCTTCCTCTCCGAAATGCTCGTCTTTGTAGTTATCCTCTTTATAGGCTACTTCTATATTCTGGGTAAGGGGGCACTGGATTGGGATGAGAGTGACCGCACCACCTCCCGCGACATCATCACCCCTGAACTCCTTACCAAGCGTGCGCCTATTCGTTTTGGTAATGAAGATTCCGGCGATGTAGACCCTTCGCGCCGACCTCAAGGGGCACGTGTACCCACCTACGGAGCGAGTTCGCAAGAAGAGGGCTTGAGCGGAGGAGTACGCTAGAATGGCAACCGAAACCGAAACCCAAGAGCGCATCGAGATACAAAAGATACGCGACAACTTCCCCGAAGCCTTGCTGGGTGTTGATACCTTTCGTGGAGACACGCGCCTACTGGTAAAGGGCGAGAACATTGTCGAAATCTGTGAACTGTTTAAGAACGACCCCGATTTGCAGTACAACTTCTTTTCGGAGTGCTTGGGGGTAGACTACCTCGACTATCGAGACGGCTACCGCTTTGAAGTGGTGTACAACCTCTACTCGCTTCCTTACGAAAAGAACGGCGTAAAAATTGGGAAGAACCACCGTATCTTTCTTAAAGTTCCCGTACCCGAAGAGAATCCCACGGTGCCTAGCGTGACCAGTGTCTATCCCGCCGCAGAGTTTCCAGAGCGCGAGATATTCGATATGTTCGGTGTGCGCTTTACTGGACATCCCGACTTGCGCCGCATCCTTATGCCCGACGACTGGGTAGGACACCCACAACGCAAAGACTACCCACTCGGTGGTGAGCGCGTACAGTTCCCCGAAAATAAACTCGGTCCCTCCATTGGCGAAGTGGCAGTACAGCATCCCGGCGAATCGTTTGTAGGAAAAACGGGCGACGCGCAAGGCGAAGCGTACCGTAAACGGTAGATAGAAGAGAACACATGGCGATAGATACCAGAGAACTGAATACCAACGCTCTTCAAGCGCAAGGCATCACCATAGACCCCCTAGACGATACCAGCATGGTGGTCAATATGGGGCCCCAACACCCTAGTACCCACGGCGTTTTGCGCGTAGTGCTGGAGTTGGACGGAGAGACTATTACCAAAGCGGTCTGCCATATCGGGTACGTACATACCGGTATAGAGAAGTCTATGGAGTACCAGACCTATCTTAAAGCCGTTACCAATACCGACAGAATGGACTACCTCTCCGCACATATCAACAATGCCGCCTATACCCTTTCGGTAGAGAAGCTGTTAGGAATAGAGCCTCCTCCCCGTGGGCAGTATCTGCGCGTTATGCTGATGGAAGTTCAGAGGATTGCAAGCCACCTCGTTTGGCTGGCGACCCACTGCCTCGATATTGGCGCGATGACCGTCTTCTTCTACGCCTTTGTACAGCGCGAAAAACTGCTCGACCTTACCGAAATGATGTCGGGGGTGCGTATGATGCCCTCGTGGATTGTTCCCGGTGGTCTGCGCGGTGATGCACCCGATGGTTGGCTAGAGCGTGCCAAAGAGTTCTGCGACGGATTCCCAAAAGCCCTCGCCGAGATAGAAGACCTGCTAAACGCGAACCCCATCTGGCGGGATAGAACGCAAGGGGTAGGGATTATCTCTGCGGAAGAGTGCCTAGAGTTGGGGGTAAGTGGACCCACGCTTCGCGGCTCTGGTATTGCCCACGATGCCCGTAAGGCGACCCCCTATAGCAGTTATGAAGACTTCAAGTTCTATGTACCCGTTGGTGAGTACTGCGATGTGTATGACCGTTTCCGCGTGCGTATGGCGGAGATGTATCAGAGCCGCGAAATCATCAAGCAGTGTATTGAGAATATGCCTACTGGTCCCGTTAATGTAGATGACCGCAAAATCGTGCCGCCCCCGCGCCGCGAACTCGACAACAGTATGGAGGCGGTTATTCACCACTTCAAACTGTGGACGGAGGGCTTCCACCCGCCCGTAGGCGAGTCTTATGTTCCACTAGAATCTCCCAAAGGGGAGATAGGTTTCTATATTGTAAGCGATGGCACGAACCGCCCGTATCGCGCCCATATGCGACCACCGAGTTTTATGAACCTGCAAGCCCTCTCTAAGATGTGCGCGGGAAGGCTGATTGCGGACGTGGTTGCGGTAATCGGTAGCATCGACATCGTTTTGGGCGAGATTGATAGATAGAAGGAAAACGGATGGCTGAGAGTGTGACCTCCAATATCCGAGAACCTCAACCCGCTCCTGTAAAGGAGTCTCGGTTCTCCGAACTGGCGATAGCCGAACTGGAAGAGATTGCTTCCCATTACCCCGAACGCAAAGCGGCGTGCCTGCCAGCACTCTGGATTGCACAGCGCGAGTACGAAGGCTACTTGCCTCCCGCCGCCATTCAAGAGGTGGCAGATAGGCTTGGGCTTTCCTACTCAGAAGTAGAGGGAGTAGCCACCTTCTACACCATGTACAACCTGCGAAAACGCGGACGACACCATCTTGAGGTTTGTACCTGCCTTACTTGCGCCGTAAAAGGGGCGTATGAGGTGGTGCATAAACTGGAAAAAGAGTTGGGTGTCCATGTTGGGCAGACCACCGCAGACGGCGAATTCACCCTCTCCGAAGCGGAGTGCCTCGACTTTTGCGGCGCGGCTACGGTTATGCAGGTAGGAGATAAGTACTTCACCCAACTCACTCCCGAAAACGTGGTGAAGGTGATAGATGAACTTCGCAATAGCCCAGACTACACTCCCGCCAAACTCGCCGACTCAATCGTTAAGGTACTGGTTCCCGGCGCGAGTGAGCAGGGAGGCGGAAGCTTCTCGGCAGAAGATTTGAAGAACCCCGCAGGCGCGATGCTTTAGCCTTGGGGGTGGGGTTATAGTTTATTAGTGTGCTTGGCGTGGTGACAATCTTGCCTGCTCCCAAAGCACTAGAGGATAGAATCGAATGGCAATTCGCAATCTACTCTTTGAACACCGCTTAGTTCCCGGTATCGAAGAGATTGATGTCTACGAAAAACACGGTGGGTACGAGGGCTTACGCAAAGCGGTAACGCTGGAGCGTCAGGCGGTTATCGACGAGGTGAAAACGTCGGGACTGCGGGGACGTGGCGGTGCGGGCTTTCCCACTTGGATAAAGTGGAACGGGTTGCCCAAGAACACCGACAAACCCCACTATATAATATGTAACGCCGATGAAGGGGAGCCTGGAACCTACAAAGACCGCGAACTGATGCTGAAACTGCCTCACCTGTTGGTGGAAGGCATGATTATCGCAGGGTACGCGGGGCTAGGCACTGCTGGGTACATCTATATTCGTGGAGAGTATGTAGAACCCGCGTGGCAAGTCCGAAAAGCCATCGACCAAGCGTACAAAAAAGGCTATCTGGGCAAAAACATTTTAGGCATTGAGGGCTTTAACTACGACCTCTATGTACACATGGGGGCAGGAAGTTACGAGTGCGGCGAAGAGTCTGCTCTAATGAGCAGTCTGATGGGGGAGCGCGGTAATCCGCGCCTTAAAGCCCCGCACGCGCCGCTACCTGTTCACGAAGGGGTATGGAAGTCGCCTACTCTGGTTAATAACGTAGAGACGTACTGCGCCGCCACCTGGATACTGAAAAACGGCGGGGCAGAGTACGCCAAACTCGGAACCGAACGAAGCAAGGGAACCAAAATCATCTCGGTAAGTGGACACATCGCGAAACCCGCCAACTACGAGATTGAGATGGGAACCCCGCTTTTGGAACTGCTGGAAGCGGCAGGAGGCGTGACGGGCGGAAAACTGAAAGCGGTTATCCCCGGTGGCTCCTCGGTACAGATTGTACCTGCCGACAAACTCGCGGGTATCAACCTCGACTACGAGAGTTGTTCTGCAAACGGAACGCTTCTCGGCTCCGGCGGGTTTATGGTCTTCAACGACACCACCGATATTGTTTTGCTGATGAAGCGTACCTCCGAATTCTATATGCACGAATCTTGTGGGAAGTGTACGCCTTGCCGAGAAGGAACGCGCTGGCTCTTCAAGATACTAGACCGCATCACCTCCGGTAGTGGGCGCGAGGGCGATATAGAGATGCTACTCGACATCTGCTCTCAGATAGATGGTCGCTCCTACTGCGGCTTGGGAGATGCGGCGGCTTGGCCCATCGTCGGCGCAATCAAAGCCTTCCGTGAGGAGTTCGAGTACTGGATAGCGCATAAACGCTCGCCCGTTGGCGACCATGCTGTCCCCCCAACTCCCGTTGTAGTGAACCCACTCTTGACGCTTACACCCGCGTAAATCCGAAACCGCTTAGAGGATACTCAATGTCCGACAACCGACTAACACAAACCGACCCTTCGCTAAACCCTGCGGTAACGCAGATGGTTACTATCAAGATTGATGGCGTAGAACTCCAAGTACCCAAAGGAGAGAACGTTATCGAATCGGCGAAACGGGCGGGTGTGGATATACCCTACTTCTGTTACCACCCGCGCCTCTCTAAAGGCGACGCGGCAAACTGCCGTATGTGCCTTGTGGATGTCTTTATGCCCCGTAGAGCACCGGATGGAACCGTTTCGCTTGCCAAGATGCCCAAGCCGCAAGCGAGTTGTACCCTTCCCGCAGACGAGGGCATGGTGATAGAGACGAACTCCGCCCAAGTGGTAAGAGACCGCAAAGGCGTACTAGAGTTTCTGCTCATCAACCATCCGCTAGACTGTCCGATATGTGACCGCGGCGGCGAGTGTCCCCTGCAAAACAACGCCCTCTTTTATGGGGCGGCTACTAGCCGCTACACCGAAGAGAAACGGCACTTCCCGAAGGCGTACCCTCTCGCTGAAAACGTAGTATTTGACCGCGAACGCTGTATCCACTGCGCCCGATGTACTCGTTTTACCGAAGACATCAGCGGCGACTCCCAACTCGGATTCCTAAAACGAGGAGCCGATATGGAGGTAGGAACCTTCGCGCATACCAACTACAAGAGCAAATTTAGCGGTAACGTGATAGAACTCTGCCCTGTAGGTGCGCTACTCTCCCGCTCGTACCGCTTTAAGGCGCGACCTTGGGACTTGCATACGCAACGCTCCATCTGCTCAAAATGCTCCAACGGATGTAACATCAAGATTGACTACCGCCTCGATAGCCTACAGCGTATCAATGGACGCATCAACGAAGCGGTAAACGAAGAGTGGACGTGCGATAGAGGCAAGTTCGGTCACGATTACGTCTCCGCAGATACCCGCCTGAAAACGCCCATGCGGAAAGTGAATGGAGAGTGGAAAGCGATTGACTGGACGGAAGCGTACCAGGTTTTAACCGTGAAACTCCGCGAAGCAGACGGGAATGTGGGCGGTATCGGGGGGCAACGCAGTACCAACGAGGATAATTTCCTCTTCCAAAAACTGTTCCGCGACGTTCTCAAGTCCAATAACATCGACAGCCGCGTAGAGGGCTACCTCGGCTCGGTAAATCAGTCGCTGTACGAGAGGTTCGGGTATCATGCAATGGGTAACACCATCGCAGAACTAGAGGACTTCAAAACGATACTGGTACTTGGCTCTCAGTTGGTGGACGAGCAACCCATTATCTATCTGCGTGTCCGTAAGGCGTACCG
>OMJJ01000154.1 GCA_900299305.1 bacterium | reverse complement strand
GTATTTTGCTGGTAAAACCCAGTACCAAACTGCCCAAACGTGAAGCCGCTAAACAGATACTCGCCCACTTCGCCTATCGGGGCTACCGCCGTCCCGTAACTCCCGCCGAAATCGCAGGGCTACTAGGGCTATACGACGTGGCAACCAAGCAGGGGCAACCCTTCGAGAAGGCAGTAAGGTACGCCCTCAAAGGTATTCTGGTATCCCCAAACTTTCTCTTTCGTATCGAACACGAGCAGAAGACCGATAAGCCCTACCCTCTTAACGACTACGAACTCGCGACCCGCCTCTCCTATTTTATGTGCGCCTCTACACCCGACGGCGAGCTGCTACGGCTTGCCGCCGAAAAACGGCTACACGACCCTAAAGTCCTTGATATGCAGGTAGAGAGGCTACTCAAAAGCCCCAACTCTTCTGCACTCGCAGAGAGTTTTGCAACCCAATGGCTCAAAGTAAAAGACCTCTACACCTCTGCCCAACCCGACCCCGGCAAGTACCCCAACTATAGCCCTACCTTACGAGACGCAATGTATCAAGAGACCGTCCGATTTTTCGATTCGGTACTCCGTGAGGAGGGTTCTCTGCTTCGCCTTATCGACTGCAACTACACCTTCCTAAACGAAGACCTTGCAAAGCACTATGGTATCGAAGGGGTAACGGGAAAGGAGTTTCGGCGTGTAGCCCTAGCCGATAAAAGGCGTGGGGGAGTCTTGACGATGGCGGGAACCCTCACCCTCACCTCGTACCCGCTACGCACCAGCCCCGTACTGCGTGGCAAGTATGTACTAGAGCAGATATTAGGGCAGGAGGTTCCTCCTCCCCCGCCCGTTCTTGCCACTCTCCCCCCCGATGACCAGCCGCGAGAAGGACTAACTTTCCGCCAACGCCTAGAGAAACACCGCAGAAACCCGCTCTGTGCGGGGTGTCATGTACGCATGGATCCTTTAGGGTTTGGCTTGGAGAACTACGATGCCGTAGGACGTTGGCGTGAAGAGATTGGCGGTAAACCGATAGATGCGTCGGGGGTGTTGCCGCCCGGTATCAAGTTCGCAGGTCCGGCAGAACTCAAACAGATAGTGTTACAACACAAAGACGACTTCGTGCGAAACCTCACCGAAAAGATGCTCTCCTACGCGCTCGGAAGAGGGATAGAACCCTACGACAGACGCATAGTAGAGCAGATAACGGGGCGCGTTCTGAAAGCAGACTGCCGTAGCCGAGTGCTCATACACGAAATCGTGAAGAGTTATCCCTTCCTATACCGCCAAAACCCGCCTCCGAGTAGCGTTTCCCAAGCAAATCGTAAGGCTATTTGCCCTAGAACTCACTCCGCACGGCTTGACATGTTCACCCCCAAGCAGTTATAATGGAAATGTGTTTGTGTAAGAGGTAACAGACTCCCCCATCCACCTCGTCATTAAGTTTGGCTGATACCCGAAAGGGCTTTTGCAGGTCGTTTCAAGACCCATACTAAGCAACAAAGGCAGGAACTCTCTTATGAGAAACGGAGTACGTATCTCCTCCCCCCGTGTTTCCCTCCCCCTATACCTGTTGTGTGTAGTCACTCTGTTCGGTATAACCAGTTGCGGAAGCGGTAGCGGAGGCGGTGGTGGCACTTCCGGCGGTGGAGGTGGCGGAGGAGGAACTGGTAAAACAGTATCGGGAGTCGTTCGTGATTTCAACGTGAATGGGGTCAAGAATGCTCTTATCCAAGTAACAGGAACCTCCCTCTCTACAACAACGGATGCCAACGGGATTTTCACCCTAACCAATGTTCCTCCCACCGCGACCTCTATTCAAGTTACACGTCCCGGAAACACAGGCTACTACAACGTTGCCGTGTTTTATGGCAAGACCTACGACCTCGTAGGATGCACCATCCCGTTACCCAATACAGGATTGGCAAACGTCACCCTTACCGATATTACCATGTACGGCGGTCCCGACCCCAATAACCCGCCGCCCCCTCCGCCCCCTACTTCGGGTTGCCCCTAGCAACTCGCTTTGAGGCTGGTTCCCTGAGAGGATACGGGGTCTCGTTATGCGTACTAAAGGGTACACACTTCGCCGATGGCTCTCCTTCCTGCTACTGCTGGTAGGAGTGCCGTCGGTGTTATTCACTCTCTACCGCTGGGCAATCTATTTTAAGTTGCCCCTTCCCTTTACAGAGACGATAGATAACCGCCCTCTCATTCGCCTCGAAAACGCCCCCTTTACCTCCATGATAGACAATCGCCCCTCGTGGTCACTACACGCGGGGGTCATGGAGTTCGACAGGATACCGGGGGGCGCACTCTCCAATATCCGCTCGGCAACCCTCACTCAAATTACAGAGGGACGGCTCTACTCGCTTCCATCCCCCACTCAACCCTCCCCAAAACCCACCGAGAGCAAACAGGTTGCCACTTTTCGCGCCGATAAGGGAGAGTATACTATAGGGCAACAGTCGGCACTACCTTACGACCTATCTCTGCTCTACGCGCTAAAGTGGAAGTTTATTTTGAGTGGGAATGTGGGTTTTCAAACCGATTCGGGAATGGAACTAAAAACCCCGCAACTCGAACTCATAGAACTCCAGCGGAACAGCCAGCCCACCGTAGAACAGCGCATCCTGTGCCATCAGGGGGCAACCCTAACCTACAAAGAGGTGACTCTCTACACCAATCAAACCCGCTTCAATCCGACGGACAAACTAATCGAGTGCACCGATGGAGTTCGCACCACCTTCGCAGAAGGAACCCTACAGACCGATAAAATCTACTGGAATGTGAAAGAGCAACAACTCTACTGTCCCGGAAACGTAACCGGAACGTGGCGCAAAATTCCCTTTGTAGGCGAAAACATGACCATTGACCTCAAAACCAAAGGCTTTTCGGCGCGAAATATCCGCCTCACCCTAAACGGGTCACTAGACACACTTAGCGACAGCATCAAAACCAAGCAAAGATAACTATGAAACAGACCACCCCTATTCTATACGGAGCAACCCTCTCAATACTCCTCGCGGGGGCGTTGTACGCACAGCAAAAGCCTACTCCCCCGCCCACAAAAGAGATTCCCCCTGCCGTTCCCACCGCCATTAAAGCGAAACCCGCTCAAAAGGAAAAAAAGGCGTTCCTAGAGTTAAAAGACTCCAAATATACAGGAAAAACCAAAACCTACACCGGAACCAACTTTGTATACACCTCCGAAGACATGAAAGCCACCGGTAACACCGCCAAGTATCACGAAGACACCGAGATACTAGAAGCAGAAGGCAACATCGTTATCGACACCGAGAAGGCACACATCACAGGCAACAAAGCCGTTGTAGACGATAGTGCTAAAAAGAAACTCGCCATCATCACCGAGAACGTGATTATCGAAGTCAAGCCCAAAAAGAAGCCCGAGGAGCCAGCCAAACCGGACGAAAAAGCCCCCGCAAATCCCACTCCGCAAGAGTCGAAAGAGCCTAAAAAAGCGAGTGTCTCCGAAGAGAGGAATCGGGGCATCACCGTATTCTGCGATAAGGTAGAAAACGAGTACAAAAAGAAGTATGTGAAGATGTTTGGCAATCTCACCTTCAAACAAAAAGTGAAGAAAAAGGACGGGATGGAGGTGGAGCGCACCCTCTTTGCAGAACACGCCGAATACGACGGGAAAGCCGACAAAATGAGGCTCTTCGCCCCTGTACATGGAGAGGATACCGACGGACAAAAGGTAGAGTTTGAAAAAGACGTGCTAATCGGAACCAAAGAGGACGAGGAGACCCTAGAGACGATGGGCGCAATGAAACTAGAAATCCTGCGCCACGACGACGAAGACGACACCAAAAAAGACGACAAAACTCCCGCCAAAGAGCCGAACAAAGACGGCAAACCCGCCCCTAATAGCCCTGCCGCGCCCCCCAAGAAAGTAAAGCGATGACAAACAACACGCTGGAAGCCGCCCGTAAAACTGCGTACCGCTACCTAGAGACCACCGCCCGAAGCCGCAACGAAATAGAGCGCAGATTAGAGCGCGGTGGCTTCCCAGAAGAGGTAGTCGCACAGGTGATAGTAGAAATTGAAGAGAGGGGCTGGCTGAATGATACTGAGTTCGCCCGCTCTTGGGTAGAAGACAGAGCCGACAGAAAGCAGTACGGACAACGGCGGCTAAGTGCCGAACTCCAACGCAAAGGCATAGATTCCGCTACCATTAGCGAGACACTTTTGGTAGTCACCCCCGAAGACGAACTTGTCCGTGCTATCGGGGCGATAAGCAAAAAGTTTCCTACCGAAAGCCTTGCTTCATTATCCGGGGCGGTACTCCAATCAGAAAAACGCAAAATTGCAAACTATTTACTGCGGCGCGGGTTCGGTTGGAGCATAATTACGCAGGTATATAAGCACCTCATGGTGAATAGTGAGGAGTACTAAACTCTGTTGCTTCTAAACTATCCTAGTAGCAACCCTTAACGCCAGTCTATCGGTACAGAGTGTGCAGAGCCGTGCTACGCGCCAATAGAGTCTTTTTCCCTTTGCCAAGTTCAGAGGGCAGGGTGGTGACGTAGTACGGAAGTTCGCACAGTCTACGCCGTTACTATCGCTCAACTTCGGAACCTGAGACTACCTAATGTCTAAAGTCTGGAGGTGAGTCACTTTGCAACAAAACGCCTTTTTTATTCTGGAGTTCCTTATCGTTCTGCTCGTAGCGTTCGCTTTGGAACACTTCTTTATGACCCGTAGGTACGAACCGCGTGAGCGGGCACGTGCCGAAGAGATTGCTAGTTCTATCGTTGCCGACGCGGAACGACTCCGCGAAAACGCACAAAAAGAGGTCGAGTCCATCCACAAGCAGGCACTGCTGGATGCTCGCGAGTCTGCCTTTGAGTTTCGGGAAGAGGCAGAGAATGAGGTTCGAGAACAACGCTCAGAAGTCCAGAAGTTAGAGCGAAAGCTGGCTCAAAGAGAAGAGGCATTGGAGACTCGGGCTTCGGCTATCGAGACGAAAGAGAACGACTACCGCCAGCGCGAAACTGAGTTGGAGGAGTCTTACCGTACCGTCGGTATCCTCATAGACCAACAGCGCGAGGCGTTGGAGCGCATTAGCAAACTCACCGCCGAAGACGCAAAAGCGCAGTATCTCAAAAAAGTAGAGGACGAAAATCGCCACCACGCCGCCAAACTCATGCGTAGCATTGAGGAGGAGGCGCGTAAGGATGGCGAACGCAAAGCACGCCAAATTCTAACCGATGTCATTCAGAGGTGCGCGGTAGACCAGACCTCTGAGACAACGGTCTCGGTGGTTCCCCTACCCAGTGATGAGATGAAGGGGCGCATCATCGGGCGAGAAGGGCGCAACATCCGCGCCTTCGAGACGCTTACGGGTGTAGACCTTATTATCGACGACACGCCGGAAGCGGTGGTACTCTCTGGCTTCGACCCGGTACGCCGTGAAGTCGCACGTGTCGCGCTCATCAACCTAATAGTAGACGGGCGCATCCATCCGGGACGCATTGAAGAGATTGTCCGCAAAGCACAAGAAGAGGTCAATCAGCGTATTCAAGAGGCGGGTGAACAAGCCGTTATTGAGACGGAAGCGACAGGGCTTGCCCCCGAAATTGTTCAACTTTTGGGCAAAATGAAGTACAGAACCTCGTATGGTCAGAACGTCCTCAAGCACTCCATTGAGGTTTCTCACCTGTGCGGTATGCTCGCCGCAGAGGTAGGTGCAGACGCAAGAATTGCTCGAAGAGCGGGGCTACTACACGACATCGGAAAAGCGGTAGACTTCGAGATTGAAGGACCTCACGCGGTCATTGGGGCGGATATTCTACGCAGACACCGC
>OMJJ01000153.1 GCA_900299305.1 bacterium | reverse complement strand
TTCGGGGTACGATATACCACCCCTTAAATTCAACCCTTATTTTAGGAGATACCGATGAGTTCAAACTCTCAATCGCTGGAGCCTTGGTTTTTGGAACTGCTTGCCTGTCCGGGGTGCGAACAGCGTCACCCCCTTACCCTTGCCGAGAACAAGGATGCCCTCCTCTGTAAGTGCGGACGCTACTCTTATCCCGTTCGGGAGGGGATTCCCGTTCTGCTACTCGAAGAGGCGACTACCCTAAACCCCGACGCAAAGCCGGAGGACGTAGCGTAATGAAAGCCTGTTTGATTCATGGACCTAACCTCAACCTGCTGGGGATTCGGGAGACCGACATCTATGGGCGAGACACCTTCGACGAGATAAACCGCAAAATTAAGTACCATGCGGAGACGCTGAATATAGAGGTACGTATCTTTCAGTCTAACCACGAAGGCGAAATTATCGACGTAATCCACGATGCACGGAACTGGGCAGATGCTATCATCATCAATCCGGGGGCATATACTCACTACAGTTACGCGATTAGGGATGCGATTGCCGCCGTGCGCCTCCCCGCCATAGAGGTACACCTCTCCAATGTTCATGCGCGGGAGGAGTTTAGGCATCACTCCGTTATCTCGCCTGTTACCGTTGGGCAGATAATCGGCTTGGGAACCATGGGCTACCTGCTTGCCCTAGAGGCGACCAAACATCTGGTAGAGCGGTCTCACCTGTAACGGGCTACCCCTCCTATTTTCTGTTCAAGCAGGAGAATCTGTGTAGGGAAGCGAATCTGGGGTTATCCCCACTCTATACGGCTTCCAACATGGCAAGAGACCTTCAACAACAGAAAGAGGAGATACGTGACCGTTCCGACATTCTCGCGGTCATTGGGCAGTATACGCGCCTTGTGCGGGCAGGAAAGAACTGGAAGGGGCTTTGTCCCTTCCACAGTGACCGCAACCCCTCCTTCTATGTAAACCCGCAAGGTCAGTTCTATAAGTGCTTCTCCTGTGGTGAAAGCGGCGACATCTTCACCTTTATTCAGAAGAAAGAGAACCTCGATTTTCTGGAAACGATGGAGTATCTTGCCAAGCGTGCCGGCATTGAGTTCGAGCGGCGCGAATCGACCCCAGAGGCGAAAAGCGAACGGGAAGAGATGTTTGAACTCAACCGTCTCGCGGTAGAGTACTTCAAAGAGCGGCTTGCCCTTAGCCCAGACGCACAGGCATACCTCGCCAAACGCGCCCTCCTAAAACCCACCCAAGAGCAGTTCGACATCGGTTATGCCCCCCCCGACTGGGAAGGTCTATCGTTCTATCTTCAGCGCAAAGGGGCAAACATCCCTCTCGCCATTAAGTTGGGGCTACTAAAGTCGCGAGCACCCGCCAATAACGGAACCTACGACACCTTCCGCAACCGCCTCATGTTTCCCATTCACGACCTGAATCAGAAGGTGATTGCGTTTGGGGGCAGAGCGATGGGAGACGACCCCGCAAAGTATCTCAATTCGGAGCAGTCGGCTATCTTCGACAAGTCGCGTACCCTGTACGGTCTCTGCTTTGCCCGTAAACACCTCACCGAAAAGAACCCGCCCGTCTTTGTAGAGGGCTATGTAGACGTGATAACCGCTCATCAAGCGGGGTTCACGCAGTGTATCGCTACGCTAGGAACCTCCATGACGGAGGAGCATGGGCGGTTACTGGTGCGCTATAGCCCCAAAGTTATCGCTTGCTACGATGGAGACGCGGCGGGTATCAAAGCGACGCTACGCGCCTCTGCTATCTGGGAATCGTTGGGAGTAGAGAATGCCGAAGCTCGGATTGCCCGACTCCCCGCTGGCGAAGACCCCGATTCCGTTATCAAACGCGGAGACACCGCTCTCTTCCAGAAAGCACTCGATACCGCAATACCCCGCGTAGAGTATCAGATAGAACTCGCGCTACAGTCCTACGACCTCGACAATATGGATGAACGAGGTAACGCCCTCAAGGAACTCCTCTCTATTCTCGCCACCATCTCCTCATTGGTAGATAGAGACCGCTATATTCAGAGGTACGCCTACCTGCATCCTACCTACGCCTACAACGCAGGACGCGCCATTATGCAGATAGCCGCCGAAGTAGAGGAGATAGCCGTCCGTACCAAAGGCAATATCTCTGCCCGACAGCAAGGCTACCCCCTCACCGAACAGGCGAACCGCGCCCCCCTTGCCGAGCAACCGCAAGGCGAGCGTCCACCCACTGCCCCCTCACAAGTTCCCTTCCCTCATACTCGCGAATACAAGGGCAAAGGGCAAAACCGCCGCGATGCCTCCCGCCGCCTAAGTGACCCCTCTACGCCTAGCACCACCCTACCCCAAATGACAGGCGCAGAGAAGGTAGAACGGCAGATACTGCGGGGGCTTTTTGAAGCCGATTGGCGTTCCCTCATTCTGAGTAGGCTTACCTCCGAGCAGATGGTTACTCCTGCTGGCAAACAACTCTTCGATAGAATTGCACGTACCCCCGCCAATGCAGAGGGGCAGATAGACAAGGCACGCCTCCTACACGAACTGGAAGCAGAGGAGGAGAATCCCAACGAAGAGGACGACCCCTTCGCCAACGACCATGAACTAAAAGAACGCTACGGGCTTGCCGAAAATAGCCCTGTAAAATTATCTATCACTATTAAAGATTTTTTGGAGGAATCTGTCTCTATCGTATCGAATGAACCTCTATCAGAGGCTTCCATCAACGACTGCATACGCCGAATTGGGAAGTACAACGAAGACAGGCAAAAACAAGAACTCGCACAACTGCTTCAGCGTACCGATACCAGCGCAGAAGAACGCGCTCACTACCTGCGCCAGTATCATCAAAAAGTACGTGAACTCAGAGGGTTGCCTACCCCCGTAGATACCGAGTAACCCCCTGAATTGCGCCTTGTAACGAGGCACAATCGCAGTAAAGGAGAAGGACGAGAGTGATTAGTACCAATGTCACATCGCAAGGGCAAAGCGGAAACACCGAAATCCTCCGCTTGATACATCAGGGCAAAGATAGGGGCTACCTTACCTACGACGAAATCAACGATAGTATCGGACAAGAAGACCCAGAAACCCCTCCCTCAGACGAACTCCTAGAACTCTTTGCCCATGAGGGCATTGAGGTAGTTCAGCAGATAACCCAAACGAAAGAGTATCTGTCTCTGCCTATCGCTATGGACGATTTGCCCCTCAACCCCGCTCTCAAAGAGTCCTCACTCCACCGTGAAGAGGAGTTTATTGCGGTAGATGGATTGCCGCTGGACGACTCGGTGCGGATGTGGCTCCGTGAAATTGGAAAAATCCCCCTCCTCACCCTCGAACAAGAGGTCTATCTCGCCAAATGCGTAGAGCGGGAACGGGAAGACCCCTACAAAGCAAAACTCGCCAAAGATACGCTGACCAAATCCAACCTGCGCCTTGTGGTCTCTATCGCAAAACGCTATAGCGGACGCGGTATGTCGTTCCCCGATTTGATTCAAGAGGGTAATATCGGACTGATTCGCGCCGTAGAAAAGTTTGACTACCGCAAAGGCTACAAGTTTAGCACCTACGCAACTTGGTGGATACGCCAAGCCATCACCCGCGCCATCGCCGACCAAGGGCGTACTATTCGTATCCCTGTCCACATGGTAGAGACCATCAACCGCCTCATTAAAACCTCCTCACAACTCCTTCAACAGAACGGACGCGAACCTACCCTCGACGAACTCGCTTATGCCCTACAGATTCCGCTGGAGCGTGTCGCGGAGATACTGCGCGTCGCACCCGAACCCCTCTCGCTAGAGACCCCCATTGGAGAGGAAGAGGACAGCCACCTCTCGGATTTTGTGGAAGACCATGAGGCACTCTCTCCCGCCGAAGCCGCCTCACACCGCCTCTTGAGGGAGCGCATAGAGAACGCCCTCGACCACCTAACGCACCGCGAACGCGAAGTGCTGATGATGCGCTTTGGGCTGGAAGACGGTTGCCAAAAGACTTTGGAAGAGGTAGGGCGGCATTTCCGCGTGACCCGTGAGCGAATACGGCAAATTGAGGCGAAAGCTCTGAAAAAACTGCGTAGCCCACGCTGTAGCCACCAACTCCGCGCCTGCCTAGAGTGGCAGTAACTATGGAGTTGAAAATTCAAAGATGCCTAACCAACCTTCTCCACCTTCAGATGAGATGACGGGGAGTGACTCCACTCCTCGTCCAAACCCACGATTCCTTGAACTTGATTGTAGCCCTATTTCAAACGTAGATTCCAGATTGCCTTCCCCTGAAACACCTTCTCCTAAACCAATAAAACTTCACAGTGTACAAGAGCGGAAATTGATATATCTGCCTTTAATCGCCCTGATTGGGCTTATTTCGTTTGCAGTAATCGCATCTCACAGTGGAAGTGTAGGCACTAAACTTCAACAGCCCGATGCAACAATCAAGCATGACCCAATATCCTTACCTAACGGTACTATACTTAAATCCAGTGATGGGTGGGGGGCTAATGAACTCACGATTGAGAATGGGATAGACAGTGATGCAGTCGTAAAACTCGTACCTTCCATGAACCCTAGTCAGGCATCCATGATTGTTTACGTTCGAGCAAATAATACCGCTTTTCTAAAAGGCATTTCCCCTGGTAGTTATTCCCTCTGGTATATGTTAGGAAGTGATTGGTCGGAGGGAACAAAGAAGTTTCTCTCGATTAGTGCTTGTTCCAAACTTGCGAAGGAGTTGGTGTTCACACAAACAGATGTCACGACCTCGCAGTGGACTATAACTCTACATCCGGTAGTGAATGGGAATGCTTCTTCGGTGAGGCTGGAGCAAACCTTGTTTGACAGCACTAACTAGCTTAGGGCAACCTCATTACGATACGATAGAGGCGAGAAAAAAATACTCACTTTATGCCGTAGTGGGCGGTGTAGCCCTCATCCTGTCCTTGCAGGACATCCTTCCCCCAATTCTAAGGGAAGGACTCGAAACTATCAGGCTTTATCCGTATCAATAAAAAGTCTGTACGATAAGCAACCTCTTGCGACCTAGTGCATTCGCCCTTTCGCCCAGCATTGGGAGAAAGGGTTGGGAATGAGGGCTAAAACCTTGCAGAGCGCAATATGAGAGAGGAGGGTGACAACCGACTCACTCCCTCTAAACCCGTTTCCCTTAAAATTGGGAAGAGGCAGACTAAATTGCCAGACTAACCGTTACAAAATTAGGCTATAATAGTCCTATAGAACAGAGCGGTTATATCATGGCAAACCAACAGACCCCCATCTTTTACGATACCGAAAACCGCCGTTGGCGGCGCATTACGCGCTTGGCGTTTATCCTTGCCATTGTGGCGGGGCTTGGCGCGGGTATCTTTGTTCTTAGCGTCTTCTCTCTACCTCTCCTTCCTCATAACAACCTCCCGCGTATTAAAACAGATAAAGACGTAGGCAACGCCGACCCTGTTCTGTTCGACAGAATGCGCCGAAAACGGCAAGCGGCACAGTCCAAAGAGCTCGACACCCTCAAAGCGATGATACGTAATGAGAAGAAAGAAACACGCAAAGAGTTGGCGGCAAAGCCCCTCCCGAGCCTTGCACAGTTCAGCCCAGAGCATCCTATCAGTATGGGGTTCTATGTCAACTGGGAAGAGACCTCCCGCGCCTCCCTAGAGCGAAATATCGGCTCCCTCACCCATTTTATACCGGAGTGGCTTCATATCAACGAAGACGGGGGCAAAATCATCGACTCGCGTATCCCCGAAGACCGCGACGATATAACTCCGTTGGTACGTAGTCATGGGCTACCCATTATCCCGCTTATCAATAACTTCATCGACTCTACCCTCCACGAGCATCAGGGACACTGGAGTTCCCAAGCCGTTCACAACCTTGTAAGCGTTCCTGCCACCCGCGCCAAGTTTATTCAAGACCTAAAAGCCATGCTACTCCGCGAAAAATGGCAAGGGGTTAATATCGACTTCGAGCAACCCGCCCCCGAAGACAAAGATAACCTCACGCAGTTTATGCGTGAACTCTACATGGAGTTTCACTCTGCGGGGCTACTGGTGTGCCAAGATACCGCGATAGACGACCCCAATTTTGACCGTCAAGCCCTCGTCAAGTACAACGACTTTCTGATTCCTATGGTCTACGACGAACACTCTCCCGGTGAAGATGGAGGAGGGGCGGGCAGTATCGCCAGTATGAAATGGACGGAGGAGCAACTGCACCAACTGTTTGAGGTAGAGAAGATTCCACCGCAGAAAATCGTACTCGGTATCGGGAACTACGCCTACGACTGGCAGGATGGGGATGTTAATGCCGACCCGCTCAGTTTCCAGAGTGCTATTTTGCAGGCAAAAGAGTCGCAAGACCCCAAAGAGGCTAATATCGCCAAAATCCGTCTCGACCCCGCTACGCTCAACCCATTCTATCGCTATATCGACGACGATAATAAATCTCATTCCGTATGGATGCTAGATGCCGCCTCTACCTACAACCAACTGCGTATCGCACGAAAATATCCCACATTAGGAGTAGCACTCTGGTATATGGGGGGCGAAGACCCTAGCGTTTGGCAGATAATAGGCAAGGAGGCTTTGGGAAAAGACCAAGCAGAGCGAATAGATTCGGGGGCGTTGAACGTTATCAGTTATCACAATCAGGCGCAGGTCGATTTTGAGGGAGAGGGGGAACTACTAGAAGTACTTGCCGAGCCTACCGATGGAAAGCGTACCCTAAAACGCGACCCCCAATCGGGTTTTGTTACCCAACTGAACTATGAATCGTACCCCTCCTCTTATGTGGTGCGCCGTGCGGGTTTTAAGCCCAAAATGATAGTGCTTACCTTCGATGATGGACCTGACAGCAACTACACTCCGCAGATTTTAGATATTTTGGCGCAAGAAAACGTAAAAGCGACCTTCTTTGTGGTCGGTAGTCAGGTTGCAGAAAGCCCCGACCTCCTTGCACGCATCTGGAACGAAGGGCATGAGATTGGAAACCACACCTTTACCCACCCCGATTTGCGTTTTGTAGGAGAGCAACGTACCCTTGTTGAGATAAACTCTACCCAACGCGCCATCGAATCTATCACGGGACACACCACGCCTCTGTTTCGTCCCCCCTATGCTATTGACGTGGAGCCGCGCACAGGGGACGACCTCAAACCCATCCTTATCGCCTCCAAACGCAACTTTATCTCGGTAGGAGAGCAGATAGACCCCGAAGACTGGAACCTTACCAAAACAGGCAAAAATGGAGAGACGGGGGCAGATAGAATCGTTAGTCAGGTGATGGAGGAGAAGGACAAGGGTAACGTTATTCTTCTGCACGACGGCGGCGGCAAGCGGGAAGCCACCCTAAAAGCCCTCCCTATCCTCATCCAAAAACTGAAAGCGGCAGGTTATACCTTTGGAACCATTGCTGACTTACGCGGGGTATCCCGTCAATCGCTCTTCCCACCCATTAAGGGGTTGCAGGGAGTACTGGTCGGGGTAGACCACTGGGTCTTCGAATCGAACTACTTTGTACAGCGCACCCTTGCTACACTGTTTAGCCTCTCCATTATTTTGGGAATCTCGCGGCAGGTTTTTATGGGGGTGCTTGCTCTGCTTCAGAGGCGGCGCGAAATGAAGCGCGATGCGCTTTTTGTGCCGGGCTTTCAAATTGGTGTTTCGGTGGTGATTGCGGCGTACAACGAAGAGAAGGTTATCGCGAAAACCATACAGGGACTACTACAGAGCGACTATCCCATTAAAGAGATAATTGTGGTAGACGATGGAAGCAAGGACGACACCTTTGGGGCGGCGAAAGGTGCAATACCCGATAGCCCTTCCATTAAGGTCTTTCGTAAAGAGAATGGCGGAAAAGCCTCTGCCCTTAACTACGGAATTCAGCACGTAACAGGGGACGTTATTGTAGGGCTAGATGCCGATACCGTTTTCGCCTCCGACACGATTGGAAAACTGGCGCGGCATTTCCAAAACCCAAAAGTGGGGGCAGTCGCGGGGAATGTGCGCGTGGGCAACATCAATAACCTGCTCACCCGCTGGCAGGCGCTAGAGTATATCACCAGTCAAAACTTTGACCGTCGTGCCTACGACCTAATGAACTGTATTACCGTCGTTCCGGGCGCGGTGGGGGCATGGAGACGCACGGCTCTGGAGCAAGCTGGAGGCTACACTCACGACACCCTTGCAGAAGATACCGACCTAACGTGGGGTATTCGCCGCTTGGAGTGGCGTATAGAGAACGACAGTAGCGCACTCGCTTTTACAGAGGCACCCGAAACGCTGAAAAACTTGTCGCGTCAACGCTTTCGGTGGGCGTTCGGCATTTTGCAAAACCTGTGGAAGCACCGCAACGCTTTGGGGCAACACGGAACTTTCGGAATTATCGCCCTGCCGAGCCTGTGGATATACCAGATTCTCTTTACCGCTATCTCGCCCATTATGGATGTAGCCGTTATCTGGGCGTTGCTGGCAGGTAACTTCCCCAACGTAATTCGCTACTACCTTGCAATGGTAATCGCCGAATTTTTGGGCGCGGCTCTTGCTATCTGGATGGACAAAAACGACTGGAAACTGTTGCCCTCTCTCTTTATCCAACGCTTTGTCTATCGGCAGTTGATGTACTACGTGATTTTGCGCTCGATTGTTGCCGCACTAAAAGGGGGAGCAGTAGGATGGAACAAACTGGAGCGAACGGGGCGCGTACAGACCGACCAGACGAATCGCCCCTCCTAGCCTACCATTAGGGCGCAATGCGTTTGGTCTCGCTATCCGACTCGGCAGGTCGCAAGAGCATCATTGCGTCCGAGTCTATCACCCCTGTCTCTAGCATCTTGATAATACGAATCGCCGAACGGGGCATCAACAGACGCTCACCGTTCGGCTTGGTAAGTTCCAACCACTCCCTATCGAAGTAGGTGATATGCCCCGTATCGCTATACCCCGCCTCACGGTAGTAGATAGTTACCCGTGCGTGTAGGTACGACATCAGGATAGGGGTGAGTGTCTGCATCTCTGGATGCTCTTCTTTGTGGAACTCTAGGGGTTTGTTTCGCACTACGGTTTCTCCTCTGTCTCCTCCTCGTTTTGGGGTAGTTTTTCGGCGAGGAGTTCCTTGATTTTCGCGGTCATCTTCTCGACACCCTTCGCGCCATTATAACTCAGTTCGCCAATCCATCCCCATCGCGCTTGCCCCCTCTTATCCACAAGATAGACGGAGGGCCACACCTGTTGGTCGTAGCGTTTCCAGTTCTCCGCTTTCATGTCCAAAAGCACGGGGTACTCGATTTTAAGAGACTTTATGTTCTTCAGTACATTACTACGTTTCTTCTCCTCGTCGGTTTCGGGAATATGCACTCCAATCACGGTAAGCCCCTGCTTTGCAAACTGCTTGTGCCACTTGACGTAGGTGGGCAGGTTGCGCTGGCAGTTGATGCACCCAAACGTCCAAAATTCCACCGCATAAACCTTTCCTTTTTCAAATGTGAGGGGTTTTCCGTCGGTGTTTATCCAGTCGGCTTTTTCGCCCGTGAGTTTGGGGCATTTCATGTGTATCTGGTACGGCTCTAAAGCCGCATAGTCTATCTGCTGTTGCTGTTGTTGCGCCTTCGAGGTGCTACAGGAGAGGGCAAGGGTACTTGCGAAAACCGCTACCAGCCCGAGACCTATCTGTCCTAATTTCTGTTTGTGTTGCATGGTGTGTCCTTTTGTTCCTATTCTCCGCACACTGCTATAAGGTTTGCTACACAGAAAAGGTTCCCAACACAGGCTTGTAAGGCAGGATTCTCTTATGCTCAAACCGAACCCTACTCTAAGTTCTATTTTATGAGGAGGGGTATCATGTCGATTTTGACAGGAGAGCAGAGAGAGCAGTTCTATCGGGACGGCTATCTGCGGCTTGGGAAGGTTTTGGAAGCGGAGCAGGTAGAGGGGCTACGGGCGGAACTAGATAGGGTGATTAAGCAAGAGCAGGAGCGTGAAGACTACTCTGACCTGCCCCCTGAGTTCGCGTTTGGTCACGATAGGAAGGGACAGAGCAAGGAGACCCGGTCGGTTCGTGCTATTCATCAGTTTGTGAATATGTGGAAGGTGTCGCCGCTCTACGAGCAGGTTTTGCGCAACCCGCTGATTACGGGGGCAATAAGCGAACTGATGGACGATACCCCTCTGCGTATTTGGCACGACCAGATTATCTCTAAGCCCCCCGGAGACAACGCGCATTTTCAGTGTCACCACGACTTCTATTTCTGGCCCCTAGACCACCCTACCATGATTACCTGCTGGCTTGCCCTAGACGACGCTACTCCCGAAAACGGCTGTATGCACGTGATACCGGGTAGTCACCGCGACCCACGCTTTCAACCTACCGATTGCGAACTGCGGGAGGAGTATCATCTCGCGCCTGTACCTATGGGTGAGGGAGAACCCGCAAGTTTGTACCAAGAGGTGCGTACTTGGGGCGTAGAGAACTCCAAACCAGTACGCCTGAAGGCGGGAGAGTGTATGTTCCACCACTGCCTCAACTACCACCTCACCCCGCACAACATCACCGAGAACCAGAGACGCGCCTTTGTGATGATTTTCATGCCGGACGGTACGCGCTATAAGCACTCGCAGTCGCCTAACCACCCTTGTACCAACTACCTAAACCTTGAGGATAGTGTGCTTATGACCGGTAGCAACTTTCCGCTGGTAGGCTAAGAAAGGAGGGATAACCTATGCAGAACACACTAACGGGGCTGTTTTCGATACTGCTTCTTACACTCCCGTTTCTTACTTCTACGCTTGCCGCGCAACCCGATAACAGGTTGTGGTATCGCCAACCCGCTACCGTTGCGGGAGAGGCAGAGAGTGGGTTTGTGTGGCAAAACTCCAAAGCGTTTACACAGGCTCTTCCTATCGGTAATGGGCGTTCGGGCGGAATGGTGTTTGGGGGCATAAATACCGAGCGTATCTTGCTGGATGAGAGTAGTATGTGGTCGGGCTACCCCCAAGATGCCGACAACCCGAACGCGCTACAGTACCTCCCTCAGATTCGCAAACTGCTCTTTGAGGGCAAGTACACCCAAGCGCAAGAGATGACCTACAAGTATCTTGCGTGTAAGGGAAGCGGTTCTGGCGGGGGTAATGGCGCGAACGAGGCGTATGGCTCTTACGAACTACTAGGCAATCTATATCTTCAGTTCGACCACAAAGGGGAGGCGCAGGACTATCGGCGTGAACTGGACTTGAATACGGGTATCGCGAAAGTGACCTACCGCATTGGAGATACCACCTACACCCGCGAGATGCTCGCCTCTCACCCCGCACAAGCCCTTATTGTTCACATTACAGCAAGCAAATCCAACGCACTAGACTTCACGGTCTCCCTCACACGCCCCGCAGGTACTACCACTGAGGTTCAAAACAACACCCTCACGATGCAGGGGCAGTTTTCCAGTGGGAAGGGTATCCGTTATGTAGCAAGCGTCCGCGCTATTGCCGCAAATGAGGGCATAAGCCAAGAAGGAGATAGGTTGCGAGTGAAAGGGGTTAAAGAGGCGACCCTTATCGTATGTGCAAACACGGCGTTTCGTAACCCGCAGTTTGCAGAGACTTGTGGCAAAGTGTTGGAGGAAGCAAGTCAGCAGTCGTACTCTAGCCTTAAAAAGGCGCATATCAAAGACTATCAGTCGCTATTCGGGCGGGTTTCGTTGGATGTAGGGCGAACTGCAAACTCAGATTTGCCCACCGATGAACGCCTCGAACGCCTTCGTAAAGGCGAAAGCGACCCCTCTTTGGCAAGTCTCTATTTCCAGTATGGGCGTTATCTTCTCCTCTCTTCTTCGCGTAACGGGGGGCTACCCGCAAACCTGCAAGGTATCTGGACGGAGGGGACGCAGACCCCTTGGAATGGCGACTATCACCATAACATTAACGACCAGATGAACTACTGGAACGCCGAAACCACCAACCTTGCGGAGTGCCACGAGCCGTTTTTAGACTACATTCAGTCGTTAGTAGAGCCAGGTAGCAAGACCGCAAAAGTTCACTACGGCGCGAAGGGTTGGGTGGTACACACCATCTCGAATATCTGGGGGTACACCTCTCCGGGAGAGCATCCCTCTTGGGGGCAGTTCCCTGCGGCGGGGGCGTGGTTGTGCTTGCATCTTTGGGAACACTACGCTTTTATGCCGAATAAGGAGTACTTAGCACAGGTCTATCCCACTCTCAAAGCCTCCGCGCAGTTCTACCTCGATTTTCTGGTAGAGGAACCCAAGCACCACTACCTCGTTACTGCTCCCTCCAACTCCCCCGAAAATATCTTCCGTACGAGCGACGGGCAGACGGCGAGCGTGTGCATGGCTCCTAGTATGGATATGCAGATAATCTACGGGCTGTTTTCGCACTGCATTGAGGCGAGTACGATACTAGGAACCGACGCGGATTTCGCGCAAAAACTGGCTTCTGCACGTGCCAAACTGGTTCCCCCGCAGATTGGGAAGCATGGGCAACTGATGGAGTGGATGGAGGATTTTGAGGAGACAGAGCCGGGACACAGGCATATGTCGCACCTCTTTGCACTGCATCCGGGCAATCAGATAACGTTTCGGGGGACACCCAACTTAGCGCGTGCCGCCCGTATCTCACTAGAGCGCAGACTACAGGGCGGAGGGGGACATACGGGTTGGAGCCGGGCTTGGATTATCAACTTTTGGGCGCGGCTACACGATGGCGAACAGGCGTACCAGAACGTACTCGCCCTTCTTGCGAAATCGACACTTCCGAACCTTTTCGATAACCACCCTCCTTTTCAGATAGATGGCAACTTCGGGGGGAGTGCTGGTATTGCGGAGATGCTTCTTCAGAGCCATGCTGACGAGATAGAACTGCTTCCTGCGCTTCCTAAAGCGTGGGCAAAAGGCTCTGTAAAGGGGCTAAGAGCGCGAGGCGGCTACGAGGTATCTATTACGTGGGAGGCAGGGAAGATTCGCACTGCCGAGATTATCACGAACCAGAGTGGGTTGTGCAGGGTACGTACTCCCGTTAAAATGGTATTGAATAGTACCCACGATTCACCGGAACCTAGTGTTATCGTGTTTCATGCCGTAAAGGGGAAGCGATATACCCTAAAAGTAGAGTAGAAGCAAAAACTTGCCTCTACTCTACTTGCCCTCCCTAAACACCTAGAACGGAAGTAGCCACAACGGTTCCGCCTCAATCACCAAAGAGGCGTTCGAGTCAGAACCGGAGTTGTATACAGAGGACACACCGTAACTCTGCCATGTGTCTAGCCGCTCTGCCTTCACCGTGTATAGCATGAAGAGAGTAAGAAATATCATTGCGGTGGGGAAGAGGGTATTCGCATACACCCTCCCTACTCTACCGCCCTCTGCTCTCTGCACCCACTTCACCCCCAATGCAATCAGTCCTACTACTAGAGCAGGGGCGACTACCGCCAGCAAGCATTTGCAGTAAAGGTTAAAGAAACTGTCGTAGAGGGTGGGATTTACCCCCTGTAGGCTTATCCAAAAACAGTAACTCTGTAGCAACCCTTTTGCGAAGACCATACTTAGTACCACACCAGACACAGCCACCCCAAACGCTTTTAGCAGAGGAGTAAGGTTGAAGCGTTTTCGCACCAACCACGCCACCCCAACCAACCACAGGCTTATAAGGAGTGCGTACCCTATCGGCGCGAAGAATGTGGGCATATCCCCCGTTTCCGACCACTGTGATAGGCATAGTATCAGCGGAACCAGTGCCAACAGAATACCTGTACTCGCCCCTCCGGTGGAGTTCGATACCCGCTCACTTCCCCCTACCTGAAAGCGTTGTCGGTATGCCATCCACGTTGCGACCCCACCCAGCAGTAGTAGTAGCACCACCTCTATCCCAAGCCACTGCGTTACCATCCAGTACAACACACTCATACCAGAAGGGTACAGATGAGTCGTAGTCGACTTATAGTCTTTTACCACCGCAGGTAAGGCTTGTTTAGCCCACCTTACCTCTCCATAGAAGCCTTTTTTCTCCATATAGTCCATATACTCTTGGAAGGACTGAAGGAAGCGGTTTGGATTACCTCCTATGGGCACGGTTGCCATTGCACCCAGAAGAAGATTTCGCGTATTTTGAATGTCTTCCCCATTACGTACCCCCTCTTGTAGCTGAAGCAACTGATAGCGCACCAAACCTTGCCGTATAAGGGCATTTGTGTTGTCACTGTAGTACTTTCCATCATAATACAACCTGTCGTTTAAGTATCGTAGTGCAGGTGTTACCGTAGAATCCGCCCCTACGTCGTAAAGAGCCGCCTCACGGTATACCTCCTCCGCCCAGTAGCCGCTCACCTCACCGCAGGCTTTACGCATCCCCGCAAGTACGGTCTCTGCCTCCTCTTTGTGATAGCAGTGTGCCACAGAGTGGCTGGGCATCGTAGCAAACTCCTTAAACACATCAATGGCGGTTGCCCTTTTGTTTATCATCTTATGGTACAGCACAAAATAGGCATTCTCTGGTTCTGATTGAACGGCACTCTCTGCTATTTCTGACCTGAAGCGGTCATGGGGTAGTACCTCCAAATTAGATACCACTTTATTAGGGTGAGAAGGGTCATCTACCAGATTCGACGGACCCATTCCTCCACCAGTTAGCTGATTGGTATGCCTTAGCAGATATGCCAACCACATTCGTTTTGTATTGGTAGATGCAGAGCGATTCAGTTGTACCTGCTCGAAAAGGTGTCTTAGGAAATCGGTCTGTTGTGCCTGATGCTCTACATCTGTTTGGTACATTCTTAGATAGATAGCCGCGAAATTCGCCTCTATGTCGTCGGGGTGTGCCTTGAGATAGTCCCGTACCCCCTTAACCATGAACCGCTTGGATACGGGCAGGCTTGTAAGGTCAGAACCGAGTTCGTTTGAGAGAAGTTCAGGCTTAAAACTAAAGGAGACCTGTTGCCCAATGCGCCAGCGCGTATCTGGGCGTACTAGCAGAGCCATAAACGCACCCAACAGCACCCCAAAAAGAATCCACTGGGTTTTGATATGGGGCGGAGCAAACTGCCTTGTCGATATAGATTTCATCTCTTGTCTCTCCTAACATCTGTTTTGGGCGCGTCTGATAGTTTGGGGGAAGAGGTGGCAACGGGGGGCAGAGGTGTTTTGAGTATCTCCTCCTTGGCAAGGCGGTGGGCTTCGGAGGCTTGCTTCCATTGTAGCAGTGCCGCTTCGTACCGTGCCTGATATGCCTGTATGCCAAAGGTACATAGCGTAAAACTCAGCGCAAACGGTATTGCCATCCACTTCAGACGACGCTTTAATTGCACTGTCCAACTGTCTAGTTCGTACCCCGTAGCAAGGTGTGCCAAAACACGCTCATTGATGCGGTCACTGGTAACGGGGCGCGGGGGACTAAGAAGAGTCTTTTGGAGTGCTTTTTGCGCTTGTGTTTCCAAGACATCTTCTTGTGGTGTTTGTATTAGCGAGTTTTCAGACATGGTTCGCCTCCTCTAAAATCTGATTCCACATCTCACGAAACTGCTCTCTGGCGGAGTTTAATCGAGAACGCACCGTACCTACCGGAATCTCTAGTGCCTCCGCGATTTCGGAGTACTCCATCCCCTCTACCTCCCGCAAAAGCAGTGCGGCGCGTAGGGGCGGTGAGAGTCTGTCTAGTAGATGGTTTATGGTAAGACGGGCTTCTGTTTTGTTGTGTGGGTTACTAGAGGGTTCCCAGTGTACTTGGGAGAGGAATTCGCGTTCGCGTTTCCAGTACGGAACCCGCATCCGATTTAGGCAACACCGAATGATAATGCGGTAGAACCACGTGTAGAAACGGCACTCCCCCCGATACTGATGTATCTGCCCATAGACCCTCAAAAACGCCTCTTGTACTACATCCTCTGCCTCGTCGGGGCGGCGCAAAACAAGAGCCGCAAGGCGCACCGCCCTGTCGCGGTAGCGCGTCATAAAGCGGTCAAACGCTTCTAAATCGCCCTGCAAAATCTGCTCTACCCAGTGTGCCTCCTCCGCTAACTCTGCTTGAGAGACCGTAGTCACGTCTTCTTGTGCCTCCGTCTGTGTCTCAGGCGGAGACGTGAATATCGGAGTAGATTTGAGGGGTAGGCTTTTTCCAAAAACAGGCATCGTAGTGTACTCCTTGCGAGTGGTTGCCCTTTCGCAAACTTATGGACACAAGAGGGTTGTAAAAAGTTCGCTACCCCTTGAAAAATGCGCGGCACAATGCGTATTTTGCACACTCTTCTTACCAAGTAGCGAAGGAGGGAAAAAGGTGGGTGGAGGGAGAGGACGCAAGCAGGAGGTTGTAGATAGAAACGAGGCGTGATGAACAGGAGTTTTCTCGTTCATCACGCCTCGTAATCTCTACTCTGCGCTTAGTTGCGGCTATAGCGCGGATACTGTTGGTTCATACCGTTACGTAAGTCGGTACGCTGTACCATGCCAAAGGCAACGGGGGCGGCACGGTAGGAGAAGAAGGGGTCGGTGTACTTCAAGCGGAAAACAAGGCTACCATCTCCTGCAAGTTCCGTCATAGCGGGATAGCCTCCCCATTCCATGAGCCAGTTACCGCCGGGCAACCTACGCGCACTGCCTGTAAATCCGGAGTAGCCAACGGTGGGGTCGGTTATCTGTTCTAGTAGAGTTGCGGTCATCGCCTTAGTATCAAGACTATAACGAACCGCTCTTGGAGGTCGACCTGCGGCACTTCCGTTGTCATGTACCGTCAGGGTTCCATCGGGTAAGATACGCGCATCGTGATTACCGCTAAAGTTACTATAGGCATCGCCCACATACTGCAAACTCTCTGGGCGGGGAGTTCCCCCTAACTTCCAAAGCCGTTTGCCCGTAGCCCTATCAATACCAATCACCGCATTTAGGTGGCGAAGCGACATTACATAGCCCGTCTCGGTTCGCTCTACAGAGTTCATGTGGTAGGCATCTGCTCCGGCACCGGTTAGTACTCCACTCCAAGGCGGAGTAGTCTCCGCAGGGGAGATGTGTTCAAAAGAAGACCACGACCATACTAACGTACCATCTGGGGCAACCTCTTCTACTACGTTATCCAGTACACTGCCGTTTTTGGGACCGCCGTAAGGGCTAAGGTCTACTGGACCACGTACTACCGCAATAATATATACGTAGTTGCCATTCGGTAGATGCAGTAACTCATGAGGGTCTACTCCACCTCCGATATTACCTGCGGGAAAGAAGGTGTGCGTTAAAGTTCCATCTAGGGAGTGCTCTTCACCCGGTCCGAAGTTTATCCAACCGATACGGTCTTTTGCTACGAATTTTGCATCTACGGGAATGGTGTTCCCACGAAGCCACCAGATAGGAACGCCGTAGTTGTCTACCACGGTCACGTAGTGACGAAACGCCCCAAAATCGACTTTCAGGGTGGGCGCAATCACATAGAACTCCGCTTGGGGGGTTCCGGGACGCTCTAGCGTCCATGTAGGGAAGTCGCTAGGAACGCGGCGCACAAAGTAGGTTTTCGCGCCTTTGGGGGTAGAGACCACAAACTTAAAACTCTGCCCCTCCGTTAGTTTGGTGACTTTGGTAGTAAAGGTCTGCTTCCGAAACGCCTGACCATCTATCGAAACAGAGGTGTTATCGGGCGCACTCACGCTTACACTTACAGTAGAGTCTTTGCCAGCGAGAACGATGTAGTCGGTAGCATCTGGGTTGAAATCGGGGTACATAGCGGGTGACATCGTTATTTTAAGGCTACTGCTCGTCTGTGCCTGTGCTTTCTGCCCCGTTACGGCAAGCAAAGCCATGGCGAGAAAAGCCAACCAGACGAATCCTTTACGCCCCCAATAACTCCGTTGTTCGGAACGAGAGTAGGTCTCCATAAACAGGTTTCTCCTATAATCCCTAAACATCACAAAACGGTTCAAAATTTTGGAAATAACGGCTTCTGGGTGAGGTTCCCGCAGGAAAACCGAAAGCCGGTGTGGAACCATACCATCACAGAGGTCTCCTATTCCCATTGTAAACAATCGAACGCGGCTTTGTCAATAGGAAACCTAGCCTAATTCTAAATAGAGAGTACTGCTCTTCCGTGTTGAAAGAGAGGAATTCGTTTTTATGAATACTCGTGTTATTCGACGAAAGTCGTGGGGTGTAGGTGTTTTAGTGTCACTTACCGCCCTCGCAATGTTCGCTCACCTATCCCCCAAAGCAGACGGGGCGCAAAAACAGACGCTCACGCTGGCACAACACCTCGTACCCGCCATTAAAAAGGCGAGGCTACTGGGCAGGGCAAATCAAAGTCAAAAAATACCTCTGACTATCGCTCTCACCACACGGAACACAGAGGAACTAGATGCCCTCTTACGACGGCTATACGACCCCCGCGACACCCTTTTCGGGCAGTACCTTACTACAGAGGAGTACACCGCGAACTATGCTGTCTCGGAAGAGGAGTATCAAGAGGTACTCGCTTTCGCGAAGTCCAAAGGGCTAGAGGTCACAAACACCACCTCAAACCGCCTCCTTCTCAACCTCAAAGGCTCTGTCTCGACGATTGAGAAGGCGTTTGGGGTACACATAAACACCTACCAAACCGCGAACGGGCGACAGTTTTATGCTAACGATACCAACCCGGTTATCCCCTCCTCTCTCCAAAACAAGATAGCCGGTATCGTTGGGCTAGATAACTACGCCGTCCACCGAACCCACACCGTAAAGCGTCCGAGCCAATCCGTTGGGAAAGTAAAAGCGCACGGAAGCGGACAAGGAGGAGGCTTAACGCCTAGTGACATCGCCGCCGCCTACGGTCTTAAAGGGCTTACCCAAAACGGTGCGGGGCAGACTCTTGCGGTTTTTGAACTCGACGGCTACTATCCCGCCGACATATCCACCTACCTCTCCAACTTCAATCTGCCCAGTGTTCCCCTAAAGAACATCCTTGTAAGCGGCGCAGACGGCACTCCCGGCGGCAGTTCCGACTCGGTAGCCCAAGACATCGAACTCCAACTCGCCGTAGCATCGGGGGCGACCTCCGTGCTTGTTTATGAAGGACCCAACTCTACTACAGGAGTCCTTGATACCTACAACCGTATTGCTACCGATAACCTCGCAAAACAGATTAGCACCAGTTGGGGAATAGACGAAGGCTCGACTACCGCTACCATCCTGAATATCGAAAACAGCATCTTCAAGCAGATGGCGGCACAAGGACAGAGCCTCTTCGCCGCTTCGGGAAACTACGGTGCTTATGACGACGGAGCCACCCTTAGTGTGGATGACCCAGCCTCTCAGCCCTACGTAACGGGCGTAGGAGGAACTTCGCTTACCACTGCCGCCAACGGCAACTACGTCTCCGAAACTGCATGGGGTGATACGAATTTTGGCATGGGAAGCGGAGGGGGTATCAGCTCCTTCTGGTCGATTCCCAACTACCAGTCGGGTGCTATCTCTACCGCCTCTAAAGGCTCCACCACTCGTCGTAACGTACCCGATGTATCTCTGAACGCCGACCCGAATAAGGGATACTCTGTCTTTGCAGGTGGGCAGTGGCAGGTGCTAGGCGGAACCGGTTCCGCCGCCGCCATCTGGGCAGGGTACACCGCTATTGTAAACCAACAACGTGCCGCCAACAGCCTACAACCACTCGGTTTTGCAAACAACCTTCTCTATGCGACTGCAAGGCGTAGCACCTACAAAACCGACTTCAACGACATCTTGGATGGTAGCACCAACTTCTTCTACCCTGCTGTAAAGGGCTATGATAACGCAACCGGTTGGGGGAGCCTCGTTGGAAGCAAACTCCTAAACGACCTTGCGGGTACTGCCAGAATAGCCGCGCCCACCAACCTAAAGGCTACTGCCAATGCTGGAACTATCAGCCTTAGTTGGAACGCTTCGGCGGGGGCATCTCGGTATAGTATCTATCGCTCTTACGCACAAGGCAAAGAGACCCTCTACTGGTTCGATGTTACCTCCAACAGTTTCACCGATACCAATGTCGTGCCGGGAACCACCTACTACTATAAGGTAACAGCGTCCGCCCTTGCGAGTGAAAGTCCTTTCTCGAATGAAGCCTCTACCACTCCTCTGGGAACCGTCAACCAGTTGCTAAACAATCCCGGCTTCGAGAACGCCCCCGATAACACCCCATGGGTCGTATCGGCAGGAGTTATCGGCTCTTCTACCCAACAGCCGGCGCGTAGCGGTAAGTGGAGGGCGTGGCTCTGTGGCTACGGTGCTACCCATACCGATACCCTGATGCAACAGGTGGCGATTCCCTCTACTGCCGTAGCGACCTCGCTCACCTTCTGGCTCCACGTCGACTCGGCAGAACTCCTCACTTCTGGGGCGAAAGACACCCTAAAAGTGCAGATACGAGACGCAAACGGAACGGTGCTAGAGACCCTTGCTACCTACTCTAATCTGGATGCGGCAGGAGGCTACGCCATTAAAGGGTTCGACCTACAGTCCTACATCGGTAAAACCATTCAAATCTACCTCGTAGGCTCCGAAGTCGGCACGCGCCAAACCTCCTTTGTGGTTGATGACTTCGCTTTGCGTATCAAGTAGAATCCTTTGGATTGAAACGGTTTTCCATCTACAGACGGGGGCATAAGCCTCCGTCTGTTTCCAAATAAGGAGGCGATATGAGCGAGATAGGTAACACTCTGGAAGAGGTGTTACAGTATGTACAGGCAGTTCCTCCCTCGCAAGGGGCAAGTATGCGAGACGTTCCTTTTGAACCCAGAGAGACCGTCCGTATCGGAATGATAGGCGTAGGGGGTCGCGGTGAGTGGCAACTTCATGAACTGCTTGCTGTAGAAGGGGTTCGTATTGTTGCGATTAGTGACCCTGTAGAGGCACACGCCCAAAAAGCGCAAGCACAGGCAGAGAAAGCAGGGCAACCCACTCCCGAACTCATTCCCGACTGGCGCAAACTGTGCGAACGCGACGATATAGACCTTGTGTATATCTGCTCGGCATGGGATGACCATGTTCCTCAAGCCCTCTGTGCGATGGAGAACGGCAAGCATACTGCTGTAGAAGTACCTGCCTGTACCACTCTCGCCGACTGCTGGAAGATAGTAGATACCTCCGAAAGTACCCGAAGGCACTGCCTTATGCTAGAAAACTGCCTCTACGAGTATGCCGAAATGATGATACTCAACATGATTCGGGCAGGGATGTTTGGCACTATCACCCATGCAGAGGCAGGGTATATCCACGACCTACGAAGCACCTTGCTTGCCGACCACAGTGAGGGGCTATGGCGGCGTATTCCCCATACCAATCGTAATGGCAACCTCTACCCCACACACGCTTTAGGTCCCGTTGCCCGCTATATGGACATCCATCGGGGAGACCGTTTTTCGCGAATCGTCGCCATGAGTAGCCAGTCCGCCTCGCTTACGGAGTACCGTGATGCCACTGTGCCTAGCGATAGCCCCAAACGTGCCGAAAACTATGTCTGCGGCGACATGAACAGCGCACTTATCCAAACCGCGCTAGGACGCACCATTCTTCTACAGCACGATGTAGTCACCCCACGCCCCTATAGTCGCCTAAATCTGGTTGCAGGAAGCAAAGCCACCTTCTGCGACTATCCGCCTCGTATCTTCTTCGATGGACAAGAGAAGCACGACTGGGTATCTATCGACGAGTACAAAGAGCAGTACGAGCACCCTATCTGGAAAGAGCAGGGTGAACTTGCGCGTAAGATGGGAGGGCATGGCGGCATGGACTTCATTATGAACTACCGCCTTATTCAGTGTATTCGGGAGGGGCTAGTACCGGATATGGATGTGTACGATGCGGCGGCGTGGAGTGCGCCCGGTCCACTCTCCGAAATATCTGTCGCATGGAACAGTGCACCCGTTCCTTTTCCCGATTTCACCCGTGGTAACTGGCACGAAACCGACCCCAATACAAGCAAGGAGAGATAAACTTGGCACCACTTAATGTAAGCGCACCGGGGCGTGTCTGCCTCTTTGGAGAGCATCAGGACTATTTGGGGCTACCTGTTATCGCGGCGGCGGTCAACCTACGCATCGGAGTAGCCGCCACCACTCAAAAGCGCAACACCTTCCTACTAGATATGCCCGATGTAGAGGAGAGCCTTGAGATAGACCCAAACCAAGAGCAGGTATACGCTCACCACCGCGACTATCTGCGCTCTGCCGTCAATGTGCTACGGCGGGAGGGACTGGTATGGAGGCAGGGGTATCACCTTACGATGCACGGCGATATTCCTATCAATGCGGGGGTTAGCAGCTCTTCGGCGATGGTGATAATGTGGCTACGTTTTCTGCTGGAGACGGGCGAACCTAAACGCGAGTTTACCCCCGAAGATTTAGCGCGGTGGGGCTTTCAAACCGAGGTTGCGGAGTTTGGCGACCCCGGTGGGATGATGGATCACTACTGCGCGGCACTGGGTGGTGCGTTATGGATAGATACTCACCCTCCCTTCCTCGCAGAACGCCTCTCTTTGCCGCTTACTGGTATTGTACTCGGTCACTCTTTAGAGCCAAAAGCGACGATAGAGACACTACGCAGTACCCGCAAAGAGGTAACGGAGGCGATGGAGCAGATAAAACGCACTCTGCCCGATTTTAGCCTTGCTACTACCCCCCTCGCTCAAGCAGAGGAGGCTCTTAACGCACTCTCTCCCAATCTGCGGCGCCGCCTCTATGCCAACCTACGCAACCGAGATTTAACCCTAGAGGCAAAAGCGAGTATCCCTTCGGGAGACAAAGCGGTACTCGGTAAGTTGTTGTATGCCCACCACGAACAACTCCGCGACGGTCTCGACCTCTCTACTCCTAAAATAGAGCGTATGATGGACGCGGCATTAGAGGCAGGTGCGCTTGGGGGCAAGATAAACGGCTCTGGGGGCGGAGGGTGTATGTTCGCCTACGCGCCGGGGTGCGAAGAGGCAGTAGCGGAGGCGATGCGCCGTGAGGGCGGAGTTCCCTATATCGTGCGTGTAGACGAGGGGGCTTCGGCTCACACTTCTGTCTGACACAAAATGAAATTGCGCCGCCTAGCAGTAGAGGAGAGGATTGGGTCTAGGGCAATCGCGCTACTCTCAGATATTTCGTATTGGTAGGCGGTAGCCCTCATCACCAACCTCTTCTCCCAAGTTTGGGCGAAGAGGCGAATGCACGGTACAGGAAGACAGTAGCCTTTTTGTACAGGTATACCTTTGCTGATAACAAGAAAACCTTACAGCAGTATCCTCCTTCCCCCAAACTTGGGGGCAAGGATGTCCGAAGGACAGGATGAGGGCTAACTCGCTGACTATAGCGTAACGTAAACAGATACCTAATCTCAAAGTAGTCCGATTACCCTAGAGGATTGGGAAGCGTTTGCGATTAGACGATTGTCTCTATTACCTGCCCCGCAAAATCGGTGAGGCGTTCTCTTCTGCCGTTGTGTAGTACGCTAAGTTGGCGGTGGTTGAGACCGAGTAGGTGCAGAATGGTAGCGTGTATATCGCGAACAGGAACGGGGTCTTGTACCGCTCGATAACCGATTTCGTCGGTTGCGCCGTAGATAGTACCCGCTTTCACGCCTCCCCCTGCCATCCAAGTAGTAAAGCCGTAGGGGTTGTGGTCGCGCCCCTTCCCGTTTTGCGAGACGGGGGTTCTACCGAACTCGCTTCCCCAGATAACGAGGGTACTCTCTAGTAGTCCGCGCCGTTTGAGGTCTTTGAGTAGCCCTGCAATGGGCTTGTCGGTCATTCCTGCCATTTTGTTGTGGTTTTCGACCATGTTGTCGTGCGCGTCCCACTGCATACTAACCGGACCACCCCCTGAGAATATCTGAATAAAGCGTACTCCCCTCTCCACAAGTCGCCTTGCTAGTAGGCAACGCATCCCAAACTCAGAGGTTCTTGCGCTGTCTAGTCCATAGAGTGCTTTGGTTTCGGGGGTCTCTTTCGATATGTCTATGGCTTCGGGGGCGGACTGCTGCATACGAAACGCGAGTTCGTAGGAGGCGATACGGGCAGAGAGGTCGCTTCCATCGGGGGTAAGGGTCTGCTCGTTCATCTCTTTTACGTAGTCTAGTAGGCGGCGTTGCTGTTCTCGGCTGATATGCGACGGGGGCGTGAGGTGGAGAATGGGAGAGGAGCCGCTTCGGAGTATGGTTCCCTGATGCACGGCGGGGAGGTAGGCGGAGTCCCACATAGGAGAGCCGCCCTCTGGTAGCCCTTCCGGTTGGGGTAAAACGCAGAAGGCAGGTAGGTTGCGGCTGGCACTGCCTAGCCCATACGTCACCCAACTGCCCAGAGAGGGGTGTCCCATCGTCGTTCTGCCGGACATCACCTGATACATGGCGGGGGCGTGAACAAAACTATCGCTAACACAAGAGCGGATAACGGCGAGGTCATCGGCGCAGGTTGCGATATGGGGGAAGAGGTCGGATACCTCTAGCCCAGACTGCCCTCGTTTTGCAAACTTCCATGCACTCGGCAGAATGGGC
>OMJJ01000152.1 GCA_900299305.1 bacterium | reverse complement strand
GAGGTGTCCGGCAAATATCAGACCGGGGCGACCTTCGAGTACGCCGTTTCCGGCTTTTCCGTTAGCACCGCCGCCAGCACCTGCGCCCATCATGCTTCCCATACCGCCGCCCATTGCTCCTGGAGGCATACCGCTCATACCGCCGCCCATACCACCGGGCATTCCGGGAATACCTGCGCCGGCTCCTGCAAATCCGGTAGTCTGCGCGGTAGCACCGGTACCACCTGTTCCGGGATAGGGGTGTGGTGGTAGGTCGAAGTTGACTTTTTCAAAGAGGTCACTTTTGCGGAGTTCCATCCACCAGCGAGCTACGTCGAGTTCGGTGGGGGCAAATCCAGTAATTTCGACGACGTTACCGCCGGCGATAACCATTTTGTCCAGAACGACTTTGGGGCTAGTAAGGTTACGTATCTCTTCAAAGGCTTTGGGCCAAGCGTCGTTGTAGGTCATTGCGTTTTTCACGAACTCTTGGCGTGTGCGAATGACGGCGACGCGGTCTTTTTCAGTCTTGATAGCCGTCTCTTTCGAGTTATAGGTGTCGAGTTGGGTTTTCGCCTCTGTGTTTTCGGTTTCGGCTTTGTCTGCCGCAGATTTGGAGGTCTGAATCCAGAGAACGCCAACGATTGCGGCGACTGCGGTACAGGCTCCCCAGAGGATCATTACGTTGCGCTTTTTTTGGTCGTCAAAGACATAAGGCGGAAGTAGGTTGATGCGTAGCATCGGGTGTTCTCCCTTATCGTTTACGCTTGCCGCCCGGCACGGCGACGAGGTCGCGTGCGCCCAACCCCAGACTTACGGGGAAGAGGGAGGCAAGTTCGTGTAGGTGTTCCGGCGAATAGTTACGCGAGGTAACGCGCACCCCGCTGAGGGGGTTGGCTACTTGGGTAGGTATACCGAGTTCTTGTTCTAAGAACGGTGCAAGCCCTTTGAGGTTGGCGGTTCCGCCCGTTATCCAGATTTCATGGATGGGGGAGTTTTCGTTGCGCCCTTGGAAGTAGTCAAGGGAGCGTCGAATTTCGGAAACCAGTTCCGCGAGTACGGGCGCGATGCAGTTGAATACTTGCGCTCGAATGTTTTGCGCGGCGGTTTCGCCAGTGGTCAGCACTTCACCCGTTCCGGTCATATCTCCGGTGGGAGGAATGAAGGAGGTGGGGTTTACGACCTCTACGGTCTGCATGAAGCCGCCTTCTGCGGTTCCGGAGGGGAACTGGGTCTGCTCTGCGGTTCCGGTTGCGGGTTGCTCCATCGTACCAAACTGCCCCGACCCCATGAAGGTTTCAGAGGTTCCAGTGCCCGTGTTCGCTGCCGCAAAATCGAAGGGAGATGCGGCGGGGGCGGCTCCGGGAACGGAGAAGGGTGACTGCTCTTCGGTGGCAAAGTTCGGTATCGTACTGGCAGTAGAGAAGTCGAAGGGCATACTGACATTAGGTGAGGAGGGTTGGTCGGCGAAGGTCATAAAGCCTGCACCAGTGTTTCCCATATCCTGCTGACCGGTAAAGGTTCCGGAGTGTCCTGTCTGCCCTAGTAGCACCTCTCCATGTTCTCGTTTGTACTGTTCGGCGGTCACTAAGTCCACCGAGAGGTAGTCGGAGATGGAGCGGGTGAGTTGGTCTCCTGCAAGGGGTACGGTTCTTGGGAAGGCGAGGAGTTTATCTCGGAAGATGGAGATGTCGGTGTTGCTTGCGCCGATATTGATAACGGCGATGGTGTGACCGGGCTCTTGCGGCACTTGGGGAACGTCGAGCAAGGCACGTCCTACCGCCAGGGGCTCCACGTCGATGGAGTCGGGTTTGAGACCTGCGGCTTTGAGTACCTCTAGGTGTTTGTCTACAAAATCGGTCTGCGCCACTGCCAAGAGTACTTCCATAGGCTGACCTTCGGCAAGCGGGGTCAGACGAGGGATGGTACAGAAGTCCATAACGCTTTCGTTGATGCTGAAGGGGACTTGGCGTTCCGCTTCAAACTGCATCTGTTGGGCGAGTTCGGATTCGCTGACTTGGGGTACTTCGATGACCCTGACGACGACTGCCGACTGCCCTGAGATGGAACTTACACATTTTTTTGCGTTGACATGGGCTTTTGCCAGCAGGTCTTTAAGTGCTTTCCCCAAGAGTTGCGAGTCGATAATGAGACCATTGTCTATCGCCTCTGGGGGCGTGGGGGCGAGGTCTAACGCGGTCACTTCGATGCTGTTACCGCTTTTCTTCATCTCCACCACTTTCATCAACTGCGAACCTATGTCAATGCCGACTACTGTTCCGCCAGCCATACTCTACTCCACTCCTTAACACGTTTCGTTAAAGGTCTTTATCACACGATTTGTGTCTATTGGCGTTGGTTATACAAGACGATATTCTGCATTGGAAACGGGTTTTCCTTCGTCCGAAATCTATTTTCGGAGAAAATTCACTCTCTTTCGAGACACATTTTCCAATCTAAACCGAATTGTAACAGGTTTCGCTATACCTGTCAACACCTTCCTTGCCCGAATTTGTGCTTTTTTGGAGGTTCTTTCGAGAGAACCGCGCCTTATCGGTATCTACTCGCACTCCGTTAGTTGCATATTCCCAAAAGAGGGTTCATTTTCGGCGTTATTAAAAAATTATTCTGATACGAGGAGTAATTTTTGTTCTCTTTCGCGTATACTATGGGTACAGTACCTTACTAGCTAGGGGGTACTGTACTTATAGACGTTCCAACTTGTACAAGGAGACCCATTCCAAAATGAAAAAACTGCTGATTTTCGCAGGGGCGCTCTGTGTTCTCTCTTCTGCCGCTATGGCAGACGGCAAGAAGAAAGCCGACAAAGCCCCCACCACCATCAAGTGCGCTGTTATGGCGGACAAAGAGGTAAACATCAAAGACGCTACCGAGAAGAAGATGTTTGCGGACTACAAAGGTAATCGCTACTTCTTCTGCTGTGCTGGTTGCCCGGATGCTTTCAAGAAAGATCCCGCAAAATACGCCAGTGCAGCACACACCGCTACCCCCAAAGAGGGCAAGAAAAAGAAAGCCTAGGTTTTCTTTTTAGTGTGTGACATGATGCAAGTAGGGTAGGCAGTACGCCTACCCTACTTTCTGTTTTAGGGGTTGGGTGGAGAGGTGGCGATTAGTACTACAAGCGTTTCGTTGCCGGTGTTTTCGATGCCGTGCTCACACCATGGGGGCAGGTAGATGAACATTCCTTTCTCTACCTCTTGGGTGCGCCCGTTGGCGAAGGTCATGGTTCCACGCCCTTCGAGGATGATGTAGGTCTCTTCGGTTTCGTGAGAGCCTACGCCGTTGATGGTGTGCGGAGGTAGGTAGAACATCACTAGCCCCAAGTTTTTGGCGGGGGCGTTTGGGTTTACAGGGTGTACTACCCGCACTCCTAGCCCATGACAACCGGGATAGGCGACGGGTACGCCGTCTTGTACGGTGAGTATCATCGGGTCTACGGGGGTGTCGGGCTTGGGGATGGTGGGAGTAGGGCTGTCGTAGCCCTTAAACTGGGTGATTTTTGCCATTTTCTAAGCGTCTCCTTCTAAAATTCGCGGTGATAACCTGCTGTCCAACCGCCGTCTACAGTAAGGATATGCCCATTGATGTAACTGCTCTCATCGGCGGCGAGAAAGAGAGCGGCATGGGCTATCTCTTGTGGGGTTCCCGGACGACCTAACGGGACGTGCGCGAGCATCTGAGCGACTCTGTCGCTGAATTTGCCCTCTACACTATAGAAAAGTTGCTTGGTTCCTTCGGTGAGGACGGAGCCGGGCGCAATGCCGTTTACTAAAATCCCTTGCGGAGCCAACTCCAACGCCATTCCCCGCGTTAGGTTGACTACCCCGCCCTTCGCCGCTACGAACGCGCTTTGGAGGCGCAGGGGAACCAAGCCCACGATAGAGGCGATATTGATAATGCGCCCTCCGCCCTGCCTAAGCATGGGCTTGGCGGCGTACTTGCTTACGAGGTATAGCCCCGTCAAATCGACCTGCACAATGCGCTCCCACTCCTCTAGGGGGAACTCGTCGATATTAACACGATACTTTAGCGTATTTACCCCTGCGTTGTTGACGAGAATATCGAGCCGCCCATAAGTCTCTAGTATCTTGTCGATACCACTCTCTACTTCGTCTTGCTTGCAGACATCCATGCGGAGGGCGATACTCCCTTGCTCTGTGGGCGTTACCTGCTGGGCAGTCTCGAAATCTATGTCGGCATAGACCACCTTTGCGCCGTTCTGTACGTAGGTATCAGCGATAGCTTGCCCAATACCTCGTGCCGCCCCCGTTACGAGAGCCACTTTCCCATTAAGATTAACCTGCATTGGCTTCCCTTTCCTTACCCCCTACCAGTAGCCTAGCGCGTACTGCCCTTTTTGAGGAGGTTCATACACTCGGTGCGGGTCATGCTATCGGTACGAAACGCGCCTAGTACGTGACTCGTGACCATATTGCTGTTCTGCTTCTCTACCCCCCGCGCCATCATACAGAGGTGCTTCGCTTCGAGGACTACGGCAACTCCTTTGGGGTTTAGTATCTCTTGTATTGCGTCGGCTATCTGGGTGGTGAGCCGCTCTTGTACCTGGAGTCTACGGGCAAACATATCGGTAACACGAGCGAACTTGGATAGCCCTAGTATTTTGCCGTCTGGGATATAGGCGATATGCGCTTGCCCAAAAAACGGCAGGAGATGGTGTTCGCATAGCGAGTAGAATTCGATTTCACGCACGATAATCATGTCGTCGTACTCGGTCTCGAATACGGCTCCATTGATAAGATTGTTGAGGTCTTGCTCGTAGCCTTGCGTAAGGAACTGGAAGGCTTTTGCGGCACGTTGAGGGGTTTTTAGTAGCCCCTCGCGTTGGGGGTCTTCCCCTATCTCCTCTAAAAGTTGCTGGTAGATTTTGGCTAGTGGTTCACTCAAGGGTCTGTTCGATTCCTGTCTGTTTTATAACGGTGCGAAGAGGCTAATGGCGTTTTCGTCGGGGTCGAAGACAATGGCGTAGCGTTGCCCCCAAAACGCATCCCAAGGCTCTTTATAACTCTCGTAGCCAGCTTGTGTTAGGCGTTGGTAGGTGCTGTCTACCTCTGCGGGGGTGTCGCACTTAAAGGCGAGTTCAATGCGGTGTCCGGCAGGTTCCTCCCAATCGGGGAAGAGTGCCTGCATCATAGTGACGCTGTTCCAAGAGAGGCGATAGCCGTTGGAAGTGGTGATTTCTACATAGGGTTCGTTTTCGTTTCCAGTGGGTATCTCTAGCCCCAACAGGCGGTAAAAGGCGAGCGAATCGCCTATGTCTTGCGCTACGATGCCAACCATATCGGGTAGTACTGCCATTTAGAAAACTCCTTAAAAGAGGTCGGGGCGATTGCTGATAATGCCGTCTAACCCCCAAGCAAGAAGCCTCTGCTGAATAACTGGGTCGTCTACTGTCCAAGCGAAGACGCGCAGTCCTGCCTCTTGTAGTTGCTGGATACGTTCGAGGGTAAGCAGAGGATATTCCCATGTAACGGCTTGCACGTCCATCGCCACGACCTTCGCCCCCAAGTCTTCGGTGGGGATATGCGACTCGTAGGAGGCGGGTACAGAGAGGGAGAGGGGCAAAGAACTGTCTACGGCGCGAAATCGGGCGCGGCTTTCGGTGTCTGCCCCCGGTACTATCTTGTACTCAACGGAAAGCGGCTGAAGAATGTGCGCGACCTGCTCTTCTACACCGTTCCCTTCGCACTTCATATCCGCCATGATAGCGCAACGCCCCTGCGCCCAATTTACGAGGGCTTGCAGAGTAGGAACTCCCTCCCCTGCCCCCAAGTCTAGGCGGGCAAGTACCTCCGAGTCGGTTTCAGTAATAGTGTAGCGGTTTCCGTCTCTATTCGTAACGGTTTCGTCGTGTGCGAGTACCAGCACCCCATCTTTTGCGGGGCGAATATCGCACTCTACCATCGTACAGCCTATCTCTATGGCGTACTGAAAACTTTTGAGGGTGTTTGCAGGAAACGCAAAGGGTGCGCCCCTATGCCCTACTTTATGAAAAGTTCGTGTCATCTATACGATTATCGCCCCTCGTCCTTGCCCTTTAGCCTGTCTACTACCTTGTCTACACCCCGTATCTGGTTTACGATAGAGAGAATTTTGCGCTTCTCTTCGCGGCTTTTTACGTCTCCCTCTAGGGTGACAACGCCGTTTTCTGCCTGAACATTGATGGTACTCTCTACGCCTTTCCAGTTGGATACGAGGAGTTTTACCTTACCAGCAAGTTCGGCGTTCTGCATGGCGGTTCCTGCTGTCGCCGCAAGCTTAGAAGCGTCGCTGGCGATGTTTTTCTGGTCGTTTTGGTTACAGCCCCAAGTGAAGCTGATAAGAACCAATGGAAGGGTGATATGGGATAATACTCTCTTTTTCACGTTTTTCTCCTTACAGTAGTTTAGCGTTTTTCGTAAAGAATGTGAGCGAAACGGCATATCATCTGAAGAAACTCCTACCAAGAAGTTTCGCATGGGCAGGAGCCTCTGAATTTGCATAACGCTGTCCTACGTTCCTCTGCCTTCATCTTATCTGCCTGACATTGGTGCCCCATGCGAAGCACTGTCGAAGTGGTTCAGACCTCTGTATTTGGACTTAGAAAACCCATCCGTTTCAGAGCAAATACTGCTGTGTCGCGGACGCAGTCAGCACTATCTTGTAGCGTCGCCATCAGCGCAGGAACCGCCCGTGCATCGCCTATCTCGCCTAAGGCACTCGCGGCACTTTCGCGGACATCATATACAGGGTGTTGTAGCGTGGCTATCAAAGGCTCCAGTGCTTGCGTTGCACCCAACGTTCCCAACGTTTGGGCAGCGCAACGAATAACAAACGTATTCTCATCCCGTAGTGCCTCTATCAAGCTGAGAACGACACGCTCATCTCTGAACGCACATAAAGCCTGTGCTGTATAGGCACGAACCTCAGGGTCGCTGTCCTGTAAGCGGGCAAGAAGCGGCTCCACGTCTTGCACATTGCGTATCTCGGCAAGTGCCATCGAGATATGAAAATGGACGAATGGATCGTTGTTGGCTTGCAAGGCGGTTAGCAAAGGGGCTGAGGCACGGCTATCCCGAAGCCGCTCCAACCCATAAGCCGCTCCTGCCCGAACGGTAATGTCGGGGTCTTGCAGGGCGGCAATCAACGGTTCTAGAGCCTCCTTCGCCTCCAATTTTCCCAGTGCCACCGCCGAAGCATAGCGCGTCTGCGCCGACCTCCCTTGCAGTCGCTTGAGATGCCATTCCACCTTCTTATCCATCTCTTGCATCAACTCCTCATTTTGCTACTTCGCAAATAAAGCCGCAGAGCCAAAAACACAGCGCAATCACCCAACTAAAGTCTCCTTACTAATTGGAGTTCTTGCCACCTCGCTTTCCGCCACGAAGTGCGGGAGGGGCTACTCCCGAAGAACCCCCATTTGGATTGTTATTTGCACTGGCAGGAACCCCTACCCCCTCTTTGGGGGCGTTCGCGCTCTCTACTGCCGACTTTAGGGGCAGTTGCTTGAGTAGCGTCTGTATAGCGACCTCTAACTGACTGTCTTTGCCCTTTGCAACCTCTTCGGGGGCGTTCTCTACGTAGATGTCGGGCGGAATGCCGTAGTTCTCCATGTTCTTGCCGTCGTTGGTGTACCAACCCCAAGAGGGAAGTCGGAAGCGGGTTCCGTCTACCAGTGCAGAGCCGTAGGTTCCAATAACGTAGCCGGGGGTAGGTACACCGATGATTTTGCCAAGCCCTAGTGCGCGGAACCCTGCGGGGAATATCTCCGCATCGCTATAAGACTCCTCGTCAATAAGCAGAACAATCGGCTTTGTCCAGTGGTGTTCGGGTTGGGTTTGGCGGTAGCCGTCGCGGGGTTGGGTGTAGCCGTACACTTTCCGCGAGAGCAGTGCCAATAACGAGTCGTGCGTATTGCCGCCGCCGTTCCCCCGAATGTCCAGTACTAACGCCTCTTTCTCCTGCATGGCGGGGTCAGAAATCTCCCGATTGAAGCGTTGGAGCGAGGTTCCGTCCATGTTGTGAATGTGCATATAGCCCAAACGTCCATCAGAGAGTTTGTCTACCATCTGACGCGCTTTTTTTACGTTCCATTCGTACTCTAAGTTCCCCCACTCTTGGTTAGAGATAGGCTTGATT
>OMJJ01000151.1 GCA_900299305.1 bacterium | reverse complement strand
GGCGGGGCAACGAACACGGCGGGGTCTACCTCGATGTAACTCATCGGGGCGCGGACTACATCAAGCGCAAACTGCCCTCCATGCACGAGCAGTTCCACGCCCTCGGCAACGTAGACATCACCAAAGAGCCGATGGAGGTCTTTCCCACCATTCACTACACCATGGGCGGCGTACTCGTCACCCCCGAAGAGTGCGCTACCACTATCCCCGGTCTGTATGCGGCGGGTGAGGTTGCGGCAGGCCTACACGGCGCGAACCGTTTGGGAGGCAACTCGCTTTCGGATATTATGGTGTTTGGGAAACGTGCCGGAGACGCGGCGGCGGCGTTTGCAAAAACACAGTCGCACGGCACAATCGACGACGCGCAGATAGAGACCGAGCAGGGTACGCTTCTCAGCCCCCTACAAGCCGCAGAGGGCGAAAACCCCTACGCCATTCATCAGGAACTACAAGAAGAGATGCAGAAAAACTGCATGATTGCGAAAACCGAAGAGGGACTTACCCACTGCCTAGAGACCATTCGCGGTCTACAGGTACGGGCAAAGCACCTCAAGGTGGGTGGCAATCGCATCTTCAATCCGGGTTGGCACGCGGCAAGGGATGTGCGCTTTATGCTTCGTACCTCCGAAGTTATTACGCTCTGCGCTCTACAACGCAAAGAGAGCCGCGGAGCGCAGTGGCGCACCGACCACCCCAAACTGGATAACGAATACTGGGGCAAACACAACCTCGTCTCTACCAAAAACGGCGACTCTGTAAAAATAGAGGTTCGCCCATTAGACCCAATGCCTGCACACCTACAAGCACTCTTCGAGGAGAAAAAGTAGTATGGACAAAGTGACTATCAAGGTATATCGGGGTACGTCCACCGAAGGCGAAATCTCTACTTATGAGGTTCCTACCTTTCCGGGTATGGTGGTTCTGGACGCTATCCACTATATTCAGCAGAACCTAGAACCCTCGTTGGCGTGCCGCTGGAACTGCAAGGCGGCAAAGTGCGGTTCGTGTAGCGCAGAGATAAACGGACACCCCAAACTGATGTGTAAGTCGAACATTGCGGAGTACCCCAAAGGAGAGATAACCGTCACTCCCCTCAAGACGTTCCCGCTGGTGAAGGACTTGGTAACGGATGTCTCTTGGAACTACCGAATCTCGGCAAAGATACCCCCGCTGGTTCCCAAACCCGATGCCGCAGGAAAGCCGTTCGAGATGCAACAGATAGACGTGGAGCGCGTACAGGAGTTCCGTAAGTGTATCGAGTGCTTCCTGTGTCAAGATGTGTGCCACGTTCTAAGAGAGCATGACCGCAAAGATGGCTTTTTCGGTCCGCGCCAGATGGTGAAACTCGCCTCCTTAGAGATGCACCCCATGGACAACCTCGACCGCAAAGCGCACATCAAGGAAGAGGGAGGAGTGGGCTACTGTAACATCACCAAGTGCTGTACCGAAGTCTGCCCAGAGCACATCCATATCACGGATAACGCGATAATCCCCCTCAAAGAGCGTATCGCCGACGAGTACTTCGACCCCATTCAGGGGCTTCTTCGCAAAATTGGTATCATCAAGCGCACCAAGAAACAGCCCTTCGATTCCGTTCCCAACGAACAGACGACGGTACACCGCGCAAAGTAGTCGCCCCTGTTGTTTGGTAAGCACCCTATAGTCATCCCTCCCTTTAGAATGGGGGGGATGACTATTCTGTCTCTTTTTAAGGAAAATTTAAGCGTTTTTTAAGTTTGTACCCCTAAGATACTTCCGTATAGATAGGGTGTAGCATCTCTTCGATGGTGGAAAGGGTTTTTGTCATGTTGAGACCTCAAGGTTTCATGTTGCGGGGGCATAGTCGCCGCCGCGCTCTTATCGGCTTTAGTTTGGCGGCAGTACTTACGGGAGTTATCGGATGCGGTGGGAACAAGCCGGGCGATTCCAATAACTCTAGCGGGCAGAAGGGTGGGGAGGTTTCTTACCGTCAGGTGGTCTCTACCTTCTATGTGGGACTACGTGCCTACGAGTCGGGGGGGACAGCAAACCCCGAATTTAACGAACTCGCGTACAAAAGTATGCAGGAGGTCACGAAACTCGCCCCCGAAGAGCCAGCAGGTTGGATGAACCTCGCTCTTATCTCGCAGGTACTGGTTCAGAAGACCGATGAGGCACTGCAAGCCATAGAGAAGGCGAAGACCATTGCCCCCAATAATGCCGACGTAGAGACGCTTTACGGCTTTTTGCTGGAGCGGCAAGGCAAACTCCCCGATGCCCTTACCCACCTGCGCCACGCTATAGAGTTGGAAGGGAAGAACTTGCGTTCGCGCTACCGCCTTATAGATACTCTCAGTCAGAACTCTAGCCCAGAGAACCAAAAGGAGATGACAAAGCACCTCACGGCGATACTGGAACAGCAACCCGACAACTTGGGAGTACTGGTAGACTATGCCCGTAACTGCGCCGACCTCAAAGACAGTGCCAACCTAAAAACAGCCGTGGAGAAGATTGCCAAACTACAGGAGCCGGGCTGGAGTGCCTCTGCAAAAGAGAAGTTCGCCGAGATTCAGAAAGGGGTATCCCAACCCGATGTCTCCGTTCTCTCCACCTCCTTCTTGCAGTTACGTAACGTACTGAAAACGAACCACCGCTACTTCAAGAGCCTCTACCCCTTTAAGGCGGATGTCGTCTACGAACACTTCTACGTGCTACCAAGCCCACCTACCAACCCCTCTGAACCCGATACCAAACTCACCCTACAAGACGAGGCGGTAAAAGAGATTTCTGGTAGTGAAAAGTGGACTTACGCCCGAACGATAGTGCTAAAGCCAGAAGTCCCCCCCGCTACCGCCGACAAGTTCCAAGCTACCAAAGCCGTAGCCACCCCAGAGGGGGCGCAAGGCACGCTCGTAGCAAACGGCTCTAAGGTGGTTATCGCCAGTGGAGACGGAGCAACGATTACCCTTCCCTTCCCCGGCGGCTCCAAATCAACTCCGCCTACCCCCAACAGCATCAATACTATCGACTTTAGTTACGACTTCCGCCCGGACTTGGTACTTGCAGGAGAAGGAGGCTTGCGTTTCTACGCACAGTCACCGGACTCCCATTTTACCGATGTATCATCAAGCACAAAACTCCCCGCCAGTATCCTCAACGGCTCTTATGTTGGGACATGGGCGTGTGACATCGACCTCGACGGCGACCTCGACCTTGTAGTCGCCCCCACCAAAGGAGAGGTCTTTGTGCTACGCAACAACACCGACGGTACTTGGACACCCATCAAGCCCTTCCCGCACATCAACGACGTTCGCCAACTGGTTTGGGCAGACTTGGATAACGACGGCGACCAAGATATTGTGTTTCTCACCGCAGACGGCAAACTCCGCGCCTTCGAGAACCTACGTTCAGGAGTCTATCAAGAGTGGAAAGCCCCTGCTCTGCCCTCAAAAGCAGTCGCCATTTCGGTAGGCGATTTGGACAGAACGGGGCAGTTCCAACTGATTGTACTCTTAGAAGACGGCAAAATCCAGTCGTTACGTTATAGTGACGATAAACGCGACTGGGAGAGCAAAGACCTTGTTCAGTGGCAGGGCTTGAAGGCGGACGGTACAGAGCGTCTACTCATTGCGGAACTGGATAACAACGGTAGCCTTGATATTATCGCTACCAACAAAACCGCCTTCGGGGTGTGGTTGAGCGACGGTAAAGGCGGCTTTACTGCCCTCCCCAACACCAGCAAAGCGCACTCCCTCAGCATCACCAACGACTCTACAGAGGGGAGGCTCCACCCGCTAGGTATCTCCGCGGAGGGTCAGCCTACCCGCCTTCGTAATCGGGGAACCAAGAACTACCACTGGCAAGACTTCCGACCCCGCGCCGACTTTGTGCAGAAAGGTCCCGTCACTAGCCCCGCGATTGGCAGTAGCCGCATCAACACCTTTGGAATTGGGGGATCTCAGGAGTTACGCGCCTCCCTGCTCTATCAGCACGCCCTTATCACCGAACCGAACCTGCACTTTGGACTAGGCGAAAACCCACAAACCGATGCCGTGCGCTATATCTGGCCCAACGGGTATGTACGCGCCGACTTCGCCAAAGACCTCAAAATGGATACGGTACAGATAGCCCCTTACCGTATCGGAGGCTCTTGCCCGTGGCTGTACGCTTGGGACGGCAAAGAGATGAAACTCGTTACCGACTGTATCTGGCGTTCGCCGTTGGGCTTACGCATTAACGCACAAGCGACGGCTGGAGTGGTGCAGACCGAAGACTGGATAAAGATTCGCGGCGACCAGTTGCGACCTCATAACGGCTACTACGACCTGCGTATCTGCGCGGAACTGTGGGAGACTCACCTCTTCGACCATCTCGCGCTTATGGCAGTAGACCACCCCAAAGATACCGACATCTGGATAGACGAACGCTTTGCGATCCCGCCTCCGCCCCTTGCGGTCATAGCGACCCACAAACCGATTCCGGTGGTTCATGCGGTAGACGATAACGGAACCGATGTCACCTCGGTAGTAAACCAACGCGATGAGGTCTACTTGGATACCTTTGGGCGGGGGCAGTATCAGGGTATCACTCGTGACCACTTTGTAGAGGTAGATGTTGACCCCAGAGTGCCGCAAACCGGCTCACTCTATCTCATCGCGACGGGTTGGATACACCCCACCGATAGCTCTATCAACGTAGCGATTTCGCAAGGCAAGCACGATGCCCCCAAAGGACTCAGCCTAGAGGTTCCCGATGGAAAAGGGGGTTGGGTGGTTGCGAAGCCGGGGCTTGGCTTCCCAGAGGGCAAAATCAAGACGGTGGTTCTGAACCTAACGGGCATTTTCCGCCCGAACACACCCCGCAAAGTACGCCTACGCACCAACCTCGAAATCTACTGGGACTTTATCGGGACGGCGGAAGGGGCAGAGAAGTCTCCTCTCCAAAAGCAGATGACCTCCCTGAGCGGGGCGGAACTGCGGGAGCGCGGCTTCTCGGCAACGGTAACGAAGAACATCTCGTCACCAGAAATCGGTCTCTATAAGGTGGTGGGCGTAAAGCCGAACTGGCTAGACTTGGAAGGCTACTACACCCGCTACGGCGACGTTCGCGAACTGCTTCAGAAGACGGATGACCGCTATGTCATTATGAACGCGGGTGACGAGATGCGCCTCCGTTTTAGCGAAATCGCACCGCCCAAGCCCGGTTGGGAGCGCGACTACGTAATGATAGGAGACGGTTGGGTGAAGGACGGTAACTTCAATACCACCTACTCGAAGACGGTTCTGCCGCTACCCGCGCACGACATTAAAGACTACAACGTGCCGCCCAAAGAGCTGCAAGACGACCCAGTATACAAGCGACACGCGCAAGACTGGATAACT
>OMJJ01000150.1 GCA_900299305.1 bacterium | reverse complement strand
GGTACATACCGACGGAGGTATGCGAGAGGTGATTCGCGTACCCGTTAGCAAACTCCACCGCTCGGAACTCCTCTCACTAGAACAACTCGCCCTCGTAGAGACACTCGGAATCGGGGCGCACGCAGTGCAACGCGGGCAGGTAGAGAGCGGTGAATTTGTGTTAGTTATCGGGGCAGGTCCCATTGGGCTAGGCGTGATGCAGTTCGCAAAAGCAAACGGAGCAAACGTGATAGCCCTCGACATGAACGCGCAAAGGCTTGCCTTCTGCCGCCAACAGATTGGGGTGGCGCACACCGTTGTAGCCGACGAGAACGCCCTCGAAACCATTCGCGAGATAACCAACGGCGATTTACCAACTCTGGTCTTCGATGCAACGGGTAACTCCGATTCCATGCACAACGCCTTTCGGTTCTTAGCCCCAACGGGGCGACTGGTGTTTGTAGGGCTGTTTATTGGGGATGTGACGTTTCACGACCCCGATTTCCATCGCCGCGAACTGACGATTTTGGCGACCCGAAACTCCACCGCAAACGACTTCCGCAACATCATTCGCCTTATCGAAACAGGGCAGATAGATACCAACCCTTGGGTCACACACCGCACCGAAGCCGAAGCCATGATAGAGGCGTTCCCAACATGGCTACAGCCGGAGACGGGGGTTATCAAAGCGGTGGTGCGCTTCTGATGTTGGATTCTTAACCTCACCCCGCCTCTCCTTCGCAAGGAGAGGAGCCTTCCGGCTACTATAAAGGTAGAATGACCCATTGCTAAAAGTCTGTTGAAAGAGCGTATTTCCCCACTTGAATAGACCTGAGAGCAGTGCGCCAAACCTCTCACTATCAGACCAGAAAGATTCCTCTCCTTACGAAGGAGAGGTTAGGTGAGGTTAAAAACGAGCAGTTTTTCTTGCATTTTCATATTGGAGGGTCGAAACTATTGAACAAACATTTTTTTGCACTTGTCACCCGCCTCATTCTCTTAGGGCTGATACTCTCTACCCTACCTGCAAACGCGCAAACGGTAGCCCCTACCTACGCGATTGTGGGAGCAAAAATCGAAATTGGTGACGGGCGCGTTATTGAGAAGGGAACAGTGGTCATACGAGACGGTAGGATTGTCGCTGTTGGAAAAGACATTGTCCCGCCCCCCGCCGCCGAGATTATCAAAGGCGAGGGCTTAGTCGTCTATCCCGGCTTTATCGACGCATGGTCGAGCGCAGGAGTATCCTACCCCGAAGCGCAACCCACCCAAGACGAGCCAATAGATACCGGTAGTCAACCGCAAATCTCCATGCGAGATGCAAACCGAAATGGGATACGTCCCCAACTTCGCGCCTACGACTACCTCTCCCTCTCCGCCTCACAAGCCAACGACCTCCGCAAGCAAGGCTTCACAACGCAGTGGATAGTCCCCTCTGGGGGAACCCTAAACGGCTTTGGAACCCTTGTCAACCTCAGTGGACACCCCAAACGAGAGAGTGTGATACTAGAGGCAGTGGGTGCAGGATTCAGTTTTGCGTCTGGCAGGGCGGGCGGGTATCCCTATAGCCTAATGGGAGTGTTCTCTCACCTCCGCCAAACCCTACTAGATGCCCAACGCCTTCCCCTACAACTCTCTGCATACCAAAAGGGAGCGGGTCGCCGTCCCCCTTCCGACGACGCACTAAAGGCACTAAACCCCACTCTCCAAGGCAAAATTCCGGCTCTCTTCGAGGCGGATACAGAGCGAGAAGTCGTTCGGGCTGTACGCTTTTGTGACGAGTTCAAACTGCGTCCTATCCTCGTAGGTGGGCTAGAAGCATACCAGCAAGCGGCACTGCTAGGAACCCAAAAGATACCCCTTCTCCTCAGCCTAAACTATGGAAAAGAACCCGCCGCCCCTACTGGCGACGACGACACCCCCAAAGCGGTGTTTGCCGAAAAGAAACGGCTTTGGGAGGAACAGGTCGCGAACGCGATTGGGTTGAACAAAGCGGGTGTTGTATTTGCGTTTACCACCAGAGGGCTAAAGAACACCGCCGATTTCTGGGAGAACCTACGCCGCGTTATCAAGGCGGGTCTACCACGAGAAGCCGCGCTTCGCGCTCTTAGCCTAAACGCCGCCCAACTACTAGGGCAAGAAAAAGTGATGGGAACCGTTGAGGAGGGCAAAACCGCTCTGCTTACCATAATGAATGGCGATTTTGCTGACGCGAAATCCAAAACCACACTCGTTTTTATAGATGGCGAGAAGTTTGAAGTAGACAAGGAGAAACCTGCTACTGTTCCTACCACCCCTCGCCCCCGCCGCCGTACCGATGATGAGGAGAACCGATAGTGAAACTCCGTTACCTAATACTAACCGCTTTCGCCCTGCCCTTGTGTACCCTTAGCGGACTCATATCGGCTCAGGAACTCCCCACCGAACTGCTCTCAGACCGCAAACCCGCCCTCGTTACCAAAGGCAACTGCTTTATTACGGGCGGAACCCTCCTCACCATTACTCAAGGAGTGATACAAGACGGCTCTATCCTCATACAAAACGGGAAAATCGTCGCGATAGGGAAGAACCTCACCCCTCCTGCGGGAGTACCTGTTATCGACGCAAAAGGCAAGTTTGTGATGCCGGGGATAGTAGACGCGCACTCACACAACGCCCTTGACGACGTAAACGAAGGCTCTGATAGCGTTACCGCAGATGTAAGAATGCACGACGTTATCAATCCCAAATCGGAGAACATCTACACCGCCCTCGCAAACGGAAATACCGCCGCCCTCCTACTACACGGGAGCGCAAATGCAATCGGTGGGCAGAGCGTGGTGGTAAAAATGAAATACCGCCGCCCCGTAGAGGAACTTATCATCCCCGATGCCCCCCGCATGGTGAAGTTTGCACTCGGTGAGAACGTAACCCGACGCGGTAGCGGACGCTTTCCTTCCAGCCGTATGGGAGTAGAGGCGGTATACCGCAGAGCCTTTCAGGGGGCAAAGCAGTATCTACACGACTGGGAGGTGTATGAGCAGAGCAGAGGCACAAACCCCAATATCGCCCCGCCCCGCCGTGATTTGCGTTTAGAGGCGTTGGCGGATATTTTGCGGGGGCGCATACGAGTACAGTGCCACTCCTATCGCGCCGACGAAATGCTGATGATGCTACGGCTAAGTCAGGAGTTCGGCTTTAAGTTGGTGTTTCAGCACGCGCTAGAGGCTTACAAAATCGCCCCAGAGATAGCCAAAGCCGGCGCAAGCGTCTCTACCTTCGCCAACTTCTGGTCTTACAAAGTAGAGGCTTACGACTCCATTCCCTACAGCGTTGCGCTCTGTACCCAAGCGGGAGTTATCTGCTCACTAAACTCGGATAACTTTGCGGGAACGCACCACCTAAACCTCGAAGCGGGCTTTGTACTGCGACATGGAAACCTAAAGGAAGCAGACGCGCTCAAACTCGTGACCATCAACCCCGCTATTCAGTTAGGTATAGAGAAGCACGTAGGGAGTTTAGAGGTTGGGAAGGACGCAGACATTACCATCTGGTCGGGACACCCGCTCAGTTCCTACTCCCTCAATACCATGACGCTCATAGAGGGAGAGGTCTACTTCCAGAGGCGTGATGCGTTTGGGCTAGACAAGCAAGCCGTTTTTCAGAACACCATCAACCCCAACAATATAGAGACCGTCACCCTGCCGCTCCCCAAAGCCGGGCAGTCTTATGCCCTTGTAAGGGGGACGGTACACCCCGTCTCTGGAGCAGTGATACCAGAGGGGACAGTGCTGGTTATAAATGGTAAGATTGCGGCGGTGGGCAGTGCGGTAAAGATACCCAACGGAACGGTGATTGTGAACGCGAAAGGGATGCACGTCTATCCCGGCTTAATTGATGCAGGGTCACATTTGGGGCTAGCAGAGATAGGCTCTATCGCTGTCACCAACGACTTCCGCGAACTAGGTAGTTTTCAGCCTGACCTTCGCGCTCTTAGTGCTGTTCACCCCTCTAGCGAACATTTTGCCATCTCGCGGGTAGCCGGTATCACCACCACACAGACCTATCCAGAGGGGAACATGGTTTCGGGGCAGAGTGCCGCCATACACCTCGACGGCTGGACTTCGGAGCAGATGCTCATTAAGGACACCCTAGCACTGCACCTCGTGTTTCCAGAGCCGCCCAGCGACGACACCCTCGAATCGTACAAGCAGTTCCTCTCTCCCGACGAGATACAGAACATTGTAAAACAGAGCACCTCACAAAAAGATAAGATAACCGAGGCTTTCGATAAATCGACCCAGTACCGCGACCTAAGAAAACGGTCTCCAGAGACCCCCATAGACCTACAACAAGAGGCGATGATTCCCTATCTAAACGGCACAAAACCTGTGGTGATACACGTGAATACTGCCAAAGGCATTAAACAGGCGATAGAGTTCGCCGAGAAGTACCACCTAAAGATGATACTCGCCGAGGGGGCAGAGGCGTGGCGCGTAGCAGACACCCTTGCCAAAAAGCAGATACCCTTACTCTATGCGCTTCCCCTCGTAAACAGCGTAGACGACGGGCCATCCAAGCGTTCTTACGACCCTTACGATGTGTTCTTCTCTGCCCCAGCGGTGCTACACAAGGCAGGAGTGAAGTTCGCATTTCAGTCGGGGAGTGCCTCTATTGTTCGGAACTTGCCGGGGCAGGTAGGCTTCTGTTGCGCCCATGGTCTACCGCAAGAGGCGGCGTTACGTGCTATGACGCTAGGGGCGGCAGAGATACTAGGCATTGGGGATAAAGTGGGCAGTTTGGAAGCGGGTAAAGAGGCGGACATTATCGTTACCGACGGCGACCCCCTCGACTTTACCACACGCCTCCGCTACCTCTTCATTGGGGGCAAACCCGTTAGCCTAGAGTCCAAGCACACCCGCCTGTATGAGAAGTACCTGCAACGGCTGACTACCAAGTAGAGACGTAAAGGACTACTTTAACTGCTAAGGCATCTCTACGCGCACCAGTAGCCCGCTTTCGTCACGGGTAAGACGGAAGCGGGTACGCAGGTCAACTACTGCGGGAGAGGTGGGGGGCGCGGTAGATATGTCCATAAAAACGGGCTTCCCCTCTCGTAGTTTAGCGGCAACGTAGTCCAACTCTTCGGCGGTATGCGGAAGTGCCTCCTCTGCCCCTGCCTGTAGCAGTGCCGGCGCACGGTGTTCTACCGAAGAGAGGGGGGGCGGATTGAGGACGGGAACCTTTTGGCGGACAATGACTTTTGAGGCGTACTCTGCCCTGCGGGTGAGGGGAAGCACCTCGCGCTGTGTGCCGTGTACCAGTAACGGCTCCAAATAGACGGCATCGGTATTCGTTATTAAAACCGCATTTGTGGGCAGGGCTTGAGACAGAGCCGTAACGTTAGCATAACGCCCCAACGCCTCCTCTTGGCGTAGTAAAGGCATGGCAAGCATCGCCACAACCAGCAGTATCACCCATGCCTCGAACCGTACCAGTTTGGGAAAACGTGCCTCCAATGCCCCTCCGATACCGCCCCCGCCTAGTACCGCCAAAATCGCGAGTAGTAGTAGGTGAAAGCGTAGCCCCCCCGCAAAATAGAATAGGTGTATCACCGTGATAGGGAGAGCGGATAGCCCCGCAAACACCAGTATCGGTAGCACCTCCTGCCGCTTGGAGGCTAGTAGCCGCCAAAGCCCTACCCCTCCCCCTCCCAACAAAAACAGCCCCTCCATCGAAGCAAAAGAGCGCAGATTGGCGAGCAGAAAGCGGGGGTGAAAGGTAAGTAGCAGGTAGTCGTAGGGAATGGAGCACCAGTAGTGGTATCCTGTGCGCCGCCAGTTTCCGAAGGTCTGTTGGTTGTAGAGGGCGGTGGCAACAAAGAAGAGCAGGGGTACTAGCAACATAAGGAGGGGCTTTTTGAGATTACGGGGGCTACGGCGCAGCTCCATTACCAAAAATGGCAGTAGCAGTGCCGCATACAGATTGCGAAGTGCAAACCCTAATCCGCAAACCGTGCTGATAAGCAGAAGTTCTTTGGGGCGCGCCTCCTCTTTACGGTTTACAAACAGCCAGAGCGCAACAAGCCCGCACATCATGGCGGGTACATCGCTCATTATCTGCCGCGACCCCATCAGGAAACTGAGATTACTGAGGAGAAAGAGGGCAGAGAGTACTCCCCCTGCCTCTCCCCCCAAACGCTTTCCTAGCCGATAGGCAAACCCAATACTCACCAGCCCACACGCCAACACGCTGAATATCCCCGCGCCCAGATTGGCAGGTGCAACGTAGTAGATGGGGCTAAGAAGCAGTAGCGGGAACCAAACGGGGTAGCGCGGCGGGTAGGAGTGCCCATTTATAACGATGTCGAACTTGCCATAGAGGGCAATTCGTTGTGCGGATACGGCGTACTCGGTGGCATCAGGTACGGGTTCGAGGTTTGCGGCAGAGGAGGGTGCATGGTAGAGCCACACGAGAGCCGTGAGCAGTACCAGGCAGAGCAAAATACGAGGCGCGTATTTGGGAGAGAGCATGGGCTTGGTCTTAGGATACAGGTTGTGATTTTGGGTCTTGGGTTGCTAGGGTTCTATTGTACCCAATTCGAGGGGTTTATAGGTTGCGCTTCGCTCTTCGATAGGGTATCCTTGTTTTGGTTGCACTCTTGGGGGAATACTCTGGTTTGGAGGCTGAAGTGGCGTTTTCTAGTATTCAGTACGTTCTGTTTTTTACTCTACTGCTTACACTGATGAAGGTGGTGAAAAGCGAGGAGACCAAAAAGTGGATTCTTCTTGGTATGAGCTATCTTTTTTATGGGTTTTGGGATGTTCGCTTTGTGCTTTTATTGGCAGGTATGTCGGTAGGAAACTACTACTTTGGGCAACGCATCCACCTTGCAGAAGACCCCAAACAGCGCAAACGGTGGGTTATGCTGGGAGTAACGGCTAACCTTTCGGTGCTGGGTTTCTTTAAGTACTTCAACTTCTTTTTGGCTTCACTCTCTTCTCTGCTGGGCGGTAAGGAGTTGGGGCATCTCCATATTATTTTGCCGGTTGCTATCTCATTTATCACGTTTGAGGTTATCAGCTATATTGTTGACATCTATCGGGGTACTTCGGAACCTGCGAAGGATTTTCGAGAGGTTGCGCTACTGGTCGCCTTCTTCCCTCACCTTATCGCGGGTCCTATCTTGCGCCCCAAACAGTTTTTCCCGGAGCTACGGCATCCCATAGTCGTGACGGGCGAGAACCTGCTACGGGGCGGGCAGTTCTTTTTACTTGGCTTGGTAAAGAAGGTGCTTATCGCAGATAGACTCTCTATGTTTGTAGATGAGGTGTATCAGCATCCTTTGCACTATAGCGCGGCTACGCTGTGGCTTGCGGTTATTGCGTATGGCATACAGATATTTTGCGATTTTTCGGGGTATAGCGACATGGCTATTGGGAGTGCGAAGTGTTTGGGGCTAGAGATTCCCCCCAACTTTACCATGCCCTACATCTCTAAAAACATCACGGAGTTTTGGCGACGCTGGCACATCTCTCTCTCTAGTTGGTTACGGGACTACCTGTATATCTCGTTGGGGGGCAACCGCAAGGGCAAGGTGCGCCAGTACATCAACCTTATGCTGGTGATGCTGTTGGGGGGACTGTGGCACGGTGCGAGTTGGAGTTTTATGGTATGGGGTGGGATGCACGGGCTTGGTTTGGTGGTTCATAAGTTGTGGACGGAGGGGGTTGGGAAGCGGGTTCCCGAAAATGCCCTGCTTAGAGGGGTAAGTTGGCTGATGACGATGGTGTTTGTCTGTATTACGTGGGTGTTTTTCCGTATTACCGACTTCTCTGCGGCTACCCAAGTGGTACGTAAAATGTTCTTTATGGGCGATACGACGGGCATTGGGTGGACGTATAGTTCTCTGCTGATTTTGCTTCCGTTTGTGGTTGCCGCGCATATTGTGGGTGTAAAGCACGGCTCCAAACTTCGCCTTAATCTTGCGACGTTTGGGGGTCTGTTTTGCCTGTTCTTTATTCTGTTGGCGTTGTTGTTGTGGTCTCCCTCTCAACCTGCGCCTTTTATCTATTTCCAGTTTTAGGAGGCTTCTGGCATGGCAAAATGGCTTCGTGTGATTGCCGCATTTGGGTTGGCGGTGCTGTGTTGGGAGGTGATACTCTCGTTTGTTAGCGGGCGCAGTTCGGGCTACCTCAAGCTCGCAAATCTTGGGGTTGTGGCACGTCCCGGTACGATAATTGAGGCAAGGGAGGGCTTTGCTGTCTCTCATATTAACTCACACTATACACGTGGGGCGGAGTTCGATATTGAGGACAAGAGTAAGCAGAGAGTTCTGGTTTTGGGTGACTCCTATTCGATGGCGGCACAGGTTAGCGAAGAGGAGACCTTTGAACGGGTGACGGAGAGCCTTTTTGCGGGACATGGGCAGAGCAACGTGCAGGTGATAAACGCAGGGCAGTTTGGGAAAGGTCCTGCCTACTACTTGAGTTATGGGAAGGGGTGGGCAGACTGGCTTCAGCCGCAGTTTGTGGTTATTCAACTGAATGAGGGCGACTTTACTTCTGACTTTTATGATAAGGGCAAAGATGCCTACGTCAAGCGTAGTGGTAATGAACTGAGTATCGCTCTAAACCCCAAAAAGCAGAGCCGGTTTGCAAACCTTCTCCCTCGCTTAAGCATCCTAACCAGAGCAGAATACATTTGGCAAGAGCATACAGGTTCGGGTAAGCCTGCTTCTGCCAAGAAAAAGACTCCTCCCTCTTCTTTTGCAGAAGAGGCGCGTTGGTTTATGCAACAAGCAAAAGCAGCATTTCCTCATGTCGCGGTGGTGTATGTGCCTACGATGGACTACCATAACGAGGAGACCCTGAACGAGTTACCCCTCCTTGAGGTCTCTTTACGAGAGGCGGCGCAAGCAGAAGGGGTTCCTTATGTGGATATGCGCCCTCAGTATGCACAGCACTACCACGAAACCAAACAGCCATGCCATGGGTTTAATAACACGCATTTGGGGTCGGGGCATATTAACGGGTACGGACATAGGCTGCTTGGAGAAGCCCTTTATGCGTTGCTTAACCCGCTATTGAAGCCTTAGCGTTCTCTTTTTGCAGAGGGTTGCGTTACGTTATGGGGTGTAGTCTCCTATTCCCACCTACTGCCCTTCGCAAGTTGGCAGGGGTATGATAAGTAGGCTAGTCTTGCAATATAGGAGAAAGCGTATCACGCATAGTCAGGTTTTAACCCCTTTCCAACCTTTCCCCTTCGCAAGGAAAAGACCAATGCACTGTACTCTGGTAGGCTTTCTCCCCTCTCAAACTCTCCTGTGTTGCAATAGTCTCTTTGTTATCATACCCTTATCAAGCCTTATCATCAGGCAAGAGTTTAGAGGTGGAGGAGCGAACACGCAAAACGCTCTCTTGCACGCCATAGAGCGCAAGAGAGCGTTTTTACTCACAAAGGCGTAAGCGTCCGCCTACTTCAACTCGAAGCCCGCGTCGTACCTGCGCCCGTCCGACATCTCAAGCGTTATAACATATACGCCTACCCGTAGCGATTTCGTTCGTAGGCAGTACACCCACGACCAGCTATTCGTTGAAAAGAGAACGTTGTGGGTATGCGGAGCCTTAGCGTCCAGATTGAGTGTAGATAGATCCAGGCTCTTGCCATCGCGTGATAAGCCAACAATTTTTGGTGCACTGACCAGCGGAGTAGTCATTGCCTGTCCGCCAGACATCTGCTGTAGCTTCAAGGGCAGGTTCTGTCCTTGTTGGAAGGCTTGCGCCGGAAAAGTCGGCATCGTTCCCTGCGGTGCAAGGGGAGCTAGCGGCGCGTCCAACCCCAGAGGGGTTATGGGAAAAATCACGGCTCCGCTATTCACGCGGAAGTTATCGAAGTGAACCTTTACACGCTGTTTCGTAAAACAGTAGTCGTGGCTCCATGCGCTCAATCCGAAGTAAATCGCCCCGCTGTAAGTCTGCGCGGAGTGAATATACACCCACTGGTTCGAGCTAGGGTTCCAGTAGTACGCCGTTGTGGTGTCGCCTGTGCGTGCTAATCTTAATGTACCCGTCTGGTCGTTTGTGCCGGTAATGCCTTGCACGTCACCAGGGACATAGTGGGCAAGATAGGCATCGACTGGGTAGCCCACACTGGAATAGTCGTTGTTGCCGAAACTTACGCGCTCTGCCGCCATAACCGCGCTTCCATCCGTAGCGACAGCGGAGAGACCTACACGAACGCCACTTGCAAAGGGCCAGACAGGCAGTGCATAGTCAACTTGAATATCGTAATCGCCTACTATCCAGGGCATAGAAGCGTAACCGGCATAGAATATATCTCCTGCGGAGGTTTCGGGAAAGAAGACCTGCGCTTTCCCGCTTTTTTGAGCCACGCTAGGTCCGCCGGTTTGAATGAGAGACCAGAGAGTGGTGTTTGGATTTGCACTCTTGAAACTATCCGATATTACCTGACCAAAAGCAGTCTGGCTCAGGGCTGTGACAAGCCCTATTAGGGCTAATAGACGAACGAAGAACCGATTTGTTTTGTGGTGCATATTGCGCTCCCATTTCGTTTTGCTGTGGTATTGTTCCGATACAAATACGCTCAAACCTATTTGGGGGCGAGAGAGGTTTATAGAAAGGTTGCTTCGTCTCATTTACAGCACTTCTCTCGTAGGAGGGTTCTTCCGACGCTCTCATCGCTAACTGGTTAGACTTAAGAAGTTAGAACATTGTTCCATTCTTCTTATGGACTTGACAGGGAAAAAGGGTCTGCCAAACGCGGCAGACCCTTTTGTTGCTTGGTTATGGGAACGCTTTGGTTTTTCACCTCACCTAACCTCTCCTTCGTAAGGAGAGGAATTTTTCTGGTCGGAGTTTACAAGGTTTGGCGCACGGTTCTCAGGTCTTTTCAAGCGGGATAATGCTCTCATAACGCTTTTAGCAAACTACTTCCTTACGATAATCCCTGTGGGGGCAACGGTAGCCACCTTTTCGGGGTTGTAGTACGGATAGGCTTTGGAGAGAGGGGTTTGGGCGCGTAGCGGGTACTTCGCCTTTACTTGATAACTCAGTTGTACCTCCTGTCCGGGCTGTAGTTCCGTAAGATAGAGGATTACCTGCCGCGCTGCAACCGTGAACTTGCTAATCGTCTTGTTCTCTACGGCTCCCTGCAACTTATCGGGTATCACGGTAAAGCCGGGAGGAACCCCCAAGTCGATAAGCGGCATCTCGGCGATTTTGTCGGTACGGTTCTTGATGGTAACGTTTACCGTAACGGTTTCGTCTTGCGTTAGGTTCGTTTTGTCGTAGTTGACCTTTAGTTCGAGAGGTTGGAATTCAGGGCGCGGTGCCTCTACCCTCTCCCAAGGAGTATAGTAGCGTCCCACCACCTGATAGAGCAGAGAGCCTTCGCCCTGATACTCAAGGCGAATGTCGTTATCTCCCGCCTTCACAAACTCTTTGAGGTCGATTTGGCGCATCACGTCGTTATCTTCGGGGGTGATGTTGAAGGTAGTCGCCTTCTTGCCGTTTGCAATCACAGTGACACTCGCCTTATCGCCTCCCCCGCCGCCTTTACTTGCAACCAGTAGGGCTTTCATAGACCAGACGGTTCCTTGTGTGGATTCCCAAGTTCCAAAACTGTCCTTACTCTGAACGAGGTAGGTAAGCACTTTATTTAGGAAGCCGGTATTGCGCCCCCACTGTGCGAGGCTATACGCCGCCATGCCCGTAGTTTCGAGGTCGGCTCCCCGCTGGTTTGCCCCCGTAAAGGTCTGGGTATTCGAGTCCCAGTAGGCGGTTTTGTCGGTTGTTTTCGCTAGTGCGATAAGTTCGTTCGCGACTTTCTCGGTAATCCCACTCTCTTTCTCAACACGCACCAGCATATTCAGAATGACGGCGAGAGTGTAGGGGTCTTTCGCCTCGCTCAGTTTCTCCTTAACGTAGGTAACGCCTTTCGCGACCTGTGCCCCCTTGTACCCACTCTCTGCCAACGCCCACGTAATGTAGGCAGTAGAGCGTAGCGCACCCGTTTGGCGATTGATAATCCCCTCGGCAATACCCGCGTTCTTCTCCTCCCAACTGCCGTCGGGATGTTGTTTGCCAGCAAGCCAGTTTTGGGTACGTGCGATGAGGGCAGGGTCTACCTCATGTACGCGGCTCATATCGGTAAACTCTAGCAGACCGTAGGCGGTAAGAATCTGGTGCGCGGGGTTATCTCCGAACCAAGAGAAGCCTCCTCCATCTTTCACCTCGAACGTTACTAGCCGCTGATAGCCTACATTGATGTACTGCTCGGCTTTCATCTGTAGTTCGGGGTTGATTTTCTTGTTCTGCTTCATGTAGTCTAGCACGAGGATATTGGGGTAGGTGGTCGAACTGGTCTGCTCGAAGCACCCGTTAGGCATACGCAGAACCCCGTCTAGCCCCTCTACCACTTGGCTAAAACTGCCGGGGTAGAGTTTTACGAAGATGGTACTCGCGCCCTCGATAGAGTTTTCCGGTATCTGGATGTGCTTTTCTACGCTCTTTTCGAGGCGGTCATTGATAGTAGGGCGGCTCTCCTTCCCATCGGGTTGTACGTCGATAACACGGCGGATAGCATCCGAGAGTTTTGTCCCTTTTGCCGTCACCATGAGGGCGTGTTTGCCGTTCGCTTTCGCGGTGAGTTTGTAGTAGACGACCTTTACCTGCCCCCCATCGATTTTGGTTGTCTGAATGGGGCTACCTTCCAGAGTAAACCAAGGCTCCTCTTTAAGAGTAAGTTTCACCTCTTGGGCGACGGGCATATAGTTGTAGATAGCAACAGGAATCTCTAGTTTGTCGTTTTGGGTGAGCGCAACAGGCAAATCTATATCCACAAAGAAGTCTTGGAAGACTTTGATAGAACTAGTGGTACTGCCCAGTTGCCCCTCTATGCTGTTGCCCATAACACTGGTGCGCCATGTGGTGATGGAGTCGGCAAGCGGCAAACGAATCTCTGCCTCTCCCTGCTCATCGGTTAGCATTTCGGGGTTCCAAAGCAGGGTTTCGGGGAAGTACTCGCGAACACGAGGGGCGGAGTCTACTCCTTCAGTAGCCCGTTTATACAGTTTGGTATCAGCAGTCATACTTCGTAATACAGTGACTCCCCACTCTCCCTTCTCACCTTTCTCCATGAGGGCAAACTTATCTACTGCACCGTCATCAAACACAGCACGGTTCCTTCCCCCCATCATTGCCATAGGAGCTGGTGCCTCACGTAAGCCTTGTGCAAAATCCCCTCCACCTCCGCCAAAGCCACCACCGCCGCCAATCCCAGCACCAAATCCACGTCTGACCATACCTCCACGACGGCTATAGTAGGCGCGATAGCGATTGATGTCTGCAATATCGTCTACGGTTCCCCAACGCTTGTCGGGACCCGCGCTTGAGATAGTGAAGTAGGTATAAGCCTGTGCGCCCATAAAATCGACCTTATAGGGGGTTCCCCATGGGTCTAGGGTAGTCTCTTGGGAAAGGTAGCCCTTCTTAATTAGCCAAGGTAGCCCCTCTGCTTCGGTCAGCGTGGTTTTGTTTTCGTTACGATAACGGACTACCGCATCGTAGATTTTTAGGTAGTCCTTCTCAATCAGAGGAACCGCTTTCATAAGAATCTGGTTCCAGCGATCTTTGTAGGTGTTACTACGGAAATCGAAGTTGACCTTCGCCTCTGCGGAGGCAAGCACCACCGTCGCCGCTCTTTGGCGCGAGAGTTCTGTTAGAGGGGTATCACGGAGGGTGTTGGGATGTAGGAGACCTGTGGGGCGTAGCCCATGAATCTCGTATTTCGGCTCCATTAGCTCCTTTTCTAGCAGGAAGTAGATGCGCTCTAGCCCTGGTTGTAGTTCGGAAAGCGCAAACACGCTCTCATCCACAATGGCGACACCCAGCGCGGCAAGCACGGGGCGATTCTGTGGGTCGCGTACCTTGAAGTGCAGGAGTGCCTCTCCGCCGGGGCGGTACTCGTTTTTATCGGCTGTCACCGAGATATTGAGGTCGTTTGCGGGAGAGACTACCAAAACACGGGTATCGCGGATAATGTTCTCGTCGGGTAGGATTTTGTAGGCGTGCACCTCTAAGGTTCCCACCATATCATTGGTGATGGGAAGGCGAAACTTGGTATCGTTGCCCGTCATCGGTTGCGCGTGGGTTAGGATGGTTTGGCGGTTCCGAATCACGTCGATATAGAGAGTTCCCCCCTTCTGAGAGGAGAGGGCTTGGAACTGCACACGGTCTCCCACCTTCGCCATAGGCTTATCGAGGCGCAGAATGACACCCGGTATATTGGTTTGGGCAGAGAGACCGATTTCGGCACTGGTACTGCGCCCCTCCTTGTCTTTTGCCTGTACAAAGATACGCATGGGTTTATCTTGCGGCACAAAAGAGTAGGTCGCGATACCCAGTTCGTCGGTTTTCAGCGTTACGTTACTCTGCTTGTCTTGGTCGTTGGTGATGGTAAGGGTCGCCTCTTTTAGGGTGTTGCCGTCGGGGGTTCCTGCCGCAATATAGAGGCGGTTCTCCACCCCCGCAACCACGATTCTGTTTTCGGGTACGAGGGTCAGTTGGACGGGTGCTTTGACCACAGGCACAGAGATTCGCCCCTGCTGTTGGTGGTCGGCGGTATCTTTGAGGTTTGCATCCAGCTCTACAATCGCCTTACCCTGCTCGAAAGGTTGCCCCACAAAGAACTGCGGGAGGGTGTACTCAAACTTATACTCGCCCTTAGCATCGGTTTTGCCCTTGAGTTCTTTCAGGCTCGTTACGCCTACGTCTATGGTTCGGATATTTAGCGTTACCTCTCCGCTAGAGACGGGCTTTCCAAAGAAGTAGTTCGCGCTGAGGGTTCCTTTTACCATCTCACCGGGAAGGTAGTAGGTTTTTTCGGTTTTCAGGTTGACGCGGTACTTGGGAAGCACATACCGCTCTACACGCACCTTTTTTTCTACTTGCGTTTGGGGCAGAATAGCGCGAATGGTGTAGGTTCCCATATTCACCTCGTCGGCGAGTTGGAAATCGGCGGAAGCGATACCGAACTTGGAGAGGTTCTGCCGCTTCTTAAAAACTTTGTTACCGCGGGCATCCTCTACCTCTAGGGTTAGAGGCAAGTTACCTAGTGCTTTGCGGGTCGCCATGTCCATTGCGAGGGTACGAATGTGAACGAGTTGACCGGGTTGGTAGAGGGGCTTGTCGGCAGTGAGCATGAGTTGTAACGACTCCTCTATCTGCACGTTCTGCTTCACCTCCTCTTTACCGAGGGGCGAATCGACATTGACAACCAGTTGGTAGGCACCAGGTGCTTCGGAAGGAACACGGAAGGTCGCTTCAAGGGTTCCTAACCGTGAGGTCTCACCAGAGTAGAGGGGGAGAGGATGTGCTAATAACCCCCTTGAGACAGTGGGAAGTAGCGACAAATTGACCTTTGCGCTTTGGGGCTTACCGGTTTCGTGGTTGCTTACGATAACGCGGAGAGCGGCACTGCTCCCTTTAAGCCATCGGTTTTGCCCTAGTACTTGGGTCTCTAGGGGGCTAAGAGTCAGTTCGCTCTTTTGGGGTTGTTGGGCATGAGCAGGTGAGCAGAGAGAGGCTCCTACGCTCAGAAAGCAGAGTGCGGCGAGATGATTTCGCATCGCGGTTTCCTCCTAATAAGGTATAGTACTCCCGTCCTAATATGGTTCTGGGCATTAGACGTTGGTAGGGCGCAGAGGGTTACGAAACCCCGAAAATTAGCACACAAATACTCTGTAGCCAAAAGAATAAAGATATTTTTAAGATTCTTTATTTCTGATTTCGTAAATGCTTGACAAGCCCAAATGTAGGTTGTATAATCGCAATAGGGAGTGTGGAGTACACAGCGGTTTTCACCTCTTTTCTTTTCACCCCTCTAAAACACACTCTACCAGTTCTCAATATGGAGAAGCAGGAGTGTCTTCGTTTGGCTCTACCAACCCCATACGACGCTTTTCTTGAAAGACGGATAGTTCTACACAGAGAAGACGAAACCCTATACACAGAACTGGAGGTGATGGAGTGAAGCAAAAAATTCACCCAGCAGTTATCGGTGTGATACTCGCAATCGCAGTTATACTTATCGGCTACTTTGGTTTTAAGACCGCTACCGACAAACCGGTCTATCCGGGTCTTAGTGCCCCCAACGCCGCTCGTAAAGACAGAGATGTGGACTCCTCCCAGTCTGCAAATGGTACTCCCAAAACACCTACTAGTGCCTCTGATGCGCGTAAAATGGGCATTCCGGGTGCGGTGCCCGGTGGTCGCTAATTGTAGTCTTTACCCTTGTGTGTTACCTTGTTTGTACCTAGAAGAAAGGATTTGAGAAGATGAAACGAAGGGCTTTTACCCTCATCGAACTACTCGTTGTTATTGCCATTATCGCTATTCTTGCGGCGATTCTCTTCCCTGTATTTGCACAGGCAAGAGAGATGGCACGAAAAACCTCCTGCCTCTCCAACCTGAAGCAGGGTGGAACCGCGCTCCTTATGTATGCTCAGGACTATGATGAGCAGACCTGCCCCTGGAACTCCAACCCCAGCAACTCCGATACCGGTTCTCATGATAAAGACGGTTATAGCACTGCATTTGACCGCCTTATCCAACCCTACATGAAAAACGGTCAGGCAACAGGATGCCCCAGTGACATCACTCCTGGAACCAACTTCTTCCCCCTCGGTGGCGCACCCGCCATCCGCTCTTGGTCGATGCCCGGTAGCATGGGTGGCAACTGGTGTACCACGGCTCCTGGTGGTGTTACCCCTGCCCGCCGCCTTGCGGATGTTCCCGAATCCTCCCGCACCATCTACTTGACCGAGCGCGATAACTGTGCCGCAAGTGCTGGTACATGGAGTCCTCCCACCGACCCCCGCAAAGTATGGGGCTGGTGCGCCGTCAACGACGCAGAGAGCGAGACCGCTTGGAGACATAACCAAGGGGCCAACTTCCTCTATGTCGACTCCCATGCCAAAAACGTCCACTACGTAAACGGCGATGCAAACGGCTCTTCTTCCGGTGGACACAGCACCAAATCCGGTCTCTATAAAGTGCCCGGCTACGACTGGAGCCATACGGACGGTTCTCTTTGGGGCGCATGGAACCCCATCCCCGGTGGCGGCTCTCTCCTAGACAGTGCCGACAATACCGCGGCGGCAGGTTGTACGGTTATCCCCGTCGACGTACCCGGAACCCAAATCAACTAATCCTTACCTCTAACGGTTAAGGATTAAAAATGAACTCCCCTCACTTTTTGTATGAAGTGAGGGGAGTTTTAGGTTTTTGTAGCACTATGCCGTAGTTAGTAGGTTAGCCCTCATTCTGTCCTTGCAGGACATCTTTCCCCCAATTCTGAGGGAAAGAGAGAGTAGGAAACTATTGCAATAGAGTAGAAGGTAGTTGCTTGTAGTCAGGTTTTAACCCACCCCTTTCCCACCACCCACTGCCCTTCGCAAATTAGGAAAGACCAATGCACTGCTGACAAAAGGCTTTCTACCTCTCAAAATCCTTTTATATTGCAATGATTTCATTTTTATCATCCCCCTGTCAACCTTCACAAGGGGAAAGGCTCAATGCACTACTGATTGAAACGCTTTCTTGCTCTCAGAACTTTTTGCACAGCAATCATTTCTTTATTATCGTACCCTGTTCCAGTCATTTATTATGGCACAAAAAGCCGATTTCCCCCCAATTACGGGTATCCTATACAGAGACTTTTCACCCACTTAGGAAGAGACCCGAATGCCTTACCGTTCGTTCCAACGTATTCTTATTGCAAACCGCAGTGAAATCGCGATTCGTGTTTTTCGCGCCTGTACCGAGTTAGGGATTCGCACCATCGGAATCTACTCAAAAGAGGACAAAGGCGCACTCCACCGCTATAAAGCGGACGAGACCTACGCTCTCCCAGAGCAACGCGACCCCCTGAAAGCCTATCTTGATATAGATACCATTATCCAGATAGCGAAGCGGCAGAATGTAGACGCGATTCACCCCGGTTACGGTTTTTTGTCGGAGAACCCCGACTTCGCCCGCGCCTGTGAAGAGGCGGGTATCGTGTTTATTGGTCCCTCCGTCGAAGTTTTGGAGGCGATGGGCGACAAAACCGCCGCACGTAACAAAGCGATAGAACTTGGTATCCCCATTGTTCCCGGAACAAAGGAGCCTGTCGCGAGTGCAGAAGAGGCGGTGGAGTGGGCAAAAGAGGCAGGTTTCCCTGTTATCATCAAAGCGTCGTTTGGGGGTGGGGGGCGCGGTATGCGCGTTGCTCACGACGAAGTGCAACTAGCAGAGTTGTTTCAGGTTGCGACCCGCGAAGCCGCCGCCGCTTTTGGTAAGGGCGATGTCT
>OMJJ01000149.1 GCA_900299305.1 bacterium | reverse complement strand
GGTAGCCCCGACTGCTCTGCCGCCTCCCGTGTTACCCTGCCAACGATGTGAGTAGAAGGCAGTGCTTGCGGTAAAAGCGAAGCACGAAACCCGCCAACCTCAATAAGCGGCTCTGCCCACTCCTTACGCTCTAAATCAAAACAGCCCGTAAGCGAAGCATCCGAGTAGTCGGTATAGCCCCATCGGTTCGTAAGCTTACCAACAATATAGTCCTTTGTTTGAACGCAGTACGCGGCACGATTTAGCAAGATTGGCTCCTCCTCTGCAAACCAAGCCAACTTACTCAGGGTAAAATAGGGGGCAATCCGATTACCGGTGAGGCGGTAGCCTTCTGCATCGCCATACTCTTTTGCGATACGCTCTGCCTGTTTTTGGCTACGCAAATCGGCGTGTATCAGTCCAGGATGGAGGGGATTGCCCTCCCTATCCAGTAGCAGACAGCCGTTCATCATCGCCGAGAATCCTACCCCCGCAAGGTTGGCATAAGCCTCTGGTACACGCTCTAACAGTTCTCGCGAAGCCATGCAGACCGCGCTCCACCAGTCTTCGGGACACTGCTCTGCCCAACCGGGGCGTGGAAAATGTGTAGGGTACGGTGCAAAAGCAGAGGCGACTATCTCCCCAGTAGAAGTAAACAGGGTCGCTTTGTCGCCCGTAGTACCCAAGTCGTGTGATAGTAGATAGATAGGATTTGTCATAGTTTTCGAGTGAGGCTTAGAAAGAGGTGGTTTTGTATGGAAGTTCGTATTCGCCCCTACCGAATAGCAGACCACGCAGCGATGATAGCGATGGAAGCACAAGTAGCCTCCTATCGCCCCGAAGACCAGCCGGCAGTAGATGCCATGTACCAACGCGCCAACAAAGCTAAAGAGGCAGACACAGGTATCTGGATGCCCACTCCGCAACTCCCCAACCGTACCATAGCGGAGGAGTTCAACGCCTTTTGGGTGGCGGAGGCAGAAAATGGAGATATTGTGGGCATGGCAGGAGGGCAACAGTTTCTTTTAGAGGAGATACTGCCCCTTACGCACTCCCTCGCCAAAAGGTGGCAAAACCGCGAACAGGTAGCCGAGTTACGCCGACTACGAGTCGCAGAGAGTGCGCGGCGTAGGGGTTTAGGAAAAGCCCTCTCCCAAACGGTCATCGCTTGGGCGCAGGAGCAAGGCTATCCAACCCTCCTTGTAAACACCACCAGCCCCCAACTCCCCGCCCTCACGCTCTACCGCTCGTTAGGCTTCCAAGACGTTGGTCTCTCCTATATGGGAGAGTATGAGATTGTTTGGATGGAGATGCGTTTGTAGAGGCACAAACACCTCTACAAACGCAACATCACAAATAGCGGCTACTGTATCGTCAGTTTTGCACTCGCTGAGGAGGGCGTATTCACAACATCCCCCGCGCTACTTGCCGAGATAGTAACTTTCCCCACGGTGGCAGTCGCGGGTATCGCATAACTAAAGGTCGCAACACCGCCCGTATTCGTGGTAGCGGTTCCCACTATCACCCCAGCAACTTTGAACGTGACCACCTGCCCCCCTACTTTGAAACCGTCGAGTGTTCGGGTAACGGTGGCTTGTAGGTTCACACTCATACCCCGTCCCCCCGTTACACTGGGAAGCGCGAGAGCCGTTTGGTAGCGTATCGGAATAACCCGTGAGGAAGCGGCACTAGAATAGTCTGCATCTCCGGCATAAGACACGGCTAAGGTGTGGTTCCCCGCCAAGAACGTAGAGGGTGGGTTATATACCAGTTGCGCGTTGCCCATTGCATCCGTAAGTGCCTTCCCAACCGACACCCCATCCAGCGTAAACGCAACCGATTTCCCTTCCACATTCGCCCCATCGCCATTGCGAGTAAAATTTGCTACAAAGGTAATAGGGCTACCCATGAGCGCAGAGGAGGTTTTTATTGTCAGTTTGGGCTGATAGACACCCACCGCGAACAGAAGCGCGTTGTTAATTGCGTACACCGTTCCATCTGTCCCGATAATCGTAGGGGTATACGCCTCTCCGATACCGGCAGTCAGCGTCACCGCATGGGTCAGGGTATTCGTAACAAAATCCCAACGGTACAGAACCCCATCCTCGTTGTTCACAAAGGCGCACTTATTGGCGGCATCTACTGCGGCGGTATTGATACACCACTCTCGAACCGCATTCGGATAGCCCGCACCAAATCGAGTATCCGGTGTGGGACCAGTTCGCACCAAAATCTCCTTCATAACCGTTGCACCGCTCACCGAGTCGGTTTGAGTATCGTTCGGGTCGAGGATAGCCACCTTATTGGAGCCATCTCCACCGCCTTCTACGTAGTTGTTATACTTCGTAAGAAGCAAATAAGTAGACTTGCCCGTATAGGAAGGAACCGCCGTAGCCGGAACCACCGAAGCCGTATCGTCCCACCCAAACGCACCACTCGCCTTCTGGGTTTGCAGGTCGCCGCTATAGTGCAGTAGCCATCCGCGGGCATGGTTGCCGGGGAAGGGGTTCTCTAGTATCCCAAAATAGACATCTCCATCCGGTCCCACCGTCGGCGACGCGGTTCCGTCGTCGGGCAGGAGTGCGTCGTTACCGCTTTTGGGATCTTTGAGGTGAGCAGAGGCGATGTTGGTAAGTGTCGTACTGTCTACACTGACCAAAAACCCAATGCCAAAGGTGGCGTAGTTGACGTGGTTCACCGCAAAATAGAGTTGTTTGCCGTCGTTGCTAAGGGCAGGGGCGCAGTTGAAGACCACTTTTGCCATGTTCGACCAGCCCGAAGCATCTGCCGCCGACTTCCACGTACCCACCCCCGTAGACGAGATACGTGCAATCCCACTTACTAAGTTCGCCGTAGTCGCCCCCGTTGCTTGGAAGCCAAAATAGATATTGCCTTTGGTATCTGTTACCAGCGGGGTAGAGATTTTTACGTTAGCATCGTAGGTCGCTTTGTCTGCGTTATATAGGCTCGTTCCATAGAACGCAACGGTGGTACTGGCTCCCGTCGCGCTATCGGGGCTAGTGCGTATCGTAACGGTTCCTCCCGCGTTGGGGTAGGCAAGCCGACCATCCGAAAGAATTGCACACCCAAAACTCGGTATCCACCCCGCAGAAGGGAGCGAATACTGGGTATCTGCTTGCCAAATCAGCGCACCGTTGGCAGATTTTCTCACCTCTACCCGAAAGTTACTATTGGCGTTGGTACGCACGGGAACCACGATATTGCCCTTCTTGGTACAGAGGGGGGTTCCGTAATGAATAAAAAGCTCGTTTCCGCTATAGGGCGGGGCGAGGTCTACTGGTGTTGACCAGCGAACGGCTTTCGGACGTTGCCCCTGCGTAGTAGAGAGAGCGGTGTGCTGAGGGTTGCCGCCATAGGCACCCCAACCAGGGTTCACCTGAGCAAAACCAGACGCGGCACATACCAACAATGAGGCACTTGCCGCTACCAAACGTAACTGTTTACCGAATTGCATAGAGAGTTTCTCCTTCAGATACCATTTTCACATCGTTAGAAGTTCAGAATTGGGGGAAGTTCCTACTCTATTATACACCGAATTCCCCCTAAACTATCCTCTAGGTTAGGATACCCGACGTTGACAAAAACCGCGATAGGAACTATAATCAAATAACAGATTTCTGTCTGCATGAGCAGACAATATCCATCCACACTTTCGGAGGCTTCTTTCCCTGTGAATATCCAAATCATCCCCCTAGACCGTATTGCAGTAGACCCCACCCAACCCCGTAAGCAACTGAATGAGGAGAGCCTTCAGGGTCTTGCCGATAGTATTCGTCAGCATGGGGTACTCAATCCGATTACTGTTACCGTCGATGGAAGCAATCGTTACACTATCGTAACGGGTGAACGCCGTTGGCGAGCGGCACAGATGGCGAAACTAACGAACATTCCCACCATCGTTTCGGAGGTCTCCCCCGATGAACGCCTCACCCAACAACTTATCGAGAACCTACAGCGTGAAGACCTACAGCCCGTAGAGAAGGCACGCGCCTACCAGTTTATCAAAGAGACCCTCCACCTTACTAATCGAGAGGTAGCACGGCGATTGGGGCTATCGGAGCGGCAAGTGGGCTACTCGCTAGACCTACTAGAGCTCCCCGAAGAGATAGGAGAGGCGGTTATCTCCACGCCAAACCGCCCCGCAGAGGGTCAGCTTACCGAAAAACACGCCCGCTTCCTTAAACAACTGAACACAGAACCCGAACTGCAAACTGCCGTAGTAGAGAAAATTAAAGACGAAAAACTGACCGGTGAGCAGACAGGGAAACTGGTGAAAGCCCTCCGCAAAAAGCCCGAACGCGCCGAAGAGATTATGCAAAGCCCCACCGACCATCTTGCCGACTTCTTTGCAGAGCCTTCCACCCCAGACTTAGAGGAGGCACAAACTACCAGTACCCCCGCTTTCTCTGCCTATGCCCAAAAGATACTCGACTTTCTGCCTTCGCTTACGGGTATCTCGCTCCAAAACCGGAGCGCGGCAGAGGTACGCCAAATAGAGGACGCGCTCACCTCGTTACAGATGACGGTGGAGAGCCTCCTCAAAAGTTGTAGAGAGACATTAGGAGAGTAGAAACAGACAATGGCAACCGAGTTTTCGTTCGATGTAGTCTCGCGTATTGAACTCACAGAGGTCAAAAATGCTATCGACCTTGTAAACCGAGAGATTGAGACCCGCTACGATTTTCGTAACAGCAAAACCGACATTACCCACGACGGCAACCAGATAAAGGTTATCTCGGATGATGAGTTTCACCTAGAGACGGTAAAAGATATTATCCGCGCCCGATTCGCGAAGCGTAACCTGTCGCTAAAAGCCTTTGAGTATGGCAAAATCGAACCCGCTTCGGGGGGAACGGTACGCCAAGTTATCACCTTAAAGCAGGGTATCCCTACCGACGAATCTAAAAAACTAGTCAAAGAGTTGAAGGCGGCAGGTATCAAGGTACAGGCGCAGATTCAGGGGGAAGAGTTACGAATTACGGGAAAAGAGAAAGATGCCCTACAATCGGCGCAACGGCTGATAAAAGGCTTAGATTTACCCTTTGATGTGGAGTTTACCAACTACCGCTAAAACCGTAAAAGCCAGACAAAAAAAGAAGCGACAGGAAAACTTACGTCCTGTCGCCCAAGGAAGGAAGGTGAACTCGAATTACCTATATTGTCGGCGCGATGAGAGGAGGGCTTGAGGGTTCTCCCCGTAAAAAAACGAGGTTTTTCCTAGAAATTTTACGGGGGTGCTTTTCAGCCCCTTTTTCTTGCCTCAAAATGCCATGTAACTACCGTACTTGGCTAGTAATCCCCGAAAAGAGCGTCTTTAGTTGGTTGTAGCGGGGCGCATCCAAGTAGGGAGGCGTAGTGGCTTTTAGGTTCTCCCGTAGCCTCTCTGTACTCCGAAAGCCTACACAACAAGAACTAACCTCTTGTGCCAGCACAAAGCGCAGAGCCGCTTCCGGAAGAGAGTACGGTTTTAGAAAATCGAATAGGTGTGGATCTGTGTAAGGCGGAGTATCGGGAAGGTTGCCCTGTGCGATATGGCGGCGTACACACTCTAGTGCGGCTTCCACTGAAACCAGCCCAGACGTTTTCGAGGCTTGGTTTAGGGGCATCATCACCACCGTACCCACATCGTGCTTTTGGCAGAGGGGAACCACCGACTCAATCGCCGTCTGTAGCAGAAAGTTGATGGTCAGCATAACGACATCGAAAGCGTTCGTAGGAATCGC
>OMJJ01000148.1 GCA_900299305.1 bacterium | reverse complement strand
GGGAAGGTGTTGGTAGAGAAGCGTTGGTGAACGATAGCAAGAGCGGTTTGGGTATCGGTATCGAGCAAATCGGGGTAGTACGCGCCGATTTTGGGGGCGAGCATCAGCCCTTTGTATACGATGGTACGGCACGAGAGGCTACAGACATAGAACTGCTCCTCTTTGTCCAGTTTCTGCTCTAGGATACGGTTTTGGGCGATTCGGCGGACGAGGAACAGTTTTCGCTCCAACTCGTCTGCACTGAGTCCCTGTGCGTTGCCGATAAACACCTGCTCTATGGCGGGTTCTACGGAGCGGGCAAGCCATCCTAAACTCTCACTAACGACGGGAACTTTGCGCCATGCGAGTACGGTTAGCCCCTCTTCTTGGATAACGGCATTGAAGACGGCGCGGTACTGCGCTTGCAGTGCTTCGTCTTGGGGTAGGAAGAGCATACCAACCCCGTACTGTTGGGGTTCGGGGAGGGCAACACCCTGCTGTGCGAGTGCTTTATGGAAAAGGGTATGCGGAATCTGAAAGAGGACACCGGCTCCGTCTCCCGTCTCTGGGTCACAACCACACGCCCCACGATGCTCCAGATTTACCAGCACTTTGAGGGCTTGTTTCAAGATAGAGTGCGATTTTTTGCCCTTGATGTGTGCTACAAATCCAACGCCACAAGCGTCGTGTTCAAACTGCGGGTCGTATAGCCCATGTGCGGGCGGGTAGTTACCAGTAGGGTCGTTCACGGGGTTCTTTCTTTCTTCTCGTCATGGTTTCAGGGAACGTTGCCCTGAAATCTCTGTTTCTTTGAATGGCAAAGTGTTCCACAGACCACGCCATTGTGCATCGGGGGGTAATAGAATACCCGAAAATGGCTTAGGATTCAATAAGTAGACAGGATTCCCATGTATTTAGTTGCGCGTAAGCCTTATCTTTGGAATGATGACGACCACCGAATAAATCTGTTTTTCACCTCTGTTTTCATAATAAAGGTGCAACAATCTTTACGCTGGACAATCTAAAAAGTAACACTTATATCAAATGATGCCACGTATAACTCGAAGGAGGTCGTCTAACATGAAATGCCGTTTACGCACTTTGCGTTTTATCGCCCTAATAGGCATGAGTCTGGTTGTGTCGGTTTCTTCCCGTGCCCAGAATAGGCAAATAAGGGCGTGGGGATATGATGGCTACGGTCAGTTGGGAAATGGAGGCAATAGTAGTAACACGCCAGTTATGGTACCAATGCTTACGTCTGTTGCTCAAGTGGCAGCAGGCACTAGCCACTCTGTTGCGTTGATATCAAATGGGACTGTATACGCTTGGGGTACAGATATGAGCGGGTGGCTAGGAAATGGAATTACTAGGAATAGTAACGTTCCCACTCAGGTATGGAGTCTTTCTAGCATTATTCAGGTTGCAGCAGGCGAATCTCACTCAATAGCATTGAAATCTGATGGAACCGTGTGGGCTTGGGGAGATAACCAACTTGGGGAGGTGGGTGCAGGTGGATCAGAGAGCCATATTCCGATGAAGATAACCAGCCTTTCTGGTATTACCCAAATTGTAGCAGGGCAGTTACACTCTCTTGCTATAAAGTCCGATGGAACTGTGTGGGCATGGGGATGGAACGTTTTCGGTCAACTGGGCGATGGGCACAATAGCAATGGCGGACCTACTCAGGTGTATGGACTCACGAACATAATTCATGTAGCAGGAGGAGGCCGGCACTCTCTTGCTGTGAAGTCAGATGGAACCGTCTGGGCATGGGGTGAAAACTTTTATGGTCAGTTGGGAGATGGAACCAATTATGACAGTAATACTCCTGTGCAAGTGTCGGGTCTATATGATGTCATTCAAGTTGCTGCTGGGAATTCCCATTCCCTTGCTATAAAGTCAGATGGAACCGTGTGGGCGTGGGGATACAATTATTCTGGTGAGTTAGGTGATGGAACCCACGGAGACAGTAATACTCCAGTTCGAGTATTGAATATCAATGGTATCACACAGATTTCAGGAGGTGTTTCCCACTCACTTGCTTTGAAGCAGGATGGGACTGTGTATGCTTGGGGGCATAATGCCAAGGGGCAGTTAGGCGATGGGAGTAACATCTCTAGTAGCACCCCTTTAACCGTATTAGGTTATCATGAGGCAATACAGATTGCGGGAGGTGCTGAGTACTCGCTAGCACTACACCGTGCCCCGACCATCTATATGAGCGACCTCACTCTAAAGTACGGACAACGAAGCCGACTGCTCGCAAGGCTGTACAATCCCGTTCTACAAACCGGTATCTTAGGTGTCACCGTCACATTTGCCATAGATGGAACCACCGTCGGAACCGCTACCACCACAGATAACGGTAGTGGACTCACGTATGCCCAGGTTAACCCATATACTATATCAGATAGCCTTACTGCTGGAACACATACCCTCATCGCATCCTACGATGGTAGCAACGGACTTGACCCCGCAAACTCCAAAGCGGTTACTCTCACCGTTGCTCAAACCGAGACTAGCATGAGAGGTTCCAACGCCAGCGGAACCGTCGGGGATACTACCGCATTACGTGGTTGGCTTTCCCGTACCACCGACTTGGGACTTCTCAATAACCAACCCGTCAAGTTCTTTATTGACGGAAACTACGTTGCACAAGCGACTACCAATTCCAGCGGTCTCGCCTCCTTGAGTTATGAGATACAGCCTCTGGGTGCAGGAACGCATACCCTGTTGGTACAGTACGATGCGACCACCAACTACAAGGCTTCGAGTGTTACCGGAACCTTGACTATCTCGAAAGCGAACACGACTCTAGCGGCGAACAACGCCACCAAATCTCGTGGGCAGGTAGCGGCTTTGTCGGCGCGATTGGTGAATGTTCGTAATTCGGGCTATGTTGTTGGTAGAACCGTTACCTTCAAAATAGACAGTACGGCGGTGGGAACAGGCACAACGGGCGCAGACGGGTATGCCCGTTACTCGTACAGTGTTCCCAGCAACGCAACGGTAGGTGCACACACGATAACGGCGGTATTTGCAGGAGATACCTCCTACAACACCTCTACTGGCTCGGCTACTCTTACCGTAAACTAGTTTTGCTGGGTTGCTCTAAACGTTCAAGCCGCTTCTCCTTGCTTTGGGAGGGGCGGCTTGTTTTTGTATGTACGCCCTCTTCAAAAGTTAATGCCTCCTTAACACCTACAGCGGGTATAATGAGGGGGTTATGAAACAAGACAAATCGGTTTCTCCGCGCATTCGTGCGCTTTTTGTGGATATGGACGGCACACTGATTGGACCGGATGAGAAGGTCTCTGCTAACGTCCGAAAGGCGATTCAGGCGGCTCATGCCCAAGGTTGCCTCATTATTCCTTGTACGGGTCGCGCCCGCTTTACCGCGCAACCGATAGCAGAGCAACTCGGTATCCCTTTGGGGTATGCGGTGCTGGCAAACGGGGCAGTAGTGCAGAACTTGGCTACGGAAGAGGTGCTACTGTGTGCGCTGATTCCGGACGACGTTACCCTTGAGATTGCGCGGGAGGTTTTTGGGCTAGGGGTGCAGATATATCTGTACGAAGCCTCTCTTGTGAATGAGGTGGCGCCCTCTCGCGCCGTCTATCATCCTAGCCTACCCGCCGGACCTTGGGCAACCCCGCCCCGCTATCAGCCTTACCCCGCTATCTTGGAACAACTCCCCTTCTCTGCTATCTCTCTTGCGACGTTTGGAAGCAGGGCGCAGATACACCCCCTTGTCTCGGTGGTGCGAGAGCGGCTAGAGAGTCAGGTGAGCATTTTACAGTCGGGTTCGGAACACTACTGGGGTATCGAAATCTACCGTAAGGGCGTGGACAAAGCGAGCGGCGCAAAGTGCCTTATTGACCATTTGGGCATTGCACGGGAAGAGACGATGGCGATTGGTGACCACCTAAACGACTTGGCTTTGATAGAGTGGGCAGGCTTGGGAGTGGCAATGCACAACGCACAGCCGGAACTGATTGCGCTGGCGGACTACGTAACGGCATCGGTGTATGAGGACGGGGTGGCAAGAGCGATAGAGCGGTCTATCTTGAGTTGAAACTTTTGGGGCGTGTTTTGCGTCTACCGTGAACAGGAAGACATTTTTCGGGGAGGTATCGGCATGACAACCGCAATTCGGAACTGGGTGGCGCACTGGGTCTCTAGTGTGTTCGCGCTCTTTATTATCGCAAACGCACATATCGGGATTAAAGCCACGAGCATTGTCCCGCTTATCGTGGTGGTAGTTGCGCTTTCGTTTGCGAACAGTTTTATTCGCCCTATCATCATGTTTTTCGCGTGGCCCATCAACTGCCTTACGTTTGGGCTGTTCGGCTTCGCACTGAACATCATCTTCTTTGGGATGCTAGGTACGGGCATGGTGCAGGGGTTTACGGTAGCCTCTCCTGTTGCGGCGGTTATCGGTTCCGTGCTGATGGGGGCACTTTCGGGCATCTTCTCGATGATATTGCAAGATAGGTCGCGGCGGTAGAGGACAGTATGGGGGTGGTTGTAGTCAGGTTTTAACCCCTATCCAACCTTATCCCCTTCGCAAGTTAATAGGGGTGTGGTAATTAGGTTAGCATTGCAATGTAAAGTAAGGTAGTCGCTTGCAGGGAGGTTAAAACCCACCCCTTTCCAACCTTTCCCCTTCGCAAGGGGAAAGACCAATGCACTGCTGACTAAAGGCTTACTTAATCTCAAAAGTGGTTGTGTAAGGGGTGCATTGCAAGTCTCCCCTTGTTTTTAAGGGGGAGATTTAGAGGGGGTTAAGACCTTCCTGTTTCGTACAGTGGTTTTGAGTACGTAGCCGTAATTTGTCTCTCTAAAGCCCCTTCCCACTTTGGGAAGAGGTCAAGGTGGATTAGGTTGTATCGACTAGCGTGAGTAGTTACACACTGATAAGGAGTTAGCCCTAAACGGGACAGTGCTGAAAGAGGCGTGCTAACTTCTTATGGGCGGATGGGAATGGATGCGGGTATTCCCATATTTCGCGCTTCCTTGGCGTTTTTAGGCGGGGTTTTGGGCGTGATTTCTATATCTGTTCGATTCGGGCGCGCTGCATTAGGGGCACTCAAGCCGATATAGACAGGCTTTTCGGTAGCGACCTTAAAACCATTATAGACCAACGCCGCAAATACAAGAGCCAGCGTCACTCCAACGATTAGGGGATGAACTTTTTTTTTCATTACACACTTCCTCTTTGCAACTGGCATTTGACCTCTACAAGAGCATTTAGAGTTCAAATGTTTGGGGGAAAACGTTATGGACTATTATAGGGTCTCTCTTGGGGCTTGTCAATAAGACTTTTTAGGGCGTTTTTTGTAATCACCCTAGGTAGTTTAGCCCACAGCCTCTACCCGCCCACTGGCAATAGACCGATATGCCGCCTCCGCGATCGCGACATTCACGCGCCCCGTCTCTCCCGTAAAGAGCGGGGTGCTATCATGTTCCACCCAGTCCAAAAACGAGGTCAGTTCACGGGCATAAGGGTCGCCGTAGTTGAGGTCGGCGGCGCGAACCGTAGTCGTCTCTGTCGCATCGAACGAACGGTACTGTATCTCTCCCCCAAAACCGCCATGAACCATATTCCCGTTAGTGGCTTGGATATGGACGCGGTACTCACCCACAGGGGAGGAGTTGCTACTGTGGAGTACGGCTATCGCCCCATTACGAAACGTTATCTGTACCAAAAGCGCGTCCAGCACATCCCCCCAACCGTTTAACTGGTGCGCCTGTGCGAACACGCTCTGCGCCTCTCCAAACAGAAAGTAGAGGTAGTCCAGTTCGTGCGAGTTCACCTCTAACAGCAGTCCCCCTGTCTCAGAGTGGTTGGTGCGCCACCCATGACTAAAGAATTCGCCGCGCCCTGCACGGGTAATCGAGCAGAGTTTTGGCTCTCCTATCACACCAGTATCCAGTATCTGCTTCGACTCCCAAAAGAGCGGAAACAGCCGCAACACCTGCCCTACAAACAGTTTTGCCCCGTACTGGCGGCACACCTCTATTGTGCGGTTGCAACTCTCAACCGTGGTACAGAGGGGCTTTTCGGAGTAGATAGGTTTGCCATGTGGGGCTACTGCGAGGATATTCTCTTCGTGGTACAGCGGGGGCGATGCAACGAGGTAGATGTCGAAGTCCGTTCGCTCGGCTATCTCCGCTTGCGTCGTAATGGGGTCGCCGCCGTACTTCTCTACGGCTTTTGCGAGTTGGGCAGGGTTAGGGTCGAAGATACCAGTAACCTCCACACGGTTCATTTTTACCAGATGGTCTAGCAAGCCAAACGCCATATTCCCACAGCCAAGCACTCCTAAACGTAACATCATACTCCCCTTCCTAAAAGAAATCTATCAAGCCACCTCTTGTAACTCACCTTCTACCCACTCTCCTTCAAAGTAGTCGCCATTCGCCCATACTACTTTGCCCCGTCCCGTTCGCTCACCTTCTACCCACTCTCCTTCATAGTAGTCTCCATTTGCCCATACGTATTTACCCCGTCCATCTCGCTCACCTTCTTTGAATTCTCCTTCATAGTAGTCACCATCACTCCATATCATTTTCCCTTGCCCGTGTCGATTGTCCTCTTGCCACTCTCCTTCATAATAGTCGCCATTTGCCCATACGTATTTACCCCGCCCGTGAATCATACTTTCTCTCCACTCTCCCTCATAGTAGTTACCATTTGCCCATCTCATTTTCCCTAACCCGTGCATCATATTTTCTTTCCACTCTCCCTCGTAAAAATAGCCTGGCGGGCCATCTATTTTCCCATAACCATGTCTCTTACCCTCTTTTAATCCTCCTTCATAAGAAATGTCTGCCCAACTCAACTTCCCGTATCCATGCCATTCTCCGTATTCCCACCCACCTTCATACGACCCTTTTGCCCAAACTAACTTCCCGTACCCATGCTTTTTCCCGTATTCCCATCCGCCTACGTAGGAACGCCCTGTATCTTCCCCACTATCATCCCACTCCATTCTGCCCTGCCCATGCTCTCGACCCTGTAGGGTTTCTCCAAAATACCACGCACCTTTATAGTAGAGTGCTCTTACTTTGTACTTATTGCGCTCTTTCCGTTTGGCATTCCACTGTGTAAATCGTGTTTTCAGTCCCATATCTACTCCTTTTGCACAAAGGCAAGGGGAAAGTGAAAAGAGAGGTTCGGCATTGCGAGTAGGAAGAGGGTTCTGCCTGCTCATGAGGTAAAGTTACCTATCCATCGCAGAAAAACCTTCTACCATTCTCGCATACAGGCGTTTTGTGAGATAATGTAGGGGATAAACTTTTTCTTTCTGGGGGTCGCAATGGCAGGAACAGGCTACGACGCAATCGTAATAGGGGCGGGACATAACGGGCTGATTTCGGCGGGGTATCTGGCGAAGGCAGGAAAGCGGGTGCTGGTGCTAGAGCGGCGCGACATTGTGGGCGGTGCGTGTGTAACGGAGGAGGTTTGGGAGGGGTATCGGGTGTCGGTAGGGGCGTATTTGTGTAGCCTTCTACTACCGGAGATTATCGAAGACCTCGAACTCAAAAAGTACGGATTTGAGGTGTATCGCCGTGAGACCTCCGGCTTTACCCCCTTCCTAGACGGCAACTATATGCACTTCTACCCCGATGAGGAGAAGATGCGAGCGGAACTCACCGCGTTCTGTGCCGAAACCCCGCAGGATGTGGATGCCTACTTCGCTTTTGAGGCGGATGTCGAGCGAGTGGCAACCGTGCTGGATGCCGTGATGATGCAGGAGCCTCCGACGGAATCGGAACTTCGCGCTCTGTTTGCAAACGCAGGTATCGCTCACCTGTTCGACGACTTTATGGTAGGCAGTGTGCGAAACCTGCTAGACAAACGCTTCCAAAACGAACGCCTGAAAGCCATTCTCTCCACCGATGGGCTGATTGGCACTTATGGCGGGGTCTCGTCGCAGGGGACGGCGTATGTGCTGGTGCATCACTACATGGGGAAGGTGCTAGGTTCGCGGGGGTCTTGGGGGTATGTGCGCGGAGGTATGGGCAACATCACGCAGGGGCTGGCGCAGTTCATGAGAGAGCAGGGGGGCGAGATTCGCCTGTCTGCGTCGGTAAAGCGGCTCTTGTTGGAAGAGGGCAGGTGTGTGGGAGTGGAGTTGGAGAGCGGTGAGCAGATACTCGCCCCCGCCGTGCTCTCCAACGCCGACCCCTACCGTACTTTCGTAACGCTTTTGGGCGACGATGCGCCCTTCAAGGGACAGCCGGGACTGTGGACTGACCTCAAAACAAAGGGAGGGGCTTCCGCAAAAATCAACCTTGCGGTCTCGGAACTACCTCAGTTCACCTGCCTACCCAAGCGCGAAGATAAGAGCGTGGTGGGGGCAGAACATCTAGGAACCGTTCACCTCTGCCCCGATATGGACTATCTGGAGCGGGCGTGGCACGATGCAGAGCAGGGCTACCCCTCCAAAGAGCCGATGATAGAGGTCTACCTACAGACCGCCACCGATGCGACCCTAACCCCTCCCGGAAAGCACATTCTTTCGCTGTTCGTGCAGTACTTCCCGTATAACCTTGCGGCAGGGCTGGACTTAGACACCGAGCGGGAGGCGTTCGCGGATAGGGTAATAGAGATAGTGGGTCGCTACGCCCCCAACGTTCCCGCCTCTATCCTACATAGGCAGGTGCTTACCCCCCGCGACCTCGAAGCGCGTTTTGGGCTAACGGGTGGACACATTTTTCACGGCGATTTGCTACCCCCTTACCTTTGGAGAGACAAGCCGGGCGCAGGATTTACAGGCGCACATACCCCTATAGAGGGGTTGTACCTATGTGGTTCGGGGGCGCATCCGGGGGGATGTGTGTTTGGTGCGCCGGGATACAACGCGGCTCAGGCGGTACTGAACTCTAAGTAGTGGGGTAAAAAACAGCCTCCCTCTCCTCAGCAAAAAAAGGAGAGGGAGGCTGTTTAGTGTGAACTAAAGCAGTTCTCGAATGGGACGCGCCGAGTAGTCTGCTACGGGTACGGGGCGATTGCCTGGCGCAGGCAGCTCTTTGGTGAGCGGTATGCCAAGCGCAGAGTAGAGGGTCGCGGCGACATCGGCGGGAGTGGTGGGGCGGTCTTTGGGGTACGCGCCAATCTCGTCGGAGGCACCCACAATCTGCCCTCCCTTGATACCACCCCCCCCCATGACCATACTCCAACACTGGGGCCAGTGGTCGCGTCCCCCCGCTGGATTGATTTTGGGGGTACGCCCAAACTCGCCCATTGCCGTTACGATAGTGTTATCATACAGCCCTCTTTGAGCGAGGTCTTCTACCAGCGAGGCGTATCCGTTATCGAACCAAGGTCCGCAGAGGGTTTTGTATGCCTCGATGGGGGTGAAGGGGGCAGAGCCGTGAATATCCCATGTTATCTCATTAAACACGGTCTCGAACATATTGATAGTGACGAAGCGTACCCCGCGTTCGATAAGCCGCCGTGCTAGTAAGCACGACTGCCCGAACTTGTTCATGCCGTACCGTTTGCGGGTCTCCATGCTCTCTTGGGAGAGGTCGAATGCCTCTCTTGCCTTTGTGGAGGACATGAGGGTATACGCTTTTTGGAAGTTGGTGTCCATCAGTTTGGCGGTGGCACTGGCTTCAAATGCGGAGACAGAGCCGTCTACTGCTTCGCGTAGTTTTCTGCGCCTATCTTCCCGTATCGCGTTGATGTAGTCGGGGGGAAGTAGGTCGGGAACTTTGAAATCTTTCGCAGAGGGGTCGGCATTGAGTACGAAGGGGTCGTATATCTTGCCAAGATAGCCCGCGGTCTGCCCATGCGGTAGATTTCCACCGGTGGGTCCCATAGGGCGCGGTAGGAGGACATGAGCAGGTACGTCCCCCCGTGAACCCTTTACATACTGAAGCACACTTCCGATATGCGGATGCTCCAACCCTCCGGTAAAGAGCCGCCCCGTCTGCATCATCTGATGACCGGTATCGTGGACGGCGGCGGCAGTGTGGTATACCGAGCGAATAATGGAGAACTTATCGGCGTGCCGCGCCATACGCGGGAATATCTCCGAGATTTCGATACCCGGTACGTTCGTCTTGATAGGTTTGAAGGGACCTCGAACTTCGGCGGGGGCATCGGGTTTCATATCCCATGTATCTAGTTGGCTAGGCGCACCCAGCAGAAACAGCATGATACAGTTGACATCTTTATCTTTCGGAATAGTGCCTTGCGCCTCCATCTCCATCATGTTGGGAAGCGTAAGCCCCAACAGAGGGATTGCCCCTGCATGGAAGAAGTCGCGGCGGGTCATTCCGTCGCACAGGTGTACCGGTTTTTGGGTATCTAGTCTAAACATCACATCGCTCCTGCCTGTTATCGGCTACTAACCACTCCTCTATCGTACCCGATTGGGACCCAGCAAGCCCTGTGCTACCATGTCGTTAAGGGCGTTTTCGTCGTAGTTGAGGGGCATATCCACACGTCCACGGAATAGGCTACTGTAGTACGAGGCGAAAATCAGTTCGGTGTGGCGAATGGCGTTCTCTACGGAGAGCATGGGGACATAGCCGGGTTCATCTAGGGCGCGAATGGTATCGGCGCAAGCACGGTCTATGGATACCTCGTCGTGAAGCCCCTCTTTGCTATCTATAAAACGCCAATCGGAGTCGCCTTGTAGACGCACACGCAGTGTCGGGCGGGTGTAGAGCAGTTCCAGCATCCCTGTCGAACCTGTAACACGGAAAGAGCAGTCCCACTTCGCTTCGTAGCCCATTATCATCAAGCCGCGTACCCCGTTTGTCCATTTGTAGTGAATAATAGACTGCCCTTCTGCCAACGCCCCAAAGATACGGCGGTCTTCCCAACTATCCAGTTGCCCTATCACCCACTCGATAGGCGACTCCTGATTGAAGTACTGCATCATGTCTAGCCAGTGGGTACCCGTATCGTAGAGGTCGTTGCACTGTGCTTCTATGCGGAGCAGTTCGCCCAGTTCGCCGCGGTGAATCATCTCGGCGGCGGTGCGAATCGGTTCTAGGAAGCGGCGTTGGTGGTTAAAGGTGAGGATAGTGCCGTTGGCATCTGCCGCCGCCTTCATGCGCTTTGCGTCTGCCCATGTGAGTGCCATTGGCTTCTCGCAGTGAATGGCGCGAATACCCGCTTCACAGGCGGCAACGGTCATATCGGCGTGGAGGTGGGGCCATACGGTGATACTGAGAATGTCGGGCTTCTCTTCGCGTATCAAATCGCGGTAGTCGTGGTAGATGGTTGCGCTCTCGTTATAGTCGGCGAGAAACGCTTTGGCGTGGCTCTCTTCGATGTCAGCGATAGCGCATAGGCTAACCCGTTTGCTGTTCTGAAAACTTTTGTAGTGGCTGTGTGCCATTCCAAAGCCGGTTGCGCCCTCCGAACCGCGAGGTCGTCCTGTTCCGATAATGGCATGGCGGTATTGAGTAGTGTTCATAAAAAATAGAGGCAGACAAGGGGACGCTGCCTACTCCTTTCCGTTACTGATACGTAAAGGATACCCGACAAAGCCGTACGAACTCTGACTCCAAATCATTTTTCTTCGCGATGTGCATCACGAACACAATAAAATAGGATACTATATAACTGGTTAAGTGCACTTTTGTATTAAGGGGGAAGCGATGTTACCTTCCAATAAACAACACGGTACTTTGGTTTTTTGGAACGATGAAAAGGGCTTCGGGTTTCTGGAGACCGAAGAAGGGAGTTCGCGCGTTTTTTTGCATATCAGCGCACTTCCTACGGGCGTGCGTCGTCCAAAGGAAGGGGACACTCTTCTCTTCGCGATTCAAACTCAGACTGATGGTAAACTACGCGCGGTAAAAGCCGCCTTTCCTAGTGCGCCAAGCACCGCTCAACTTTCGGTTTCGTTTCAGCGTAAGCGTACCCCGCATTGGGCAGTATGGGGAGTGCTCCTGTTTGTACTTGGTTTAGGCATAGGGGTAGGATATACGCTCTGGAACAGCAAGCAACCTGCCAATACACCTGTAGCCGCACTACACTCCCTGACATCAACTCCTCCAAAACAGGTTGCCAGTTCCCAAACGCGCATTTCTACAAAACAGAGCAAGCCTTCTCCCTCAAGTAAGAATACTCCTAAACCGCAGACCTCTGCCTCACCTATTGCCAAGCATATAGAAGAACCCAAACCACAAAAGCAGGAACCGGAAACGCCCATAGAAGAGCCTTCAGCAGAGGGAAATGAAGTAGGTGGGTTAAACGAGGTAGGTAGTTCAGGAGAGGTAGGTGAGGGGTTGATTAAGGGCAATGTCTCCTATCGGGGCATTAAATACTACCATCTGCCGGGAACTAGAGATTACGATAAGACAAGAATTAACCCCAGACGCGGAGAACGCTACTTCCGTACCGAAGCGGAGGCACAAGCCGCGGGTTGGCAAAAATCTCCTTACTAGGTACTCTCGAAACTCGGATAACCCTTCACCTTACCGTTTAGAGTTCAGGTAGTCTTGGCGCGTAATGGCGCACATCCCATGGTCTTCATAGTTGCCGTTTTTGCACAAATCTCCCCGCATGATACCCTCGAAGGTCATACCGCTCTTCTCCTGTACACGGCGCGAGGCAGGGTTCCGAACAAAATAGCCCGCGTAGATACGGTTCAGTTCCAACTCCTCGAAGCCCCAAGCCAGTAGGCGGCGCAATGCTTCGGTAGCATAGCCTTGCCCCCAGTAAGGTACTCCAATCCAGTAGCCTGTCTCCGCTTTATTGTGCCTTGTGTTGAGGTGTAGCCCTATTGCCCCCATAAGAACACCATCCTCTTTTCGTACTATAGCAAAAGAGAGGTCGGTTCTGTTCCGAATCCCTTCGGTGTGGGTGGCAATCCACTCGACAGCACCGTTATCGGGGTAGGGGTGTGGGATATTGAGGGTGGTATCGGCGACCTCTGCGGCACTAACAAGTTGCTGGACGGCGGGGGCATCGGTGGGCAGAAATCCGCGTAGTAAAAGGCGTTCCGTAGTGAGTTCGGGTAGGTGTTCCAATGTAGAGTCTCCTTGCGTTTGTTAGTACACTAGACACGTAGGAGGGGGATTTTGTATGCAGAGCGGAGGCTAAAAAGCGCGTACTGTTGCGGTAGCCCAACACGCCATGCCCTCGCGCCGTCCTACAAAGCCCATCTTTTCGGAGGTGGTGGCTTTTACACTAACGCGGGTGGGGTCGATACCCAAACAGTTCGCCATCGCATTTTGCATGGCAGGGCGGTGCGGCATGAGTTTGGGGGCTTCCGCGACAACCGTTGCGTCGATATTAACGACTTGCCAGCCGGCTTGTGCAAGCCGTTCGCCTACAATCGCAAGTAGTTTTAGGCTAGAGATACCCCGATAGGTCTCGTCGGTATTGGGAAACAGTATCCCGATGTCGCCTAGCGATACCGCCCCCAAGAGCGCGTCACAAACGGCGTGTAGCAGAACATCTGCGTCGGAGTGACCTTCCAAGCCGCAGGTATGAGGAATCTCTACCCCTCCCAAAAACAGTTTGCGCCCCGAAGCGGGGTCGGAGAAGGTATGCACATCGTACCCAAAGCCTGTGCGTATCTCGCCGCTAGGCGTAGAAGCGATAGGTTGCGGAGAGGTGGAGAGAAGTCTTTCTGCCAGTGCAATATCCTCTTGGCGGGTAATTTTGAGGTTCGAGGGGTCGCCTTGTACCACCGCAACCGCAAACCCCGCCGCTTCTAGTAATGAGGCTTCGTCGGTAGGTTCTGCGGCTTGGAAATCGAACCGAGCGTAAGCCGTTTTTAGGGTCTCTATCCGCGCCCCTTGCGGAGTCTGGACGGCGGTTAGCCCTGCAATCCTCTCTCCTTCAATGTCTGCGGAACGCGCTACCGTCTCTTTTACCAAGCCGTCTTGCCCTACCCGTTTAACGGTATCCGAGAGAGGGAGACCGGGAACCGCCCCGCCCACACGTTTTACGCCCTCTATTACGTTATCTATCACCTGCGGGGTGATTAGGGGGCGTGCCGCGTCGTGTACTAGCACCATGCTGTAGTCGGGAGGAAGTGCCTCTAAGCCTTTTCGTACCGAATTGGCGCGGGTGTCGCCTCCCTCTACTACGAGGAGTACTTTGGGGAACGCCGCAACAAACTGGCGAGTGCGTTCTAGTTCGTCCGCACCCGCCACTACCACGATACCAGAGATTGCAGGGTGCTGTTGAAACGCCGTCAGCGTTCTATCCAGCACGGTTCGCCCCGCAACTTCTGCCCATATTTTGTTCTGTTCGCTACCGAACCTTCTTGCTCGTCCCGCGGCGGGAATAACCACTCCCACTCCCGTTGCCGTCATTCTCGTAATCCTGTTCTATCTCGTTATCCTGCTTGATGCGGGCGAATATCATCTTACCAGCTGCCGTCTGTAGGACGCTTGTCACCATAACGTTCATAGTCTCGTTGAGGTAACGGCGACCATCTTCGACTACAATCATTGTACCATCGTCCAGATAGGCGACCCCTTGGCTGAGTTCTTTTCCCTCTTTTACAATACCCACACGCATTACCTCACCGGGAAGCACTACGGGCTTGAGGGCGTTCGCCAGTTCATTGACGTTTAGCACCTGTACTCCTTGTAGTACCGCCACTTTATTTAGGTTGAAGTCGTTGGTGACAATTGCGCCCTCTAGTACTTTGGCGAGTTTGACAAGGCGGGTATCGACCTCATCGTAGTGCGTCGTCTTCTCC
>OMJJ01000147.1 GCA_900299305.1 bacterium | reverse complement strand
GGGATACTCAAATGGGTTGCCTCATTTTGAAAAGATGTCCAATGTATATTAAAACCGAATCCTACCCACCTTGTCAAGTTCCGTTTTACGAGTCTCAGCGCAATCCTCTCCTTAAAAGCATTTTGGCATAGCGAAATACCTGATGTCACTACCTAAACTCTTGAGGGTACGTTAGAAATCCGTTTTGGGACTGCTTGGAACAACATGTAACCTTCCAGAGTCAAATCACGTCTAACTAGCGTTCTTTGTGTATCTGGCTCGCCTCCATTCCCCTTAAAAGAAACGCCTATGAAACCTTTCATACTATTGACCTGTATCCTGCACACGTCTGCACTCGCTCCCTCCTTCACCCACGCACAACGCGACAGCGTGTCCATTACCCTATCACCACAGTCTGATGAGGTGCAGATGGCAAAAGAGCCAGAATATCAGGTGAGCAACTCACTCCATATTCAACATCTTGCAGTGAAGAGTCTGTTTCGTCGTCTCAAGGGGAGCAATCGTAAATTTCTAGATGTCAGACCCGATATTCAAGAGGAGCGTGTCTCCGCTTTCTTCAAGGATCGCTCCACGGCTCTCGTAACACGGGATGTCGCTAATCTACTTGGTGGTATTTGGATACCCCTTCCCAATGCAAAACATCCCGAAGGCTACTCCTTCCAATACTACTACCGTGCAAAGAGCATTCGGGATGCCCTTCGAGCGAAAGTGAAAACGGTTGCTATCGCGCCATATCGCAAGTTGACGGAGTACCTGAAAACCAGCCCCGAAGCGTTCCGAAAACTCGAGGCAGAACTCCGTCAGCAAAATAAAAAACCGGACGACCCTATCCTCCGAAACGGCAACCTCTTCTATCTTCACTACGCACCCTGCCGGACGGCTATCACACTCCTCAGTACGCTTTCCGACGAGCAGTTATTCGAGGGTATTGAGAATCAACGGCTCTTTCTCCCCACACACTCTATGAATGAGATGCAGTTGAGGCTGGTATTGCAACTAGCACAGTACGCATCGAGGGGCATGGAGGCTACTCCTGAAGAGGACATGAACGGGCTACAGGGACGGCGAAACGAAGTCATTCAGTTCGCTCGTGAATTTGGTATTTTCCTCTACTTTCCTCTCGACCCGCTGAGGGCGTGTGTTCTAAACTGCGGTTTCGGTTTTGGTGGAATGCAGGTAGCTGGTGCGAATATGGGGGAGGAACGGGATATGTCGTTAGATATTCTGCCCGTGCGTGGCAACCCCTACACCCACTCGGCAACGCAACCCCCTCCACAATATCCTGAACTAGAGAGTTTGCCCTTCCCTGAATCGGTAGATACCACAAAGTGGAAGGAGGCAACCTGGAACGAGGTACTTGCTCAACTTTCCGAACATCTTGATATTCCTATCTACTCAGACAGTTACTCCTATCTACTAACCCCTCATGATAGGGGCGACCTCCCAATGCCCAACCTCACGAAGAAGTCGCTTCCAGAGGCACTGGATGCGCTTTGCACACGCTATCACTACCTTTGGTGGTATCAGGATGGAGCCTTGTTGTTCCGTAGCCGAACGTGGTTTCTTGAGTGCCTATACGAAGTCCCGCAGACGACTCTCACCCTACTAGAAAAGCAGTTGAAGACTACTGAAACCCTGGACGCTACCGCCGTGACCGCACTCGCCGAACTGACACCACGCCAAATAGAGGGGCTTGGAGCAATAGCGGCATCAGTGAAGGGAGATTTGAAACTTGCTACAACCAATCGTGTAGCCTATCGCCGTTTAAGACAAGCAGGAAGTGCCTATTCTGCCTCTCGCTACCTGAGTGTCTTCAAACTCTTGTCCGACGAGCAGAAACGTGCGGCGATGAGTGCCGGTGGTCTCTCGCTGGATAGGTTGACACAAAAGCAACGAGTCGCTCTCCAGTTTGTTCTGATGGAGCAAACCGCATCTGAGGTTGGTTATCAACCGAAAGGGGCGTTTTTCCGTATCAACATATCACCTTTGACAGGGATTTCGAATACAACGGAGAGAGGGGAAGACAGTTCGGCGAAACTGGGCATCAGAGGGGTTAGTCTGACAATGGCGGCTCTGGAACGCACCCATCTCGCACTGTATGCTACCTTGAATATCGCCATCAAAAGCAATGCCCCCCCGCCACAAAGACGAACAACGCAGAAACCTTGAGCAACATAGGGGGTTCTCGTGATGGTGAACACTGTAATAGGAAGTACTTAGTGTTCGGGGAGAAAAAGGTCGGCGATAAGGGGGCGGTGGTCGGAGCCTTCTGCGCTTCCGGTAAAGCAGTTCAGGGCTACCCAGTCTCGGCTGAGGTAGATATGGTCGATACGCGCAAAGGAGTGCCGTAAGGGGAGAGTATGCCCGTAGGTGTAGCCATAACCGCGCCCTACAAGGTTAAAGGCGTTATAGAGGTTTACATCGGAGAGGTGTTCGGACAGGCTAGACTGTACGGGGGTATTTAGGTCGCCGGCAAGGAGTACGGGGCCCCATTCGTGCCGGAGGTACTCTGCAAGCCGATAGCCCTGAATTTGGCGGATACGGTTGTTCCAGTACATGATTTCACTGCTTTTCCGTATCCCCGATATACCATTACGGGGCGATAGCAGGTGAACCGAGTAGACAGTAGCAATACGGGTTCCGATAGCGAGTTTACATCGTAACGCAACGAGGTGCATGGGTAGCACCGAGAGGTCTTGGATACTCGACTCTAAAATAGGAAACTTGGAAGCAAAGATATACTGGTCTACCCTCTGAACATGGTACTTATTGAGGTAGGTAACGAGTTCATCTTTATAGGTTCCGTGTGCCTGTTGGAGTAGGATAATATCTGCGTTCGCCTCTTCTATGGTGTGTGTCATTTGACTATGCCCATAGTGACCATTTTTCACGTTATAGGTCATTAGGCGCAGGTATGTCCCTTTTTGGTCTACTGTAGTAGGACGTATAAGGGCAAAACGGAAATCCATAATCGGAATGAGTACCCACAAAATCATTCCTATCGGCATCCAAATAGCACGGCGGCACTGTTTTAGATAGATAGGAACGAGGGCAACGGGTACTAGCCCCCATACCCACTGTGGAAGGTACTGGTTGAGTGCCGACCACCACCATCTATCCGACCCCAGTAGATTGATAGTAGAGAGCGCGAGTAGCAGAGTCGCGTAGAGAAACGCGGCTACCTGAAGCCACCGTGGGCAGGGGGCGAGTACGGCTTTGGGAGGCGGAGGCTCCACCTCTTCCCTCTGCACTATCGGCGGGGGCGGCTGAAACTGAACGGTACGCCTATGACGGCGCGGCAAGTCGTTTTCGGTACTCAAAGAGGGTAGTTCCTGCGCCAGTTCCAACTGTCGCTACCAGAGAGGAGTTTGCGTATCGGTTCGGGCAGTGTTTCCAAAAACTCTGCGCTTATCTCATTGCCCATCCACTCGCGGAGCATAGGTGGGGTGTAACCAGAGACGATAATCACCCGCTCTTTGTCGCTAAGAATTTCGGTAGTACTATGTATTAACGATTCGGCGAAAAGAAGTACATCCCCCGCATCGGCTACTACCTGCTGAATAAGGCTGGTATCCGAGAGAGCCGCGTCTATCATCTCCTGCTGCCGCCACTTCATTTTGTGACTACCGGGAATGACGGCAGTTCCCCCATCTTCTGCCCCTACATCGGTAAGGTAGGCAAGCGTCTTAACGAAGATGCAGTGAAAACGCTCTTGCTCATGGTAGGTTCCCCAACCGTGGCGGGTTCCTGTATGAAAGCCTGTAGGAGTACTATGCCTCAAGCGTAGTGCCTCTATGTCCGCTAATGGGTTCCGCCTGTTGATAATGGCTTCCGACTCCTCTAGGCGTACCGCACCCCCTACCAACTCCTCCACCAACGGAACCAGTTTGGGGTGAGCGGCGTAGTTGAGGAGGGCGGGGTCGTACTCTACCAGATGCCCGAAGAGTTGGAAGTGGTCTCCCTGCTTACGGGTATAGACGCGGTGTTGTGAGAGGTCGGGTTCTGCTTTCAGGCGATAGAGCGCGTCTTTGGTCTGTGCTACCTCTTCTGGGGTGAGTACTCCTTTTAGTAGCGTGTAGCCAAAAGCATCTAGTTGATAGCGTTGTGCCGATGTGAGGTGTGTGTGTTGTGCCATTCGTTTT